>JBEBFW010000181.1:0-7087 GCA_040081755.1 Parvularculaceae bacterium
TTCTCGCCCCGCGCCCGCCGCCACATCGTCCGAGTTCGAAATCCCTCGCAGCTGCTGCAACGGCCGCGAGCCCGAGCGCGCGATAAGGCGGCGTCTCGCCCCAGTTCTTGTCGCCGTCATTGGCGAGATCATAGACGACTGCGGCTGGAACGATCGGAACGGGCGGGCTGCCGGCGCGGGGCGAGAAGCCGACGCCCTTGCCGGCGAGCGCGCTGACCACTCCATCGGCCGCAGCGAGGCCGAACACGGACCCGCCCGTCAAGACAAATGCGTGCGCGCGGCCGACAAGGTTCTCGGGCGAAAGGACCTCGATTTCTCGAACGCCCGGCGCGCCGCCGCGCACATCGACGCCCGCACAAAAATGCTCCTCGCACAGAATGACAGTGACGCCGGATTCCGCCTTGAGGTCGGTCGCATGGCCGACAAGGACGCCATCGACGTCGGTGATCAGATTGCGCGGACCGGGGTTCATGGAGTTTTGGTAGCGCAGAACGACCTGAACTATCCAACTAAATCCGCCATGCGCTCCCCCCTCGCGGCGAGCGCCGCCGCGAGAGAGGGCGTCGCCGCAAGAAGCGCGCGGGTATAGGGGTGGCTGGAGGTTTCGAACAGCGAGTCGGCCGGGCCCTCATCGACGATCTTTCCGTCCTTCATGACCAGTATTCGTTCGGCGATAGCCCGAACGACGCCCACATCATGGGAGATGAACAGGTAGGCGAGCCCCATCGAGCGTGAGAGCTCGGCTAGCAGATCGAGAACCTGCGCGCGCGTCGATACGTCGAGCGACGACACCGCTTCATCGAAGATGACGATATCCGGCCGCGTGATGAGCGCGCGGGCGATGGCGATTCGCTGGCGCTGTCCGCCGGAGAACTCATGCGGATACTTGTCACAATCGTCAGCATCGAGACCGACGCGCGCGAGGATGTCGCGGGCGGCTCGCCGCCGCGTCGCTGCGTTCGGTCCCGGATCGAGGAGATGCATCGGCTCCGAGACCGTGCGCCAGACGCGCAGGCGCGGATCGAAGCTGCCGTAAGGGTCTTGAAACACGATCTGAATACGCCGGCGGAGCGCACGCGTCTCCCGGTCATGCCCCACCTTGAACGGCGCTCCGCCGAGCGTGATGCCTCCGGCGTCGAGCGTCTCGAGCGCCAGGAGCGCGCGCGCGAGCGTCGATTTGCCTGAGCCGCTCTCGCCGACCAGTCCAACAAGCTCGCCCTCGCGGATCGACAAAGTGATTCCGTCGAGCGCGCGGCGCGTCGCACCGCCCTTTCGATAGGTCTTCACGAGGTCAGACGCGACGAGCAGGTCCTGGCCGGACTTGTTCGATACCGGCCGCGGCGGTCGATGAACCGCCGCATCGATGAGCTTCGCCGTGTATGGATGCGACGGCGCCGAGAGGATCTCGCCAGTACGGCCCATCTCCACGACGCGCCCGCTGCTTATCACGGCGATGCGGTCGGCGAGGCCTGCGATCAGCGGCAAATCATGGGTGATGAACAGTAGCGCACAGTTCTCTTCTTGCGTCAGCGACAACAGGAGGCGAACGATCTCTGCCTGCGCCGCCGCGTCAAGCGCCGTCGTCGGTTCATCCGCGATCAGGACCTTCGGCGACAACGCCATGGCGATAGCGATCACGGCGCGCTGGCGCTGTCCTCCCGACAACTCATGCGGATAGCGCCCCGCATCGACGCCGCCCGCCTCGAGCCCCACACGCTCCATGAGCCGGCCCGCCTCAGCGAGCGCGCTCCGGCGCGAGAGGCCACGATGAATCTCGAATGGCTCCGCGAGCTGCCCGCCGATGGTTTGCAAGGGATTTAGCGCTGACATGGGTTCCTGAAACGCCATGCCGATGTCACGGCCGCGGTGCGCGCGCATCTCCCGCGGCCTGAGCTTGAGGAGGTCTTCGCCTTCGAGCGCGATCCGCCCCGACAGCGTCGAATCTGCCGGCAATAACCGCATGATCGACAGCGCTGTCATCGACTTTCCCGAACCGCTCTCGCCGACAAGCCCAAGCGTTTCGCCAGGCTCCAATGAGAACGTCACCTCGTCGAGGATGCGCTCGGCGCCGATGTTCAGAGAGAGGCTTTCAACCCGCAGCAGCGTCATCGCGCACGCCGCAGCTTCGGATCGAAGGCGTCGCGCAGCCCGTCGCCGAGCAGATTGAGCCCGAGGACGCACAGGACAATCGCAAGGCCTGGAAAGATCGCTGTCCATGGCGCGATCGCGGCGATGGTCTGGCTCTCGGCCAGCATGCGGCCCCAGCTCGCCGTCGGCGGCGACGCGCCGAGCCCCACATAGGAAAGACCCGCCTCGGCCAGCACGCCGAGAGAGAACTGGATCGTGACCTGAACGATGATCAGGTCGGCAATATTGGGCAGGATGTGCTCGAGTGAAATGCGCGGCTTCCCCTTGCCGGCCGCACGGGCCGCCAGAATAAACTCTCGCTTCCACAGCGAGAGCGCCGAACCGCGCACCAGCCTTGCGAATACCGGCGCGTTGAAGACGCCGATGGCGATGATCGCATTGAGCGCGCCCGGCCCCAGCGCCGCTGTCAGCAGAATGGCGAGGATGAGCGCGGGAAACGCAAAGACAATGTCAGAGGCGCGCATCAGCCATTCATCGACGGCGCCGCCGGCGGCGGCCGCAATGAGTCCCAGCGGCGCGCCGAGCGCCATACCAAGGCCGACAGCAACGATCGCGACAGCTATCGAAACCCGGGTGCCCGCCATGACGTTCGAAAGCACATCCCTGCCGAAGTGATCCGTGCCGAACCAGTGATCGAACGAGGGCGCACGCAGGCGCGCCGGGACATCGAACGACGCCGGATCGTAGGGCGTCCACAGAACGGAGATCAGCGCCAGCATGATGAAGAAGAGCGTGATCGCTGCGCCGAGGACGGCGCTGAACGGCGCGGCCTTCACGGCGCTCTCCTGAGGCGGGGGTCGATAATTGCGTAGCCGATGTCGATGACAAAGTTCACTGAGACGACAATCAATACAAGGATGAAAACCACGCCCTGGACGACGATGAGATCGCGCTGCGTGATCGCCTGAAACACCAGGCGCCCGAGGCCGGGCAGGTAAAACACATTCTCGATAATGACGCCGCCTGCGACAAGAAATGAAAACTGCAGGCCGATGATCGTCAGCGCCGGAATGAGCGCGTTGCGAAATGCATGTCGCCACAACGCTTCGCTTTCGCTCAAGCCCTTGGCGCGGGCGGTCAGCATATAGTTGCGCCCTTCGGCGTCGATCAGCGCGGAGCGCATCACGCGCGCGAGGATCGCCGCCTGAGGGAGCGCGAGCACAAAGGCCGGCAGCAGGAGCGCTCGCATCGCCGGAACAAACCCGGCGTCCCACCCCGGAAATCCGCCCGCAGAGGCCCAGCCGAGCACGACTGAGAAGAGATACACAAGCAGGATTGCAAACCAGAAATTGGGCGCCGCCAGCCCGATCTGCGTCACCGTCATCACCAGCGCATCGAGCGGCCTTCCGCGCTGCGCGGCCGCGACGAAGCCCAGCGGCAAACCAAGCAAAACGGACATCGCCAGCGCGAAAGCCGCAAGAGGCGCCGATACGGAGAGGCGCTCCGCGATCAATCCTGCGACCGGCGCCCGATAGGTGTAGCTTACGCCGAAGTCGCCGCGCATCAGTCCGCCGATCCACTTGGCATATCGATCGACCGGCGCGGCGCTCAGTCCAAGCTCGTCACGAAGAGCCTGAACCGCCTCCGAGCTGGCGCTGAGGCCCATCATGTAGGTCGCAGGGTCTCCGGGAGCGATCTGCAGAAGGATGAAGATGACCACGCTCGCTGCAAAGAGCGTCAGAACGAGCGAAACAAAGCGCTGCCCGGCGTAGACCCCGATGGCGCGCGCCCTGTTCAATGCTTGTCGCTCCAGTAAACGCCGGTCACGTCATTGGCTTGAATCGGCGAGTCGGACCAGAGTCCGTTGAGGCGTGCATTCCACACGCCGATCTTGGGCGTTTCCACCAGGAAAGCGTTGACCGCGTCTTCGGCGATCCTGGCTTGCGCCTCCTTGAGTAGGGCCGAGCGGACAATCGGATCGGTCGCGCGCACAATGCGGGCGTAGAGGGCCTTGAACGCCTCGTCCTTGTACTGAAAGTAGTAATCGTCGCGGGCGTAGATGTCGATGTCCATCGGCTCCGTATGCGAGACGATGGTCAGATCGTAATCC
Source organism: Parvularculaceae bacterium (assembly GCA_040081755.1). GTDB lineage: Bacteria > Pseudomonadota > Alphaproteobacteria > Caulobacterales > Parvularculaceae > Amphiplicatus. The sequence goes on from JBEBFW010000181.1 coordinate 4,199, forward strand.
TTGTCGGCGAAGACCTGCTTCAGCCATTGCGCCCATTCGAGATTGACGATCCTGCATTCAATTCCGACGTCGCCTAGTGCGGCAGCGATGAATTCTCCGCCGCGACGCGCATATCCGGGCGGAGGCAGCATGAGCGTTGCCGAAAATCCCTTGGGAAGCCCTGCCTCAATAAGCAGAGCTCTTGCGAGCGCGGGGTCGTAAGGGCATACGCCGGTCAAATCCACATAGTCCGGATGGTGCGGCGGAAAATGGGAGCCGATGGGCTCACCGTAACCGAACAAGACAGTGTCGATCAGCGCCTTCCGATCGATCGCGTGACAGATCGCTCGGCGGACGCGCGCATCGTCAAAGGGCTTTCGGCCGTTGTTGATGGCGAGAATGGTCTCGCCCTCGGTCGTTCCCTTGACGACTGAGAAGCGCTTGTTGGCTTCGAACGCCGCCACGATTTCGGGCGCCGGGAAATTCGGGAAGGCGTCAATGTCGCCGGCAAGGAGCGCAGCTGACGCCGCTGAAGGGTCAGACAAGATCTGGAACGTCACATGGTTGAGGCGCGGCGCCGGACCCCAATACCTGTCAAAGCGTTCAAGCTCGATTTGATCGCCACGCCGCCATTTCCGGAATCGGAAAGGACCGGTGCCGACGGGGTCGGTCGCGTTGGTCGCCGCGCTCTCGGGCGCCACGATCACCGCGTCGCCCTGCCCAAGGTTGAAGAGGAAAGCGCTCGCCGGGCGCTTCAGCCGGATCAGAACGCTGTCGGGACTCGGCGCTTCAATGGTCTCGATCGGTTCGAAATAGACGCGCTGCGCATTGGTCGAGGTCGGCGAACGCGCACGCTCGAACGAAAAAACGACATCATCTGCGTCGAAGGCCGTGCTGTCGTGAAAGAGGACTCCTTCGCGCAGCCGGAACTCATAGGACAGACCGTCCGCCGAAACGGCCCAGCTTTCAGCGAGCCCTGGCTTGACGGCGCCGTCCGGCCCGATGCGCACCAACCCTTCGAAAACATTGGCGTAGACGACCTCGTCTATGGCCGCCGCCGCCCCGGCTGTCGGGTCGAGATTAGGCGGCTCGAGCGGAATGCCGATAACGACCTCGTCGTGCGGGCGTTCGAGCGCCGGCCCTGCGCAGGCTGCGACAACGAGAGCGGCACAAATGCCAAGTGTCGAGCGTCCCGCATGGCGCCGCAGAATTTGGCGAATGAATCGAAACAATCCGATCGGCGCCCTTGCAACAATAGCCGGTGTTGTAGTCGAAATGCCGGCGTCGCAACAGGACGGACGCAGAATGCCCCTTGAGGAAAAGGCCCTTGTCGAGATCGAGGCGGCCGCCTTTCGTCGCCTCGTCGCGCATCTTGCCGATCGCACAGACGTTCAAAATATCGAACTGATGACGCTCGCCGGCTTCTGCCGGAATTGCCTCGCGGACTGGTTGGCCGAAGCTGCGGCCGAGCGCGGACTAGGCTTGACCAAAGACGAAGCGCGGGAGCGCGTCTGCGGCATGCCCTACGCCGAGTGGAAAGCGCGCCACCAGGTGCAACCAACACCCGACCAGCTCGCCGCCTTCGAAGAGGCGCAGAAGCGCAAATAGTTCAGCGCTTCGCTGGCGCTCCGAATCGGGCGTTCTCTTAAGCCCGGAGGAGCGATCGTGACAGAGGTTCCGACATACGAAATCGAGGCCGGATTCAAGGGCGCGGTCGCGGGCATCGACGAGGCGGGTCGCGGCCCCTGGGCGGGGCCGGTGGTCGCGGCCGCTGTCATTCTGGATCCGGCGACTGCGCCTGAAGGTCTGAGGGACTCCAAGAAGCTCTCTGAGAAGCGACGCAAGGAACTCGCAGCGGCGCTGTGGACTTGCGCCCAGATCGGGGTCGGGATCGCCACTGTCGAGGAAATCGATCGCATCAACATCCTTCAGGCGAGCCTCCTCGCCATGTCGCGGGCGGCGGCGGGCCTGCCGGCCCGGCCCGCCGTCGCCATCGTCGATGGCAACATCAAACCGAAGCTGCGCTGCCGCGCCTACACCGTCATCGGCGGCGACGCCAAATCGCTGTCGATCGCGGCGGCCTCGATCATCGCCAAGACCACGCGCGACAGAATGATGAGCGAACTCGCACGCGACTATCCGCAATACGCCTGGGACAAGAACAAGGGCTACGGAGTCGATGAACACCGCGACGCCCTCGCGCGCTTCGGCGTGACACCCCATCATCGGCGCTCCTTCTCGCCGATCCACAATATGTTGTATGCGGACTCTCCCTGCTTGCCATTCGACGTTAATCTCTCTTAACGCATTGTTTCCGCCTACGAATTTTTTGGAGTTGGAGATTGACGCCGGACTCCCGAAGACTCAGATTGCGCCCCTTGTTCCAGGGGGCCTTGCATGGCGACGAAGATCAAATCCTTGCGCGCGGGCGCCGACATCGCGCCGATGCTCGACAGGATTCTCAAGGGAGACTCGATCGAGATCATGCGCAATCTCCCCGCATGCTCGATTGACCTCGTATTCGCCGACCCGCCCTACAATCTCCAGCTTGGCGGCGACCTCACCCGTCCTGACAATTCACGCGTGGACGGCGTTGACGACGACTGGGACAAGTTCGCAGATTTCGCCGCCTACGACCGCTTCACGAGAGACTGGCTCAGCCAAGCGCGCCGTATCCTGAAGCCTGACGGCGCGCTCTGGGTGATCGGCTCGTATCACAACATATTCCGCGTCGGGAGTATCCTGCAGGACCTCGGGTTCTGGATCCTGAACGACGTCATCTGGGTCAAGGCTAATCCGATGCCGAACTTTCGCGGGACCCGCCTCGCCAACGCCCACGAGACGCTCATTTGGGCGGCGAGGTCCAAGGAGTCTCGCGCGACATTCAATTATCGGGCGCTGAAGACGGCC
>JBEBFW010000021.1:0-24602 GCA_040081755.1 Parvularculaceae bacterium
GCAGCGAAGCGCAAGGCAGCGCCGCGCAAAGCCACGAAGAAGCGCCGGAAGGCCAAGCGCAAGGCGGCGATGTAAGCCGCTTCCGGCGCCGAGGTTTTGGCGCCGCGCTCGCAGCAGCTTTAACGCCGCTGCAAAGTCTCAAGGGATGCGTAGGCGCGTAAACGCCTTGTCTCTTGGGGGCCTCAAGGAACAAGCCAGCTGCAGAACAGCGGCAAGAACGAACCCGGCGCGGTCTTCCGCGCCGGGTTTTCCTTGTTGAGCATCAAGCATGGTTTTCCGCGCCGGGTTTCGATTCATCCGTGCTTGCTGCATTGCGAAATGCGCGTCGAAGCGGAAGCAGTTTATCCTTGCAAGGCTGAACCGGTTAGGCAGCTGATTCCCGCCGCTTGCGAAATCGTCTAACGGTGTACTCACTTAGTCGAACCACTTGGGGTTCGAGAGGGGGAGAGATGCGCGCGGGAATGTTTGGCTTTGCCGCCCTTGCGATGCTGGCTTTTGCACTCGGTGTCGGCGTCGTAATCGGGGCGCCGGCGACGCCGGGTCCGGCGCCGGCGATCGTGCCGCCGTCGAGCAGTCGGCCGCCGCCGCCGGTCTCGCGTCCAAGGGACAACTGCGCCGAGGCCGAGGTCGATTGCGATGGCGACGGCGTTGCGTCCATCGAAAGCGGCGGCATCGATTGCGACGACAATGACCGCTTGCGCCGTCCCGGTGCGCCCGAAGTCGCCGACCCCAACGATCGGGATGAGGATTGCAATCCGTTCACTTACGGGACGCTAGACCGCGATGCCGACGGCTATACGGACTCCCAAGCCTGCAATTGGGACCCGGAACGCCGTTCATGGCTATGCGGTCTGGATTGCAATGATGCCGTCTGGTCGCAGAGTCCGCACCAGCGGGAACAGTGCAACGGCGTCGATGACAATTGCGACGGCTTGGTTGATGAGGGAGTAAGGCGCCTGTTTTTCGCCGACATCGACGGCGACGGGTTCGGCGATCTGAACGCCGGCGTTCAGGCCTGCTTTCAGCCGGACGCCACGAGCGTGTCTGGCCGGGATTGCAACGACGCAGACCCGCTGACCCACCCTGGACAATTTGAGATCGCCAACAGTCTCGACGACAATTGCAACGGCGCCGTGGACGAAGCGCCGGTTGTCAGGTTCAACTAGGGCGTGGTCTGCTCCGCTGGGATAACCTGCGGGAGATAAGCATGAAGGCATCGGCGCATAGGGTCTTGGCCGGTCTTGTGACGCTACTTGGCGCCTGCGCCTCGGATGGCGGCGACGCGGAACGCTGGGTCGCAAAAGGCTGGCTCAACCCGACGCCGCAGGGGCAGGCGGAGATCATCGGAGAGTTCGAGGATCGCGCCGACTGCGAGGCTGCCGTGGATGACTGGCTACAGAGCCAGGTGGTCGGCAATCCGATTCACGCCGAGTGCCTGCCGGTCTGACAGCGACGGTTCAGGAGAGCTTAGTTGGGGAGCGGCGAAACAGATTGCGGAAAATCGGGCCCCAGAAGTCTTTCTGCACCCTCAGCTTGGTCGCAGCTTTCCTGCCGTGCGCCGTCTTGATTTCGTAGCATACGCGCGCGCCGTCCAGGAGCGTTTCGAGACCGGCCGCTTCAACCTCAGCGGCGTGAACGAACAAGTCCGCTCCTCCGTCATCGGGCTGAATGAAGCCGTATCCCTTCTGCTGGTTGTACCATTTCACAACTCCGCAAGGCATGCTTCTCTCCGTCTCTTGCCGCCAAGGCGCTGTCGGCGCGCGGCCCGTTGACGCCAACGATAGGCGAAGCCGCGTGCAGATTGGCGCTGATCACAGGAGATTGCCATGGGTTTCAGAGGGTTTACAGCCGCTCTCGCGGTCGGACTGGCGATCGGGGCAACGAGCGGATGGTTTTTGAAGCCCGGCGTCGAAAGCAGTCTGCCCGGGCGCCCGCCCGGTTCGAACGAGGTGCTCGTCGCCGCCCTCGAGTCGGCGCAAGGATTCTCCGTCGTCATTTCGGATGTCGTCATTCCGGCGGGGAAGAGCGTGCCGAAGCACACGCATCCGGGTGAGGAGTTCGTCTACGTCGTTGCGGGCGAGGCGATCCACGTCGAGGACGGCTCGCCGGACGTCGTCCTCAAATCCGGCGAGAGCTTCGTCATCCGCAAGGGCAAGGCGCATTCCCCGCGCGGCGGCGCGAACGGCGCGAGGGCTGTCGTCTTTCGCGTTCACCCGACCGGCGAGGCGGAGCGCACGCTCATTGAGTAGCAGTGAACTTTGCGCCGCCGTTATCTGCGCTCTCCCGATTCGAATGGCGGGAGCGGGGGGGAAAACCGCGCACCCGGCGCACTGCGTTCTTCGACCACGCAAAAAGGACTCGCGCTGATGCGGGACGCGCAGCCAGCGCAGATGCGCATTCTCATTCTCGGCGGCTACGGCTTCATCGGCGCGGAGATCGCGCGCGCCTTGATCGCCGACGGGCATGAGGTTGTCGGCCTCGGACGCGACGCTGCGCTTGGCCGTCGGATCGTTCGCGGCGTCAAATGGATCGGCGCAGACATTTCGAAACTTGTGCGCACGGAAGCCTGGATGCAGCATCTCGAAGGCGTTACCGTAATCGTTAACGCCGCGGGCGCGCTACAGGACGGCGCGCGCGACCGGCTGAAGGGCGTACATGACGACGGTGTCGCCGCGCTGATTGCGGCGGCCGAACGCGCGGGCGTTCGACGCTTCATTCAAATATCCGCCCCGGGCGCGCGCGCGGACGCATCGACCGAGTTTTTGCGCAGCAAGGCGCGAGGCGACTCCGCGCTCCGGGCGAGCGCATTGCAATGGATCATCTTCAAGCCGGGACTGGTGATCGGGCGCAACGCCTATGGCGGAACGGCGCTCTTGCGCATGCTCGCCGCCATGCCGCTCGTTCAGGTTCTCACGCACGCGGACGCTCGTATCCAGACGGTCTCAATCGACGATGTGGCGGACGCCGTGCGGCGTGCGCTCGCGAACGACATCCCTTCGCGCGCGGACTATGATCTCATCGAGGATGAGGCGCACAGGTTGAAAGATATCGTTTCGAAGATGCGAGTCTGGCTCGGCTTCAGAGCGCCGGTGCTGGCTTTCGAGATTCCGGCATTCGCCGCGGCGCCGATCGCCCTTGCCGCCGACATGGCGGGCGCCCTTGGCTGGCGCTCGCCGCTGCGCTCGACGGCGATGAAGGTGATGTCGGAGAATGTGCTTGGCGATCCGGCGCCGTGGCGCGGGGCAGGGGGCCGCGCGAATGCATCGCTTGACGAATTCCTGCACGCCAATCCGGCGACCGCGCAGGAGCGGCATTATGCACGCGCGCAGCTTGCGCTCCCCTTGGTCATCGTCACCCTTGGTCTCTATTGGATCGCGTCCGGCGCGATCGGCCTCTTGAAGCTGACGGAGGCGTCGGCGCATCTTGAGGCGGCTGTCGGTGGCGCAGGCGCCAAGGCGCTTGTCGCCAGCGCGTCGTTCCTCGACCTGGGCGTCGGCGCCGCCGTGCTCGTCCGCAAGACCTCAAGACCGGCGGTGCTCCTGTCGATCGCCGTCGCGGCGGTCTATCTTATCGCTGGCACGCTGATCGAACCCGCGCTGTGGCTCGATCCGCTCGGCGTCTATGTGAAGGTTCTCCCTGCGATGGCGCTCGGCGTCGTCGCGGCGCTCCTCATCGGAGAGCGCTGATGGAACTGGTTCATATCGTGCGCTGGCTGCATGTCGTCGGTGCGACGGTTCTGCTCGGCACCGGCGCCGGCATCGCCTTCTTCATGATCATGGCGCACCGAACCAGGGACGCCGCCGCAATCGCCCACGTCCTTTCGACCGTCGTTACCGCCGACTGGATTTTCACAGCTTCGGCCGTCCTTGTTCAGCCGGTCACGGGCGCCTTTCTCGCGCATTTGATTGGCTGGCGCCTCACTGAGCCGTGGATCCTTCTGTCCCTCGGGCTCTACGTATTGACGGGCGCCTTCTGGATTCCGGTCGTCTTCATGCAAAAAAGAATGCGCGACCTTGCGCTTGCCGCGGCGCACGCCGGCGCGCCGCTGCCGGAGGAATATCACCGCCTCTACCGGCGCTGGTTCGCTTTCGGCTTTCCGGCGTTCTTTGCGGTGCTTGCGGTCATCTGGCTGATGATCGCAAGACCGGTCTTGTGAGTTAGAGCGCGTCGATCATCTCGGCGACCAGCGGGTGGCGGACGACGTCCGAACGCGTGAAGCGGATGACGCCGACATTCGCGAGCTTCTCAAGCCGAGAGGCGGCGTCCTCAAGGCCCGACATGCCGGGGAGAAGGTCTGTCTGCGCTGGATCGCCCGTGACCACCATCGAGGAATGCCAGCCGAGCCGCGTCAGCAGCATCTTGAGCTGGCCGTAGGTGCAATTCTGCGCTTCGTCGATGACGATGAAGGCGCTGTTGAGCGTCCTGCCCCGCATATAGGCGATCGGCGCGATCTCGATAACGCCTTCGGCGGTCAAGGCCTTGAGGCGGCGTGAGGAGAGACGGTCGCAGAGCGCGTCGTAAAGCGGACGCAAATAGGGCGACAGCTTCTCCTGCATGTCGCCGGGCAGGAATCCGAGGCTCTCGCCGGCTTCGACCGCGGGGCGGGACAAGACGATGCGGCGCACGCGCCCGGCTTCCAGCGCCTCGACCGCCTTGGCGATCGCGAGATAGGTCTTGCCGGTGCCGGCTGCGCCGAGCGCGAAGACGAGCGCGGCTTCGTCCATGACGGCGAGGAATCGCGCTTGCGCGTCGTTCTGCGGGCGGATGGTCTTTCGGTACTTTTGCTCCCGTGGCTCTTCTTCATCGACCGGCGACCACTCGCGGTGCTGGCCTTTGCGCTCCGGTCGCCCTGCCGGCCCGTCGTCGAACAGCCGGCGCACATTGTCGCCGTCATATCGGCCGATTGCGTTTGGATCGCGCGCGATCCTGCGTCGCGCGGAGCGTTTCGCCATCATCCGTCTCCTCTACTACTGGAAATGAATCCGCGACGATCATCGGCGGTGGGATCGGATGAGAGCTGCGGCCGAAAGCGCTTGAGGGCGCTTGAGGCGCCGAGAACTCTCGTCAGACCGCAATCGACCATTCGCCCCGCCAGAGCGCAACTCAGGATATGGAGCGCAGGCTGCGGGGATTCGGCACGTGCGGGCGAGGAGTTTTTTTTTGTGACGGTTCGTTGACGCCAGGCTACTGGCGCCCGCCTGACCATGCGGCGGCGAGTTTGGCGTGGATTTCCGGCGAGAAGTTCTGCCAGGAGGTCCGGCCGCGGGTCGCATCGACCACAAGGATAGAGTCGCGCGGCATCAGGTAAGGCGCGATGGCGTTTCTGATTCCGAGAGCCGTCATCTCGCAAGCGACGGTCCACACATTTTCGCCGAGCCGGAATGCTGGCCCCAGACTCTGGATCGCCGTCTCGGCGCGCGAGGCGGCGGAACTCACGACATCGAACACAAGGACGAAATTGGCGACGGCCGGTTCAGCGTCCGGCGCCCGGCGAGCGACGCCTGACTTCTCGGTCTTTGGCTCTTCCGCCGTTTCGACGTCGGCGCGCTTGCCGAAATTGCGGGTCGGCGCCGGCTTGCAGTCTTCTCCGAAGAAAGATGCGAAAACGGGTTCCTGGCGAGCCGGTTTGAACGTGCGGCTTCCCGCGGGCGCCACCATGGAGCCAGCCGCGAAGCGCCCCTCATGGGCGAACTTCCGCAGTTGCTGGGAGGAGTAGGGACCGTAGACCCTGTCCTCGACTTTCACGCACCAGTTGTCAGCAGCAAGCATGTCGCCAATCCCGCTCGTCTAGTCCTCGAAGGACCAGACTTTCTTTCCGAAAGGCGAAGCAAGGTTCGAGCCAGACGCGGCCGGCCGAACAGGTTGAAAGGAGTCCGCTCCCGCGGCGGACTCATTGATCGCATCTTCCATTTTTCGTGCGGGGCCCGAGAAGACCACGCCGACGCCCTTGTCATGCCGGCGCACCACCTTGGCGGTCATTTTCCCGAGCGTGATGACCGCGCCGAGGGCTGGTTTCGGATCGATCTCGATCGACGCGCCGGTGAGTGAGATGTCCAGAATTGAGCAGGGCTGCATTTCGCCGTTCTCGAGGCGCACGATGGCGCGCGCCTCGGTCTTGATGCGGGGCGCGGCGCGCCGGTCCGAGCCGGTCGCCCGATTGTGGAGCATGACCGTGAGCGCATCCGCCGTCCGCTTGGATTTGGAGCGCCGGCCACGATAATCTACCGCGAATTCACTGCCGACGGAGCGGATGACCCTGCCCTCGAAGCGGCCGACCTCATCGATATAGAGAACGACGTCCTCACCCTCGCGCGGCGGAGCAGTCGCTCTAAGAAGAGCGCCGCCGGCCGACACATTGGTGACGACGCAGGGGCGCTCCTCGCCGCTGAGACCGAGGAAGCGCGCCTTCAAGGGCAGATCCACGCGGGCGTGGCGGCGACGCTCGATGATGTCCGCCGAGATGCCGGGCGCCTGTTGTTTCGTTTCGGCCATGGTTGATCGCTCGTTAACGCCGCCAGGACGGGTATCGCCCTCGTCTTAGCTCGCCAAGGTGAAGAAAGGTTTGCGGCCGGCTGCGAGCAACGCCATATGACGCGTCCGAACCAAGTTCGCGGCAGTCAAGGAACCTGACGATCGACCGCCATCCGTCCGAAATCGGGACAAAGACGCCGCCTGGACCGACGCTCGCCGCGCCGCTGATCGTCGTTGCGACGGCCGGCGTTCTGGTCGCCATGCACTTTCTGCTGATGCTGGCGCTGCAAACGACGGCGATGCTCATTGAATGGCGGCTCGGCCTCTCTCCGCGGGCGTTGCAGCAGGGGCTCGCGAGCGGACGCCCCGGGGCGCTGCTGCCTCTTGCGACGCACATGCTTTTGCACGCCAACCTTGTTCACCTGGTCCTCAATGTCGCCTGGCTCCTGCCGCTTGGCGCGGCCGTCGCGCGACGCCTTGGCGCTGGTGACTACAAATGGGGCGGCGCGCGGGCGGTGTTGCTGTTTCTGGCATTGTTCATCCTCAGCGGCGTCGCCGGCGGGGCCCTGTTCGTCGCATTCAACCTGAACAGCGTTACGCCGGCCGTCGGCGCCTCCGGCGCCATCTTCGGGCTCCTCGGCGCCCTCATGCGCTTCTGGAAGGGTCGAGAAATGGTGCGCGGCGTCTCGTCCGCGCCGATCGTTTCGCTGAGCGACCCCTTTCTCGTCAGAATGACGATCATCAATATCGGGCTCAACCTCGCCATCGGTTTCTTGCCGCAACTATTCGGTTTTCCGAAGATCGCCTGGGAAGCTCACGTCGGCGGATATCTTTTCGGGCTCCTTGCCTTTCCGTTTTTCGCCCGTGCTGCAGCGCGATAAGACGCGGTCTCTTGCGGCCCGCCGGCTATTGCCCCAAGCTCCCCCCAGCGGGGCTTCGGAGGAGCGCGATGAAAGTCGTCAATATCCTGCAGTCCAAGGGCGCCGAGGTCTATGCCGTCACCGACACGGACCCGGTCGAAAAGGCGGTCTCCCTGCTGACTGACAAAAACATCGGCGCGGTGGTCGTGAAGGACGCCGCCGGCAAGGTGGCGGGCATCCTGTCGGAACGGGACATCGTCCGGCATCTGAAAGAGAAGGGCCCGGCCGTACTCTCGGCCCAGGTCAAGCACTGCATGTCCAAAAATCCGCATACCTGCAAGCCGGACGACTCGGTCGATGAACTCATGAATATCATGACAAACCGCCGCGTGCGCCACTTGCCGGTGGTCAATGGCGGCAAGCTGATGGGGCTTGTCTCGATCGGCGATGTGGTCAAGCGCAAGATCGAGGAAATCGAGCACGAGGCGCAGGCCCTGAAACAATATATCTCCTCCTAGAGGCCTCCCGACGCTTGCAAAGCTGCGGTTGAAACTTCATGTCGGCTGCTCCCAACGCAAGCTGACGTGTCATGTTCTCGTATTTTGAAAAGAGGATCGATCCGTTCCCGGAGGCCAGACAGGGTCCGCCGCCGAAGCCCCTCGTCCAATTCTGCTGGCACTACGTCAAGGATGCCGCGCCCTTGTTGGTCCTGATGTCCGTATTCACCGCGCTGATCTCGGTCGGCGAGGTGCTGCTGTTCGGGTTTCTAGGGCGCATCGTCGATTGGCTGTCGGCGGCGGATCGCGAGAACTTCCTCAGTCAGGAGCAAGGCGCGCTGATCGCCATGGGCGCGCTCATCCTCATCGGCCTGCCGGCCGCCGTGCTGTTCCGCTCGCTGATCATTCACCAGGCGCTCCTCGGCAATCTGCCGATGAGCGCGCGCTGGCGCATGCATAGCCACCTACTCGGCCAGAGTCTCGGCTTCTTCGCCAACGAGTTCGCCGGGCGCGTCGCGGCGAAGGTGATGCAGACCTCGCTCGCGGTACGCGAAACCGTCATGAAGATTCTCGACGTCTTCGTCTATGTCGCGGTCTATTTTACGGCGATGATCGGCCTCATTATCGCGGCCGACTGGCGCCTTGCGCTGCCGCTCATCGTCTGGCTCGCCGTTTATGTGCTGATCCTGCGATATTTCATTCCGAAACTGCGGAGCGTTTCCGAGAAGCAGGCAGACGCCCGCGCCGCCATGACGGGTCGCATCGTCGACAGCTACACCAACATCGCGACCGTGAAGCTCTTCGCTCATGGCGGACGCGAGGCCGGGTATGCGCGCGAGAGCATGGACGAGTTTCTGAAAACCGTGCACCCGCAGATGAGGCTCGTCACGCAGTTCGAAGTCGCCAACTATATCAATAACAGCATCGTCGTTTTCGTCATCGCCGGCCTTTCGATCGCTCTGTGGGTCGGCGGGCAGATTACGATCGGCGCCATCGCGACCGGAATAGCGCTCACCTTGCGCATCAACGGCATGTCGCAATGGATCATGTGGGAGGTTTCCGGACTCTTTGAGAATATAGGCACCGTCTATGACGGCATGGGCACCATGACCAGGCCGACGGACGTTCTCGATGCGCCGGAGGCGAGGGCGCTGACCTGCACGAAGGGTGGCATCGAGTTCGATCGCGTGAAATTCCATTATGGCCGCGAAGAGGGTCTTATCGAGGAGTTCTCGCTCAAAGTCGCGCCTGGAGAGAAGATCGGCCTCGTGGGGCGATCGGGCGCCGGCAAGTCGACCCTCGTCAATCTCCTCCTGCGTTTCTACGACGTCGAAGGGGGCCGCATCCTCATCGACGGGGAAGACATATCGAGAGTGACGCAAGAATCCTTGCGCGGACGGATCGGCGTCGTGACGCAGGACACGTCGCTCATGCACCGTTCCATTCGTGAGAACATCGCCTATGGCAAGCTGGCGGCAAGCGATGCGGAGATCGTCGAGGCGGCGCGCCGCGCCAACGCGCTCGATTTCATTCTGAAGCTCGAGGATCAGAAGGGCCGCAAGGGTTTCGACGCGCATGTCGGGGAGCGCGGCGTCAAGCTTTCCGGCGGCCAGCGCCAGCGCATCGCCATCGCGCGCATATTCCTCAAGGACGCGCCGATCCTTGTGCTCGACGAGGCGACCTCCGCACTCGATTCGGAGATCGAGGCGGCGATTCAGGAGAATCTCTTCCAGCTGATGCGAGGCAAGACGGTCATCGCCATCGCGCACCGCCTGTCCACCATTTCGCAGCTTGACCGGCTGATCGTGCTCGACGAAGGCGGCATCATCGAAGCCGGCGCCCATGGCGAACTGGTGCGGGCCGGCGGCCTCTACGCCGAACTCTGGGCCCGCCAGTCAGGCGGGTTCCTCACCCAGCCAAAGGCGCCGGCGCAGGCGGCGGAATAGCCGTGGCGCAGTCGGCCGTGGCCTCCGGCGATTGACATCTTAGAATGATATATGATATTGATATCATATATGCGCACTCTCATCGATATCGACGAGAAGCTGATCCGCGAGCTTGACCGCCTCGGCGCCGAGGCGAGGCGCTCGCGCGCGGCCCTCATCAGGGAGGCAGTCGCAAAATTTATCGAAGCAAGCCGCAAGGGCGCCGAATCCGAGGCTTTCGGCCTTTGGGGCAAGAGCAAGATTGACGGGCTGGCCTACCAGCAAAGAATCCGCGCCGAATGGTGAAGGCGCTTTTCGATACCAACATCGTGATCGACTACCTGAACGCGGTTGCGCAGGCGCGGGACGAATTCGCGCGGTACAAGGATAAGGCGATCAGCATCATTACCTGGATCGAAGTAATGGTCGGCGCCTCAGGCGTCCTCGAAGGCCCGACGCGCGACTTCCTTTCAAGATTTCATCTCATCGGGCTCGACGCATCCGTCGGCGCCAAGGCCGTCGAACTTCGCCGTTCCCACAAGATGAAATTGCCGGACGCGGTCATCTGGGCGTCCGCGCAAGCGAACGGCATGCTGATGGTCACGCGAAACACCAAAGACTTCCCGGGCGACGAACCTGGCGTGCGCAATCCTTACTGATCAAAGGGTCGAGCCAGTCCGAGGAGGTGTAGCGTCCGCCTCGCGCAGGTGGGGAAAGGCTCTGCCTGTAGCCGCCGCGAATCACCGTCACCTCAGCGCATGACCGCTCTTGCACTGCCCACTCTCGCCGAGGCTGAGGCCGAATGGCGCTTGCCCTTGCCGGCGATGGGCGCAACGGCGTCCGGCAAACCGTGGCGGCTGAGGCCCGTCGACGCCCGCGAGGCGCTGGCGATCGCGCAGATCGCTGAAATCGATCTGCCGGCGGCGCGCGTGCTCGCCGCGCGCGGCGTGAAGGCGGAGGGCGCGCTTCGGCACCTAAATCCCTCGTTGCGCACCGAGATGCCCGATCCATTCGTGCTCCAGGACATGGAGCGCGCCGCGGAACGCATGGCGCGCGCGGTTCATGAAGGCGAGCGCATCGGTGTCTTCGGCGACTATGATGTGGACGGAACGACCGCCGCTGCGATGCTGAAAATCTACTTCGACCAGATCGGCGTGCCAGTCAGCGTCTATCTTCCTGACCGCATAGCGGAAGGATACGGTCCGAATATCGAGGCGTTTCGCTCGTTGGCGCGCGAGGGCGCGCGTCTGATCGTGACCGTCGATTGCGGCGCCGCGGCGCACAGTGTGATCGAGGAGGCGGCGCGCGACGGGCTCGATATCGTTGTGCTTGATCACCATCTGATGGCCGGGCCGCCCCCGGCCGGCGCGGTCGCTGTCGTCAATCCGAACCGTTTGGACGACGTCTCAGGTCTCGCCAACCTGTCCGCCGCCAGCGTCGCCTTCATGGCGCTCGTCGCCCTCAACCGGCGCCTTCGCCAGGACGGCTGGTTCGCCGAGCGCACGGAACCGGATCTGAGGCGGCTTCTCGACCTCGCCGCGCTCGGCCTCGTCTGCGACGTCATGGAGCTCAAAGGTCTCGCCCGGGCGATCGTCGCGCAGGGCCTCAAGGTGCTCGGCGCCCGGACGAATGCTGGACTGGCGGCGCTGGCGGAACGCTGCGGCGTCAAGGGGGCGCCCTCGACCTACCATCTTGGATTCCTGCTTGGGCCGCGCATCAATGCGGCAGGGCGCATCGGTCACGCCCGCCTTGCGCTCGAACTCCTGACTACACGCGACGACGCGCGACAAGAGGCGCTCGCCGATCAGCTACACCGCATGAACGCCGAGCGTCAGGAGATCGAACGCGAAGTCTTCGATGCGGCGCTCGCGAAGGCAATCAAGAGTCAGGAAAGCGTCGTCGTCGTTTCGGGTGAAGGTTGGCACCAGGGCGTGATCGGCATTGTCGCTGGTCGGTTGAAGGAAGCGCTCGACCGTCCCGCCGTCGTCATTGCGACTGAGAACGGCGTCGGCAAGGGGTCGGGCCGGTCGATCGAGGGCGTCGATCTCGGCGCAGCGGTCAATGCGGCGCGGGCAGAGGGACTGATCGAGGCCGGCGGAGGCCACGCGATGGCGGCCGGGCTGACGGTCAGCGCGGCGAAAATAGATCAGCTTGCTGAGTATCTGGAGCGTCGTCTCGAAACGTCGGTGACCGCCGCGCTCGCGGCGCGTCGTCTCGACATCGACGCCGTCGCCGCCGCGAGCGCCGTGACGCAACGCTTCTCGGCGCTCATCGAACGAGCAGGGCCGTTCGGCCGTGGCAATCCCGAACCCTGCTTTGCGCTGCTCGATATGCGCGCGTCGGGCGTCAAGGCGGTCGGAAAGGACCATCTCGCTTGCACGCTCGTCTCCGCAATCGGGGAGCAGGTTCGCGCGATCGCCTTCCGATGCGATCAGAAGCTCACTGACGTGCTGAAATCGGGCCGGCGTTTTCATGTGGCGGGTAAAATCAGGGCCGATGATTTTCGCGGCGGCGCGGCCGCACAGTTTCAGATCGTCGATGCGGCGGAGTCAGAGCCCGCATGAGGGGCCACGTCTGCTGCGTTGGCGCCGCGGGCCGCCAGCCTTCGTCAGATTCTCTTTCTGCCGGAGGCTGCAGCGCTCGATAGGCCGAAGGAAGCCACCGATCAAATTTGACGACGCGCGCGCTATCCGCTGAACACAATTGTCTCGATTGACGCACGCACATCGGTGTCCATTCGACGCCCGCTTGTGCGGCTACTGTGCAAGCGTCAACGGCGCACGCCCTCATCGAGCGCGACGGACTAATCGAATTTGAACCAGACCCGACGAATGAGACGCTGGATTTGTGCCCCAAGGTGGTTGTGGTAAAGCATGCCGCCCCGGTGGGGGAATCCGAAAAGAAATCGCCCAAGGTTTAGGGATGACGTCTAGAAGGCGAGATACATCGGCTCCGGTCCGCCCTGGATGCCAGGCTTGGCTTCAGCCTGCTTTTCTTCCTCGGCCTTCTTGGAAGCCTCGCACTCGGCTTCGCCTTCGGCGGGCTGCGGCCGCTTCGACTTAGCGACTGGCGCCGTCGCCTTGCCGTTGAGCTTGGCGATGATGGCGGTGCGGATCATGGAGAGGATTGAGGACGATTCCGTCTCCGATTTCGAAACCGGCTCGCTCGATACTCGCGAGCTATGGAATGGCGCAGCCTGGGCCGCCGAGGCTGCCAGCGCGACTGCGGCCGACGCGATCAAAAAGCGTTGCATAAAGCTCTCCCAGCGGGCTCCAATCCCACATAACGCCAGCCGGCGCAATGCCGTCTTGCTACATCTGTAGCGTCCAACGGATCACATCTGGTTGAAAGCCCGCCGGATATGTCGGCAGCCGACAGTCTCAATTCAAGGCCGTCTCGGCGGGGACATAATCGTGGCCGAGCGCCTTGGCGACTGCTTCGTGGGTGACTTTGCCGCGGTGCACGTTGAGGCCGTGGCGCAAGTGCTTGTTGTCTTTGAGGGCTTTGAGACCCTTGTCGGCGAGTTGCAGGCCGTAGCCGAGAGTGGCGTTGTTGAGCGCGTGGCTCGAGGTCAGGGGCACCGCTCCCGGCATGTTGGCGACGCAGTAATGGACGACGCCGTCGACCGTATAGGTCGGTTCGGCGTGGGTGGTGGGCTTTGAGGTTTCAAAGCAGCCGCCCTGGTCGATCGAGACATCGACCAGCACCGCGCCCTGCTTCATGCCTTTGAGCATTTCCCGCGTAACGAGCTTGGGCGCACTCGCGCCCGGAATGAGTACGGCCCCGATGACGACGTCGGCCTGGTCAGTCTCCTCATCGAGCGCGTCAAAGGTCGAGAAGCGCGTCTTCACGCGGCCGCCGAAGATATCGTCGAGTTCGGCGAGGCGGCGCAAGCTCCGGTCGAGGATGGTCACATCCGCGCCGAGCCCTGCCGCCATCTTCGCCGAGTGGAGGCCGACGACGCCGCCTCCGATGACGAGGACCTTGGCAGGCAACACGCCCGGCACGCCGCCCATGAGGAGGCCGCGCCCGCCTTGCGGCGCGGTCAGCGCGTAGGCGGCGGCCTGGATCGCGAGACGTCCAGCGACCTCGCTCATCGGCGCCAATAGCGGCAAGCCGCCGCGATCGTCGGTCACGGTTTCGTAGGCGACGCCCGTGACGCCGGATTTCAAGAGGCCGCGCGTCTGCTCGGGATCGGGCGCGAGATGGAGATAGGTGTAGAGGATCTGCCCGTCGCGCAGCTGCGCGTATTCCGACGGCTGCGGCTCCTTCACCTTAACGATCATCTCCGAGTTCTTGAAGACGGCCGCGGCGTCCGGCGCGATCTTGGCGCCCGCCGCCTCATAGTCTTTGTCGGATGCCTTGATGCCGACGCCGGCGCCGGTCTCGACCAGCACCTGGTGACCGTGCGCCGCATATTCGCGCACGCTCCCCGGGACGAGGCCGACGCGAAACTCGTTGTTCTTGATCTCTTTCGGCACACCGACGCGCATTCAAGTCCTCCCTTGGGAATTTTGCGCCCGCCTTAGCAGATTGTCGCGCTGCGGGGAAAGTCAATTTCCGCCGCCCGAGCCGTTCGCGCCGCTGAATCTTGCGCCAATGAGCCGAAAACGCGAAGCGGGCGCGCAAGCAGCCGGAGCGTTTCGTGCTGCGGCGCAACAGCTCGCATTTGTCGAAAACTTCCGACTAATGCAGCCTACTGATTATTCAGCGCCGCAAATCGATCCCGATGCGAATTGTCACCGCCATGTTAACGCGCGCGCAAACGCTCACCGGCAGGATCGCGCCGGAATTCACCGAGGATCGCGACGATGCTCAGCACCGCCCGAGTCGAATTGCCGGCCGCCGTTGAAGCGAGACTGAAGACCGCTTCGGACTTCGTCGATAATGTGATGGAGTTCGCCCGCGAGGACCTGATCGGGTTTCGCCGGCCGCTCGCCGCGACCTTCGCGCTGAGCGCGCCGCTGGTCTTGTCGCTCGTCTATCAGGCTGCGGGCGCCGTCGCCATGCTGCAGGCCGGATGCGCGTATTTTGCGACTGCTGCGCTCGGCCTCACGCTTGTCGGGCGGCAGATGTGGCCGGGCCTGCGCGCCGATTTCGAGACGCGGGCGATCGCCAAGCGCAAGGCGATCGCCGATTTGCGCTGCGGCTTCGGTGAAGCGAGCTTCTTGAATATGGCGCAGCCGCCGCGCTTCATCGAGCACGAGAACGGCGTCCTCGCGCTCGCCGACGCCGGCGACTTCCGCACGCTGTTTTTCGCGATCGAGAAAAACGCCGACGATCCGCGCTGGGTCCTCTACCAGAGCGGCGATCTGCAGCGCCGCGTGTGGCGCTGGCTGCGCCTGCCGATTTCGCGCGAGCTGGTGAAATTCACCGCGGAGGGCTCGAAACTCCCGCAGGCGGCGGCGCCCTACCGCGTCAAGTCTATCGACGCCTGGGAGGCGATCAACGTCGCGCTCGGCGAGCCGCTCGACGGCGCCATCATCCATCGACCGTTCGATGAAGCGGTCGATACGGTCAACCGGCTGGTTTAAGGGTACGCCAGCCGGACGCTTGGCCGCCGGCCGCTACCAATCGGGGCCGGGCGCTGCTAGACCATCGGCGGCATGGCGACGCTCATCGACAACACGGCAAAAGGCCCTCGGCACCCGGAAAAAGCCGGCCGCGAGGAGACCCCTCTTGCGCGCAAGCCCGACTGGATTCGGGTGAAGGCGCCGACCTCGGCCGGCTACATGGCGACGCGCGCCATCGTGCGCGAGAAGAAGCTGCACACCGTGTGCGAGGAAGCGGCTTGCCCCAACATCGGCGAGTGCTGGCAGAAGTCGCATGCGACCTTCATGATCATGGGCGACACCTGCACGAGGGCCTGCGCCTTCTGCAATGTGAAGACCGGTCTGCCCGGCGCGCTCGATGAGAGCGAGCCCTCTCGTGTCGCCGAAGCGGTCGTCGAGATGGGCCTTGCGCATGTCGTCATCACATCCGTCGATCGCGACGATCTCGCCGACGGCGGCGCCGAACACTTCGCGCGGACGATCGCCGCCATCCGTTCGGCGGCCCCGAAAACGACGATCGAAATTCTCACCCCGGATTTTCTGCGCAAGGACGGCGCGCCCGAAATCGTCATCGACGCGAGGCCCGACGTCTTCAACCACAATCTCGAGACAGTGCCGCGGCTCTATCTCTCCATTCGTCCCGGCGCCCGCTATTTCAACTCGCTGCGGCTCCTTGAGAAGGTGAGGGAGCGCGACCCGTCGATCTTCACCAAATCCGGCCTCATGGTCGGCCTCGGCGAGACGCGGCAGGAAGTCATGCAGGTGATGGACGACATGCGCGCCGCCGACGTCGATTTCCTCACCATCGGCCAGTATCTGCAGCCGACGCGCAAGCACGCGCCGGTCGATCGCTTCGTGCCGCCGGAGGAATTCAAGGCGCTGGAGACGATTGCGCGCGCCAAGGGGTTCCTCATGGTCTCGGCGACCCCGCTGACGCGATCGAGCTACCACGCGGATGAGGATTTCGCGCGGCTCCGCAAGGCTCGCGGCGAGCGAATCTCGTAAGTATCGGCAATGCACTTCGAGATCGTCGGCGAGATTTCCGATATCGAAACAATTGCTGTGGGTTCGCGCATTCGTGAAATTGCGCGACTTCGAAAGACTTACGGTTCGGCGCGATGGCGCAAACGCAAGGGTGATCAGACTTGCGGATGGTTCTGCATGTCTGGCTGAGCTACACTGGTATGAAGCGGCGGGGATCGGCCGCAAGGAAGTCAAGATCAAGGAGACGCTTTAGGCGCGAACGGGTATGGCGAGGACACAGGCGAAGCAATTGATGGTGTGCGTCGATAACGGCGATTATCCGGCCTCGCTGGCGAAGCGGAAGATCTATGTCGCTCTGTTCGACCCGGCCGCGGAAACGAAGAGTCTGGTCCGGATCATCGACGAATCCGGCGACTCTTATCTTTATCCCAAGAAGTTCTTTCGTTCGATCGAGCTGCCATTGTCGGTGAAACGCGCCGTGATGGCCGCCTGAAGGATCGAGCGCACGCATGACGCGGCTCCTTTACGATCTCGCGCTTGGCGATGCGGCGCTCCGGCCGAGCGCCTATTGCTGGATCGTGAAATTCGCCCTGCTGCACAAGGGGCTGGCGTTCGAAACTTTCCCTGTGCCCTTCGCCGACAAGTCGAAATATCCGGACCCGGACTACGGCAAGGTTCCCGTTCTCGTCGATGACGGCGAGATGGTGAAGGACAGTCCGGTCATCACCTTGTGGCTCGACAAGAAGCATCCGGAAAACCCATTGACTGCGACGAAGGCCGAGCGCGCCGCCTACGAATTCTATTCCGCCTGGCTCGCCGCCTCGCTTTATCCGGCGCTCGCGCCGGCCCTGATGCTGCGTCTCCACGATCTCGCGGCGGCGGAAGACCGGGCGTATTTCCGCAAGACGCGCGAGGCGCGTTTCGGCCGGACCCTCGAAGAGCTGGCGGCGACGCCGCGCATCAGGGAGAATGTCGAGGCGGCGCTCGGCGTCCTCGCCGCGCCCCTGTCGAACCACAGATTTCTCGGCGGGCTGACGCCAAACCTTTGCGACTATGCGGTCATGGGACCCCTCATGTGGCAGCGCACGGCGACAGCGAAGGACTTTTACGAAGCCCCGCCGCCAGTCGCGGCGTGGCGCGAGCGCATGCTCGACCTCTTCGACGGCTATGCCCGCAAGGCCAAGCGCCCTTCGCAGTGACGTCGCGCCGCACACAGACGATCGTGCCTTATTCGGCCGTCGAGATGTTCGATCTCGTCGCCGATGTCGAGAAATATCCGGAATTCCTGCCGCATTGCGTCGCCCTCCGAGTGACGTCGCGGCGCCCACCGGGCGAGCTTGAGGCCGACATGATTGTCTCCTACGCCGCCTTTCGCGAGCGTTTCAGAAGCCGCGTGCGGCTCGACCGGTCGGCGCTCCGCATCGACGTCGACTATGTCGAAGGCCCGTTTCGGCGGCTCGCCAATCACTGGCGGTTTCACGATTTGCCAAAGGGGTCCGGGGACGGGTCCGAGATCGACTTCACCATCGATTTCGAGTTCCGCAGCCTCCTGCTGCAGGCCGCCGCCCGCGGCGCCTTCGAGCGCATCTTCGCGCGGATGTCGGACGCCTTCGTCGTCCGTGCGCATGACGTGTACGGGGCCTGACCCTACTCGCGCCTCAGCGCGTTCTCGATCAGCATGAGCGCCGTCTCCACGGAACGCGTCCGCACCAGCGCGCGCGATCGCCCGGAAAACTCGCGCCGTTCTGTGCGCGTCGCCATCCCGCGCGCTGCGAGGCCGAACCAGACGAGGCCCACGGGCTTTTCCGCGCTCCCGCCCGAGGGGCCCGCAATGCCGGTGACCGAGACAGCGACGTCGGCGCGGCTGAGGCCAAGGGCGCCTTCCGCCATGGCGCCTGCAACCTCCTGACTGACCGCGCCATGGCGTTCAACAAGCGCCGCCGGCACGCCGAGAAGCTCGGTCTTGGCCTCGTTTGAATAGGTGACGAAGCCGCGGTCGAACACGGCCGACGAGCCGGCGATGTCGGTGAGCGCCGCGGCGATCATGCCGCCGGTGCAGGATTCAGCCGTCGCCACTTTCAGTCCGCGCGCGGTTCCGAGCGCGACAATGCTCTCGGCGAGCGCCCGGATCTCAGCCGCCGTCATTCTTGCCTACTCGGCGCCCCTACTCGGCGCCCTTGTCGTCGCCGTCGTCGTCCCAGAGGCGCTCCCACCAGGTCTTTTTCTTCGGCGGCGTGAAGTCCTGGCCCTGCTTCTTCATCTTGTCGCGTATCTGGTTGACGTCCCAGCCGGTCATGTTGGCGAGGGTCTGCGCTTCCTTCTCGTAGCGGTCGGGGAGGGAGGCGCGATATTCTTCGCCTGCGTCGCATTCGGCCTCGCCCGCGTAGGGGTGACGCATGACATAGCGGCCCTGGAAATTCGAGCGCTCGCCCGTCTCCTTGAACATCAAGTCTTCGGGGAAATGCGCGGCGTCGTAGCTCACATGCAGGCGCGTCACGAAGACGTCGGCCGACTGGGGCATGGGCTGCGGCGCCGGGCGGATCGGCGGGCCGGGCTTGCGGCTCCAGTCGCCGCCGCCGCCGTCGAGCCAATAGACGCCGAGCTCGCGCAATTCGTCATTCGACAGGGGATCGGCGGCGCAAGGGTCGCACCAGTTCATGTCCCAGGCGTATTCGAGAAAGACCGCGTTCTCGCTTTCGCGCTTCGTGCTCTTCTCGAACATCGCCTTGTAGAAGTCGCCGAATTCGTCCTTGACGAAAAGCGGCACGGACTCATCCGAGGGAAGATTGACGGTCCGGTAGTTGGTCGCCTCGACGCGGCCCGTTTTGGTCAGCGTGAAGATGAAGAGCTCCTGCTTGCCGTCGGCGTTCACGGTGCCGAGCCGGATCGGGAGCATGAATCGCGGCGATTCGAACGCCATCTGCAGGGGGCGGAGGTATTTGCGCCCCGTCTTCGCCTGCTCGTCGAGATTGACCTTGGCGACGAAGAACTTCGTGCCCTGCTTCAGATAGCTGTTCAGCGTCGCCTCGGCGCCGTCGGGGATCTTGTAGCCGTTCGCCTTCAACCACGCGGCGAGCCCGCCGGATTCCTTGGCGGAGAGAATGAGGATGTCATATTCGCCGACCGTGTACTGCGCCTCGATGGTGACGCCGAGGCTGTCGGCGCCTCGCCTCGCGCTTTCGGCGGCGCCGTTCGCGGAGGCGGTCGGCGCGGCCATTTTGTCGTACATGCGCACATTGCACGGATCCTCGTCGAAATACTCGACGAGCCGGGGCGAGGTGTAGGCGTCGAGGTGATCGAGGAGCGCGTTCTCCGCGACGTGAATCTGCCCCTCCTCCAGCACTACCGGCACGGGCACCACCATCGCGAACTCCTTCAACTCGCCCTGATAGTCGTTGGCGATGGTGAGGACCGTGCGGTCCTCGTCGCGCATGATGACGACCTTTGAGGCCTTGTTGAAAAGCTTGGTGTCGGCCTTGGCGACGAAAAATCCGCAGAAGGCGACAGCGCCGCCGGAAAGTCCGACAGCGGCGATCGCCGCGCCGGCGGCCAGCAGCGATTTCTTCAGTTTGCCATGCATCTCGTCTCTCCTTGAAACCGGTTATTCCGCGGGCGCGCGGACGGGCGTCCGAAACCAAAACCGGGGCGGGGCGCCCCACTCGAACCGATCGGCGCCATTCTTTTGCGGAATGGCGAGCGCGACAAGCGCGACGATGAACGGCGCGATGAATATGCCGTCCGAATTGAAGAAATGGAACTGCATCACATAGGCGAGCGCGGCGGCGAGCGCCACGAAAAGCGCGCGCCGTCGCGGATCTTCTGGCGTCGTCTTCGGATCGGAGATCATGAAGAACGCGAAAAGGATGAGCGCGGCGTTGGTGAGGCGCAGAGCCGGGATCGCCAGCGGGTCGCCAAGATAGAGCGCCCTCACCAGCAGAAGACCGCCGTAAACGCCGAGGAAGACCAACGGCACGTCGAGACGGCGGGCGCGCCAGGTCGAAAGCGCGCCGAGCGCGGCGATCAGCGCCGCATACCAGAGCGCCGACCCCCATTCGCCGGTCGAGGTCCAGACGACATCGGTGGCGAGCAGCATGACGACGATCCCGAGATTGGCCGGATTGAAGATATGGCCGCCCTGGCGGCGGATCGCGAATTTCGAGCCGATCCCGATGGCGGCGGCGGCCATCAGCGGCCAAAGCTGGTCGGATCGCAGCAGCAGCGACAGCGACAGCGCGGTGATCGCGGCGCTCTTCCAGTCGAAACGGATCGCGTTGAGAAAAGACCCGAACCACTGCGCGGCGAGGCAGGTCGCGGCGACAGCCGCCATCTGCAGCGCCGAAATCTGGAATTCCCGCGCGAAAAGTCCAATCGCCAGAATGAGCGCTTGGCCGAACATCTGGAAATAGCGGGCGTCGCGCAGATCCGGGACAAATCTCTTGAGGCTTTCCGCCGCGAACAGGGGCCTTCGGGGTATTGTCGTCGATAGAGGCATCGATGAACCCTCTGGCGAGCCGCGCCCGATCGCGCGGATCATGCCCCGCTTTCGATTTGGAGGGAAGATTTGGGCCTAAATCCGGCGCCTCGTCGTTCCTTTGCGGGCGGGCCCGGACGAGGCTATGCCGTTCTGGCCCTCTGGAGGCGCGATGACGCGGCGCGAAATGGAACCGGTTGAGGTAGTACGCGGCGCGGGGCCTCTCATCCTCGGCATGCCGCACGGTGGAACGCATGTGCCGGGGGAGATCGAGGCGCGCCTCAACGCGGAGGGACGGACGCTGCGCGACGCCGACTGGCGCATCGACGCTCTCTACGATGGGCTCCTGCCCGACGCGACCATCGTCCGCGCAACGTTTCACCGATACGTGATCGACGCCAACCGCGACCCGTCCGGCGCCTCGCTCTACCCCGGGCAGAACACGACCGGGCTCGTTCCGCTGACGAATTTCGACGGCGCGCCGATCTGGGAGGCTGGGCGCGAGCCCGACGAGACCGGGATCGCCCGGCGCCTTGCCGAATTTCACCAGCCCTATCACGAGGCGCTCGCGGCGGAGATTGCGCGCGCGCGGGCGCTGTGCGGCGTCGCAATCCTCTATGACTGCCACTCGATCAGGTCGCGCATTCCAAATCTCTTCGAGGGCGAGCTGCCCGACCTCAACATCGGCACCTATGACGGTAAGTCCTGCGACTTACGTGTGGAGCGCGCGGCGCGCGACATCGCGGCGCGGTCGCGCTTCAGCCATGTGGTGAACGGCCGCTTCAAGGGCGGCTGGACGACGCGGCGCTACGGCGACCCGGCGGCGGGAGTGCATGCGATCCAGATGGAGATCGCGCAGTCCGCCTATCTCGCCTCGGAGGGACCGCCCTTCGACTATGACGCGTCGCGCGCGCGGGCTCTGCGCAGCGTGCTTGGCGACATTCTCGGCGCGCTTTCGGAAATCGCCCGTTCGCTCGGCGCAGGCGGTGTGCAGAAATGAGGACCGTGACGCACATCTTCGCCCGCCGCGCGAGGCTGCCCAAAGGGTGGGCGTCCGGCGTCAGCGTATCGCTGCGCGATGGCAAGATTGCGTCGGTCGAGGCGAATGCGACGCCGGCCGAGGGCGCCGTCAACGTCGATACGCTGCTGCCGGCGCTCGCCAATGTTCACAGCCATTCCTTTCAGCGCGCCATGGCGGGCATGACCGAATACCGGTCATCGGCGGAGGATTCGTTCTGGACCTGGCGCGCGCTGATGTACCGGTTCGCGAACGCGATCACGCCGGAGCAGGTCGAGGCGATCGCGGCGCTGGTCTTCATGGAGATGCTGGAGGCCGGCTACGCCAGCGTCGGCGAGTTCCACTACCTGCATCATCAGCCCGGAGGCGCGCCTTATGCGGCGCTCGATGAGCTGAGCCAGCGCATCTTCGCCGCCGCCTCGGCCGCCGGGATCGGATTGACGCTTCTGCCTGTCCTCTACACCTATGGCGGAGCAGGAAAGAAGCCTCTCGCGGCGGAGCAGTTGCGCTTCGCCAACGATGTCGATCGCTTCGGCCGGCTCGTGGCGGACGCGAGGGCCAAGGCGACGCGCGCCGGCCCCGATGTTTCGGTGGGGATTGCGCCGCATTCCTTGAGAGCGACGTGCCCTGACGATCTCCGGCGCGTCGTTTCGGCGCATCCGGAGGGTCCGGTGCATGTTCATATCGCGGAGCAGCCGAAAGAAGTCGCCGATGTCGAGGCCTGGCTCGGCGCGCGTCCCGTGCGCTGGCTCCTCGACAACGCAGCCGTTGGGACACGCTGGACGCTCGTTCACGCCACGCACATGACGGAAGGCGAGACCCTCGCGCTCGCCGCAGCCGGTGCCGTTGTGGGCCTCTGCCCGATCACGGAAGCCAATCTCGGCGACGGCGCCTTCAATGGCGCGATCTATCTTGAAAGCGGCGGCGCATTCGGGCTCGGGTCCGACAGCAATGTGCGCATCTCCCTGACCGAGGAGCTGCGCACGCTCGAATACTCGCAGCGCCTTCGGGATCTCAAACGCAACGTGCTTTCGATCAACGGGGCGAGCGTCGGCGAGACGCTCTATCCCGCCGCCGCGACGGGCGGCGCGAGATCGCTCGGCCGCGACGCTGGCGTGATCGAGCCAGGGCGCCTCGCAGACCTTCTCGCCATCGACAGCGAGGCGCCGTCGCTGTGCGCGCTGAAGGAATCGCAGATTCTCGACGGGCTTTGTTTCGCCGCAGGCGACGACGTGGTGACGGACGTCTGGTCCGGCGGACGCCATATGGTGCGGGAGGGCCGGCACCGGGCGCACGAGCAGATCCTTGCAGCTTATCGCAAAGCGATCGGCGCGCTTCTCTCAGCCGCCTGAATATCCATCGACGGATAAAAGAACGGCGACGCCGCCGGTCTCCACGGAAATCGTGGATGCGGCGTTGGTCTCACCGAACAGGAGGAATGACCCCGCCGGGACGACGGCGCCCGATGCCTCGCAGGGCGCGCCGACGGGCAACAGCCCGAGCGGTCGGCCGCGCAAGACACGATGTGTTCCCGCCTCCAGCCGTTCGACCGACATCGCGGCGCGCTTCGGATCGTAGATCAGATTGAAATCGCGAACGGGGCCCGAGACGAGTTCGCAATCGATCGGCGTGTCGCCGTCGAAGCTGACGGGATTGCCGCGATTGGCCTCGAGGACCCCGCCGGCGTGGCGCAGACGCAATCCGTCGCCGGCGATGACGGTCAGGATTCGCAAGAGGCCCGGAAACATCGAAAACGGTCCGTTGCGTCCGACATCGGCGACGGAGAGGCGCCAGATGAACCCCTTCTCATCGGCGCGCACAGCGATTTCGCGGGTGACGCCGCCCCCGTTCTTCCAGGGCGTTGGCGGAATGTCGGCGATGGCGATGAGCTTCATGGCCGCCGGTCCTGCATAAACGAAACGAGGCGCGCCACTGCGGCGCGCCCCATCATTCGCAAACGGACGATTATTTCGCCTTCGCCATGGCGACGACGTTGTTCTCGCGCTTCGCCGCCGGAGCGAGGCCGTACATCGAAGTCATGGGAGCGTCCTCGACGACGGCGTCGATATAGTCGCCGAAGCCGTTGAAGCGCGTCGCCAGCGCCGCGCCATAGGCGCCGGTGAGGCCGAACTCGATATAGTCGCCCTCCGACACGTCCGAGGGCAGGAAGAACGGACCCGCCATCGAATCGATCGAATCGCAGGTCGGTCCGTAAAGCTTGAACGCCTTCAGCGGACGGCGCGGGCCTCCCTTCGCGCGCAGCAGCTTCGTCGGATAGACGAGGCCGTCATGCGCGGCGTCGAAGAGGGCGCCGTAGCCGCCGTCGTTGAGGTAGAGCGCGTCGCCCTTCCTGAGTTCGACGCGCAGGATGTGGCTGCCGGCCTCGGCGCACAGCGCCCGGCCGGGCTCGCACCAGAGGTCCGCGTTCTCGAGGACCGGCATGCCTTCGAAGGACTGCACGATCTCGGCGATATAGGTTTCGAGCGGGGGCGGGGTGAGGCCCGGATAGGCCGCCGGGAAGCCGCCGCCGACATCGACGATATCGACCGTGACGCCCGCCTGGCGAATGATGTCGCCGACCGTCGCCATCGCGACGCGATAAGCCTCGGGCCGCATGCACTGCGAGCCGACATGGAAGCTGACGCCGAGTTCAGCCGCCAGCGCACGCGCCTCGCGGAGCAGCATCACGGCCTGCGAGCCGGCTGCGCCGAACTTGCCCGAGAGCTTGTGCTGGGCATAGTCGCCCGTAACGGTCAGTCGGACGATGAGATGCAGATCCGCCGCGCCTATTTCGATTACGGCGTCCGGATTTTCTCGCTCGACA
>JBEBFW010000182.1:0-7048 GCA_040081755.1 Parvularculaceae bacterium
CTGTGCGGCGTCCGCGCCGGGACGCGAGGAAACCTGGATCAACGACCCGATTCACGAGGTCTTCGTCGAACTCCGCCGCCTCGGCTTCGCGCACAGCGTCGAGTGCTATGAGGGAGCCTCGCTCGTCGGCGGGATTTACGGCGTTGCGGTCGGCGAGATCTTCTGCGGCGAGAGCATGTTTTCGCGGCGCACCAACGCCAGCAAGGCGGCGCTCGTCCATCTCATTGCGCGGCTGAAGCACGGAGGCTTCAGGGTGCTCGATACGCAGTTCCACACCGACCATCTCGCCCAGTTCGGCGTCGCCGAAATGACGGATGCGGATTATCAGAAGCTGCTCGAGGCCCATGTCAGGAAGCCCGCGGACTTCCTGAAGTCGCCGCTTCAGTTGGACACGGCTTGCGTCTTGCAGTCGATCACCCAGACGTCATAGACGGGGTGCTCGAGCGGATTGAGCGCCGGGGTCGAGGCGAACATCCAGCCGGCGAAAATGCGGTCCGGATCGAGCGCGCTCGGCAAACCGGATTCCATCGTTGTCGCCGGCGCGGCGGCGCCCTTTGCGTCAACCGCCTTCGCATCGATGTCTCGAACCTCGACCGACGCGGCGGCCCTCGCCCCCGAGGCGTCGCGATCGAAGACTTCGAGAAACGCCGTCGTCTCGGGGAAATCCTCGGGCGGGCGCTTGTCGCAATAGCGCGGCGTGATTTCGAGCGAGCCGAATTTCATCGTCTCGCCGATGCCGGCGGTCAGATCCTTGTAGCGCGCGGTGATCTTGTCGAGCGCGCGCACGGTGACCGAGACGGGCTTCCTCACGGGCTCTTCCTCGATGTCCGGATATTCTTCCTCCGCCCCCTGATTGAGCGCGTCGAGCTCATCGACGCCCGCCACGGCGGGCGCCGCGCCGGCGCCGTGCGCGTCGTCGGCTGGCGGAGGGTTCTGGAGCGCGACGGGAGCGGCGGCCGCCTCGGGCGCCGCGTCCGGCTCCTGCGCGACGGCGATCGCGGCGATGAGCGCGGCGGCGGAAGAGAGAAATATCGTCCGTACCATGATGAACCTACTGAACCTCCGGCGCGGAGCCGCCGTCCTTTTGCGCGTTCGACGTGAAGGCCTGCACCGCAAGCCCGAGGAGATCGACCGACCCTTGCGTCTGGGTGATCGCGCCCCCGTCGGCGAGCATGCTATCAGAGGCGCCCGGCTCAATCGAGATATAGGCGCCGCCCAAAAGGCCGTCCGAGACCACCTTGGCGATCGAATCCTCGGGGATTTTAACCCCTTTTTCGATCCGGAGGGCGACCCGCGCCTCGTAGGTCGCCTGATCGAGCGCATGAGCCGAGACCGTGCCGACCTTCACCCCGGCGATCCGAACCTGCGACCCCACATTGACGCCGTCCACCCGGCCGAACACAGCCGAGAGGTCATAGGCCCCGCGCGAGGCCTTCCCGCTGACCCCATAGGCGTAGAGGAGGAAGGCGCCGGCGACGAGGATGACGAGCGCTCCGACAATCGTTTCGAATATGCCGGCTTTCGACATGGTCAAAGGTTCTCCGGGGTCCAGGCTTCGTAGCCCTGATCGACCGGCGCGCCCGAATGGCGCACGAGGCTCCCCGGCGGATGATAGGCGAGCGGCGTGCCGGTCATGTTGGGGAGGTGCTCCTTCTCCCACACGCGCCGGCGCAAGGGCGCGATCGTCGGCGGGTCGGCGAAGGTGTGATGGATCCAGCCGTGCCAATCCGGCGGCACGCGAGAGGCCTCGGCGATCCCGTGATAGACGACCCAGCGCCGTTTCATGCCGTGCGGGCCGCTCGCCTTCTCCTCCTCGAAATAGCGGTTCCCCTGCTCGTCCTTGCCAACGAGACGCGCGCTCCGCCGCCACAAGGTCAGCGAGGTTCCGAAGGTCGACGAATTCCACCAGGTGAAGAGTTGGGAGAGCATCAAAACACCGTCCGTTCGGCCGGATTTATGACCGATGCGGGGCGACCGGTCCATCGCGCCTGGTCATCCCCCGCACAGGCCGCACCGCCCGACTGCGTCGCCGCCGACTCCCTCGCCGAACCGGCGCACTCGAATGACCCGGTTTCGTCCACCATCAATCCTTGGGCTCGGCGCGTCTCTGGTCGGCGAGATATTTCGCGAGAGCCTCTTGCGCCTCAAGCGCCTCCTGCTCCTTCTTGGCGTCGCTCGCCGCTTGCGTCGAATAATCGACGCGCAGCTTGAACAGCTCGGTTGGCGCCGACAGGAGCGCCTTGACGACGTCGAGCGGCAACGAGGCCGCGGCGAGCGCCGGACTCGGGCGATCGATCTCCACCTTGCTGATGACGCCGTGGTCGAAGGTCAGGTTCATCTTCTTCTCGATGAACATGGTGCGGTCGATGTCGAAAGAGAGAATCGGCGCCTTGTTGAGAAGCCCGGCGATGACTTCGTGGCGACCGGCGGGACCGAGGTCGAACTCGACGCGAGTTGGCACGGGCGCGCGATGGCAGATGCCCTTCGAACAATCCTCCGCGCTCTTCCTGTCGGCGAAGGTCACGCCCGCCGAGGCGATCGGCGTCAGCGCGAGGCATTTCGCGCCCTTTTTCAGCCAGTCGGGCCAGGTGTCACGGTTGTAGGGGTCGATCGTGTAGGTCCAGGCGCCAGCCGGAGGGGCCTCGCAGCCGCCGCCCATTTCAAAGCCAGGCGCGGACTTTGGAATCGAGAACGTCGCGACCCCGGCGATCGACTTGGCGAGCGAGATGATGATCTCGTCGGTCACATCTTTGGTCTTGGTGTGCACCTTGTCGAGGAGCTGATCGACGCCGACGTCGATGGTGATCTCGTCGGCGGCGAAAGCCGAAGCCGCATGATCGAGCGAGTAGACGTGGCTCGCGTCGGGCAGCACTTTCTCGGCGACGGCGATGCGCTGATAGGGCCCGCCCTTGGGCGCCTCGCGCTCGACGACGCTCCCTGAAATCTCGAGCCAGGTCGTCGGCAAGGCGTAGATGACGCCTTGCGAATCCGTCGTCCCCGACATCATGTCCTGCGATTTGTAGACATTGGTGCAGGCGCCGAGCATCAGCGCGGCCGCAATGACGGCCGGCGCAAGACGCAATCCCGGTCGGGCGACACCGCGCATCGCTCCACTGTTGTTTCTTTCGATCATGTATCTCTCCCCGCTTCGCACGTTGTGCACAACATACGCCCGTTCGCATTCATCTCTCAATCGCTCCTCGCCGTCCCATCGCCAACCCAACATTCCGACCACCCAACCTCCATCTGCTCACTCCAGCAACGCCGGATCGACTTCCCAATAGCGGATGCGCTCGCGCTCGATTTCGGCGCGAAGATCGTCCGTCAAGAGAGCATAGGCGGCGTTGAACAGTTTCGGTCCGTAAGGCAGGTCGAAGTCCTGGACGAACCCGTTTGGCTGGCCCGTGTAGGCGGTGGCGAGCCGCTTGCCGTCGGGGCTGAGATCGAGCGCTTCGACGCCCTGCTGAAAGACGATCCAGGCGCCTGTTTCGGCGTCCCAAAGCGCGGCGCCGACTTCTCCCGCATTGCCGTCGGCCGTCGTCAGGACGAGCGCGCCGTCTGCGTTGAACTGCGCCGTTTCGACAATCCCGATATGCCCCTCGAGCCTGGCCAGTTCCTCGCCCGTAGCGCTATCCCAGACCTTCGCCAGCTTGTCCTCCGAACCGGTGACGAGGCGCGCGCCTTTGGGGTCGCGGCTGAAGGCGACGCTGTTCACCCACAGGCCGTGCTTCATTTCATGCAATTTCTTCTTTGTACCGACACTCCACAACTCGGCGCAGTCGAGGCGCCCGATGGCGACGCGCTCTCCGTCATGGCTGAGCGCCAGCGCCAGAACGTCATCGCCTTCATCGTAGACGACGAGAGGGGTCGGCGCGCCGGCCCCCTTTCGAACGTAGACGGCGTTCGCGACCGCGCTTGCCAGCACGGACCGGTCGAGGCTGTAGGCCGCGTGCGCCGCCGCATCCGGCAGAGCCGCTTCGGCGGAGACATCGACGCCGCTCGCCGCGTCCCATACCTTGGTCGGCCCGTCATCGGACGACGTCACAATCCTCTTCCCATCGGGACTATAGCCCGCTCTTTGAATTCTCGACCCATGGTTGAACTCGAATAGCGGCGCGCCGGATGCAGCGTCCGAGACCTTGACGGTTCCGTCCCGCGACGCCGTCAGTACGCGTTCGCCGTCCGGGCTGAACGCGACGACCCTCAGCGGCGACTGAACCGGCAATGGCAGGAACTCCTTCCCGGTCGGCGCAAGGAAAATGCGCGCCGTTCCGTCCCAGGACGATGTCACGATTTTCTTGCCGTCTTTGCTGAATTCAGCCGTTTCGATGCGCGATTGATGTCCGTTCAACGGGTACATGAGCGCACAACTCGCCGCGTCCCAGACCGCCGCCGCATCATCCGCGCCGGCCGTGACAATGCGCGCGCCATCGGCGCTGAACGCGGCGCTGAGCACGTCGCGAGCATGACCGGTGAGCGGACAGCGCACCGCGCCTGTTCCGACGTTCCAGATCCCCACCACGCCGTCGTTGGAAGCCGTCACGATTTCGTTGCGACCGAGCGCCGGACTGAAACGCGCGCTGTTGACGCGCACGCCATGTTCGAGCCGATGCAACAGCGCCCCCGTCGCCGCGTCGAAGATCTTCGCGCTGTTGTCTGACGCCGTCACGATGCGCGCGCCGTCCGGGCTGAAGGCGACGCTTCGGACCTCGCCCGCGCGCGAGTTTCCGGGAGAGGGCTGAGCCGCCGCAGGATCGGTCAGCAGCGCGATTTCATTGTGCGTCTCGAGGTCGAAGACGAACGCCTTGCCGCCTTTCGAGCCCGCGACGAGGCGCTGGCCGTCCGGGCTCAGCGCTACGTCGTAGAGGCTGTCGGTCGCCGTCAGCTGCACGATCTCGGCGCCGGTCGCGGCGTTCCACAAGGTGACGCTCCTGGGGGCGACAGTGACGATGCGCTCTCCCGACGCGTCGTAGCGCCCGCGCTCTTCGGAAGAGTATCTTCCGAGTTTGAACAGGCGCCGCCCCGTCGCCGCATCCCAGACGAAGGCGCCGTTTGAGGAGGTGACGACCCGTTTGCCGTCCGGACTGAACGCCGCGCTGTCCACGATTTCGTTCTTGTGATCGAAGCGCACATCGGCGCTCATATAGGCGCGGGCCAGCGCAATGCGCGCCGATGCAACGGATTTCGCCGCTGCGCCGCTGCTCCAGTCCCGGCGCATCCCCTTGAGCGCCGCCGCCAGCGCCTCGCCGCGCTGGCCGCGCGACATGGCGTTCTCGGCCTGACCGGCGCGCAGAACCGACTTCGGCAACACCTGGTCGCGCTTCAGTTCGCCCATAAGGTGCAATGGAGTCTGCAACGAGGAAGTCGACCACGGGACCTGCCCGTGGGGCGCGGTCAGCTTTGCTACGTCCAGCTGGGCGGCGACCAGAGCCTCGCCGATCGCAACCCCGGGCTCCGGCAAATTCTTCAGCAAAGCCTCCGTGAACGGAGAATGCCCGGAGCCTGCGCCCCAGGCGTCATCGGCGGTTTTGCCGGGAGACGTGGCGTAGGCGATGAAGAGGCCGGCCTGGCTCGCTGTCTCTGATTCTGCGGCGACGATCGGGGCTGCGCCCTCGACATCGAACTGGCGCACGGCCGCGCCGTCCGCCTCCTTCACGGCGCCTTCGCCATAGGGCGCATTGCGGCAGGCGTCATAGAGGAACACAGCCTGTTTCGAGTGCGCGCGCATCTCGTTCAAGACTGCATCGACCTGGCGGAAGCCTTTCGCCTTGCCGCCCGCATCGACCTTCGCATCGACCGAGAGCATGTAATTGCGTTTCTCGTTGTCCGCCTGCGAGGTGAGCTGCACGCCATGACCGGCGTAGAAGAACAGCGCGATGTCGGCCTTGGCGCCGGCGGCGTCGCTCGCTTCAAGATCGCCCTTGAACTTCAGGAAGCAGACGTCGAGCGCCGCTTCCGTCGCATCGACCGCGCGATAGACGGTGAAGCCGAGCGCGCGGAACATTTTCGCCATCGACTTCGCGTCGTTAGGCGGGTTCGTCAGCGTCCCGATCGATCGATAGGCCCCGTTGCCGACAACCAGCGCCACGCGGCGCTCGTAACTCTTCGCGCCATTCGCACCGAAGCGGACCAGCATCTCCTCGACGAATCCTGGATCGGGCGAGAGCACGTCGCACGAGCCGGCCGCTGGCGTCTGCAGCGCCGCCTCGATGAACTGCGCCTCGCTCGCGGCGAGCGGCCGGGCGAGGACGTTGGAGACTTTGGTTTGCTCTTGCGCAAAGCCGGGCGAAGCACAAAGGGCTGCCGCCCATATCACAGTCAGACAGGCGACTATCGCGCGCATTCCCGCTCCCCTCTCAGCTTCTACCATAGCGCGCCGACCCCCGAAAATCGCCGCGCCCGCCCCGCGCCACCCGGTCCGGGCTCGAAACGGCGCGCCTTTCGCACCCTTGGCCGACGTGGTGCGTAGGCACGAGAGGTTGAGCGGTTCGCCCCGAAAGCCTACCATATAGACCCCTCGCACCCGAATCACGGATCGCGATCCATGCGCATCGACCGCCATTACGCCCGCAAGCCCGGCGCCCCTTATGAGGGCCTCCGGTTTCGCCGGACCGCGAGCGTCCTCAAAGGGGCGTCGGGCGAGACCCTGTTCGAGGCGACCGAGATCGAGGCGCCCGACGGCTGGAGCCAGACGGCCGTCGATATTCTCGCGCAAAAATACATGCGCCGGGCCGGCGTGCCGGCGGCGACCAAGCGCGTCGCCGAAAAAGGCGTGCCGGAATTCCTGCAACGCTCGATCCCCGACGTCGCGGCGCTCGCCAAGCGCCCCGCCGAGCAGCGCTTCGGGCGCGAGACGAGCGCGCGCCAGATTTTCGACCGCATCGCCGGGGCCTGGGGCTATTGGGGCTGGAAGGGCGGCTATTTCACCGACGAGGCGGCGGCCGCGGCCTTTCTCGACGAGATGAAGTTCATGCTCGCCGCGCAGATCGGCGCGCCGAATTCGCCGCAATGGTTCAACACCGGACTGCACTGGGCCTACGGCATCGAG
>JBEBFW010000331.1:0-1753 GCA_040081755.1 Parvularculaceae bacterium
GGGCGCCATCCCATATATCGCGCAATTGACAGCGATCGCGTTCTGCGGCGGCGCCGTTTTCTTTGCGGCGCGCCGATCGCTCGCGCCGCCGGGGCAAGCGTCGGCCCCGAAAATCGACACGGCCGAAGCTGTGGGTCTCACCTTGCTCGCAAGCGCGCTCGCGGCGCCTTCGCTCTGGGTCTATGACTGGCCGATGATCGCCGCCGGAGTGCTGCTGCTGGCGGGCGCCGGCAAAAAGCTTTCGCCCCTCACACAGCTTGCGGGAGTTTTTGTATGGATCGCCCCGCTCATCCCGCTCGGCATGCTGACACATTCAAGCTCGCTGGCGACCACCGGTTTTCTTGCAGCCGCCCTCCTGATTTTCAGCATCGCCCTGCTGAGGAGAGGCCAAAACCGCGCCGCCTGACGACGCGGCTCCTCATCAATTAAATTCGAGCGTGGAACGGTCGTCCCCCGTCACGCCCTGTCCGGACCGACGCGGATAACCGCCTTGCCGAAATTCTCGCCATGGAAGAGGCCGATGAAGGCGTTCGGCGCTTCCGCGATGCCATCATAGACGGACTCGCGAAATTTGATCTTTCCTTGCGCGAGCAGCGGCGCGACTTCGGAGGCGAACTGCATGGCGAGGTGCAGATAGATCGAAACGATGAAGCCCTGCATTTTGGCGCTGCGCGCGATCAGGAACGCGAGGTTCGGCGGGCCCGGCTCTGGCTCCGCGTTATTGTAAACCGAGATCATGCCGCAGAGCGCGATCCGCGCGCCGAAAGCGATAGTGTTGAGCGCGGCTTCAAGGTGCATGCCGCCGACATTCTCAAAATAGCAGTTGATCCCGTCGGGCGCCGCCTCGGCGAGCGCTTTTGACAGCGCCGCCGCGTTCTTGTAGTCGCGATAATTCAGCGCGACATCGGCGCCACATTCCTTGAGCAGCCAGTCGCATTTTTCCTTCGATCCGGCGGACGCAATGACGCGCGCGCCTTTGATCTTCGCGAGCTGGCACACGAGCGATCCGACGGCGCCGGCGGCGCCGGAAACGAAAACCGTGTCGCCCGGCTTCGGCTCAAGGATTTGCGTTAGTCCCGCCCACGCGGTGAGGCCCGGCATGCCGAGAACGCCGAGATAAGCCGACAGCGGCGCAAGGCCCGCATCGACCTTGGTGAGGCCGTCGCCGTTCGATATCCAGTATTCTTTCCAGCCGCCTTGAAACGCGACGACGTAATCGCCCTTTTTGTAGGCCGTATTTTTCGACTCCATGACTTCGCTGACGGCGCCGCCGTCGAGCGGCTGATCGAGCGAGAACGGCGGAACGTAGCTTTTGACATCGGGGCGCATGCGGCCGCGCATATAAGGATCGACCGACATCCACACCGTGCGCATCAACATTTCGCCCTCGCGCGGCGCCGGCGTTTCAACGATCCTGGTTTCGAAATGCGATGCGCCGGGCAGCCCGGAAGGATAGGACTTCAGATAGATAGCCTTGCTCTTCGTCGCGCCCATGGCGATTCTCCCTAGTTGAACTTGGATCGCGGGCAATTTACCGCCCTTGCGCCGCGGAGCAACGCTTCGCCGCAGCGCCGCCTTAATTGACGCCTTTTTCGCCCAAAAATCGCCGTGACCGAACCCGATCTTGACCCCATGAAAGGACGGCGAGCGGGTCCGCCAGTGGCGTTTTCAGGATTTCGGTCCCCGCGAATGCAGGAGGGTTTGAATATGAAAATGATGCTGGTTGGATTGGGTGCGTTGAGCCTTGCGGCGG
>JBEBFW010000022.1:0-24535 GCA_040081755.1 Parvularculaceae bacterium
ACATGCGCGAGCCCATTCGGCCCCACATACGCCGCCTCCGGAGAATGAGCGCGCTCGACGGCGCGCTCCCAAGGCGAAGTCGCTTCCGATTGCCGCGTCGGGAGGGTGATGAGGCCGATCGCGCCGCGCGCCGCCGCATTCGCCTTTTTGAAGTCGCTCTCGCCGAGATAAGCGCGCTTCGCCCCCTCGAACGATTTCGGCGCGCCGCTGAAGACGACGGCGATCTTGCCGCGGACATCGATCGATCCGTAGTCGTCATAACCGGTATCCGCGTCGATGACGCCGTAGCCTGCGAACACCGCCGCGCCCTCGACCGCGAAGACTTCCCGGTCGAGCGGTTTTCCGGCGACATAGTCTTCGAGATAGGCGAGCTTTCGCCGTTCTCCCGACGGCGCGATCATCTCGAACTCGGCGCCCGCGAGTTCGCGCTCGGTCATGACGAGCGGCACATTCTGAAACCACGCGCCGTCGGCGCCCGGCTTGAGGCCGGCCTTGCGAAACGCCGCGACCACGTAATCGGCAGCCTCCCCATATCCCGATGTTCCGGGCTCGCGGCCCTCGAGCGCATCGCTGGCGAGATAGGCGACATGCGCCTTGATGGCCTCCGGCGATCCGGCCGGAACCGCAGCGCAGGCGGTGAGCGAGAGCGATGCAATGAGAGCGGCGGCCGGCGCGAGGCTCCTTTGAAGCTCCCGCGCCGCGCCGTCATGGTTCCGATCGGTCAGGATGCGTCGGATAGCGGCTGGAAGCATGTTCAATTCCTTTGCATAACGAGCGTACGGCGGCCGCATTGCGGGAGGACCGCTGTGCGCACTGCCCAAATAGCTAAGGGGCGCGATCAGTCCTATCTGACATTTTCGGCCGGCGCCCATACTGGCGTCAGGGAATCCGCCCACGGCCTGCTCCGCGGACCGCTTGTCGCCGGTTGTCGCCCCTTGTTGCCTCTGGGCAACCCCCTGATTTTCCTCGTTTTGAGGCTGTTGGCGGATAGTTAATCGCCGTGTAGGATGGCCCCGATTGGGGATTCGTATGAAAAAACTGACGACGCTTTCTTCTCTCACGGCGGCGACGAGCGCCGTTCTCCTTGGAAGCGCAGCGTTCGCGCTGGCGCCCAATGGCGAGGGTCCGGACCCGGACGGGGACTCAAATCCTGCAGTCAACACGCAGCTTTTCGCGCGCATCGGCGACGCGGCCGAGGCCGCGCTCGATCCGCCGTTCCAGATCGTGACTTTCGAGGCCGCGCGGATCAAACACGGCGAGAAGATCGGCGAGGAAAAAGTCGGCGACCGGAAAGTGAAATTCAGCAACGGCCTGTCGCGGCAGATCTGCAAGGGCCAGCTCTATTTCCGCTACGACACCCAATGCACCTACATGGCCGCGCCCAGCGGCGAGATGGCGGCGCTCTATCGCGAGGAGTGGGGCCGCCCGCTGAAGGTCGCGTTCGACCAACCCGTATGCGCGGCCGCGCTCGCCGCCTATCCGACGGGCGGCCAGGAGGGCGAGCGTTACGAAATCCGGCTCCAGCCCTATGATGCGGACAGCAAGAAACTGCAGGCCGCAGCCTACCAGTTCCAGTGGACGAACGACACCTATCGCTGGCGTTTGATGGCCGGCGCTTTCTTTGGCGCTGCGAAGGCTACGCGCATGGACGTGAACATCGTGTCGCTCACGAACCCGAAAAAAGTCGTCCGGTTCCTGATCGACGATGTGGCGTTCATCGAGAATGACTGCGTTCAGACGCAGGCCGACATGAAAGCGGAACTTGGCGCAGCCGGCGTCGCGCCGTTGTCGGCTCCGGCGCCAGCCCCGGCGGCGGCGCCGAAACCAATTGCACCGATTGCGCCCATCGCTGCGCCGATC
The DNA here is from genome assembly GCA_040081755.1 of Parvularculaceae bacterium. Taxonomy (GTDB): domain Bacteria; phylum Pseudomonadota; class Alphaproteobacteria; order Caulobacterales; family Parvularculaceae; genus Amphiplicatus. The sequence goes on from JBEBFW010000022.1 coordinate 1,861, forward strand.
GCCGCGCCCGCGCCTGCGCCCATCACCGCGCCCGTCCCTGTTATCGCGCCCGATCCGGCGCCCGTTGTGTCGAGAGCCGCTTTCGAAGTCGGTCCCGCGGTTCCGGGCGTGAGCGTCGCGATCACCGATGACAAGTGCACGGCGTCCGTGCTCTTCGACGACGCCTCGCTCAGCGGCGTCGGCGGCGGCGGCTACGCCCTGCCCCTGGCGATTCCGCTCCGCATCGTCGGCGGGCCGGTTGATGTGACCGTCGATGCGCGCGGCTTTGTATCCAGCCGCGCACAGACCCAAGCGTTTCTCGCCATCAGCGACCAGACGCAACAGCTGGTCGATATGGCGAACGGAGACAATGTCTCGTTCATGACCACGGGCCGCTTCAATAGCGTCAGGGATTCCGGCGAGCTGCTGCTTGAACTGACCATGGCCGAGCCGCAGCCCGACGAGGCGCAATCGACTCTGTTCACTATGGACAGCCTCGACCTGACGCTGGAGCAGTGCCCGCGCTGAACGCCGGGATCATCCTGATTTCTTCCGAAACCGCTATGCCGAAAGCATGGCGGTTTTTCTTTGCGGGCTGATCCGAGAGCGCGTTTCCGAAAGCGTGCGCGGATTCCGGTCAAAACGCGCGACAAACCAAAGCGCCGTCAGGCGGCGATCGCCGAGCGCGCGACGATCTTCGCGGCATCGACTTTTCCTGTGATCGCGCCAAACGCGAGCGAGCGATGGTCGGCGTCGAGGCGCGCCGCGCAAAACCCGTCGAAGACATAGTCCGGCGCGGCTTTGAGGAGCGCGGCCGCTCCAAGCCCGAGGGCCATGTCCTCAGCGAAGGCCCGCGCCGTTCCCTCATTGAGCGCGCCCGGATCGAACCACTTTTCGAGCAGCGCCAGATGCCGGTCGAGATGCGCATTGGCGCCCTTTGCTTCGCCGATCTCGGCGCGCACGACAGCAAGGCTCTCCGGCTCGCGCTGAATGGCGCGCAGGATGTCGAGTGCGATGACATTGCCCGAGCCTTCCCAGATCGCGTTCAATGGGGCGGTACGGTAGATGCGCGGCATCGGGCCTTCCTCGACGAAGCCTGCGCCGCCGTGACATTCAAGCGCCTCATAGGCGACGCCCGGCGCGCGCTTTGAAACCCAGTATTTGGCGATCGGCGTCGCCAGACGGGCGAATGCGGCTTCGCGCTCATCGCCCGCCGCCTTGTCGAAGGCGCGGGCGACGCGGAAGGCGAGCGCCGTCGCCGCCTCGGATTCGAGCGCCAGATCGGCAAGCACCATGGTCATCGCCGGCTGGTCGATGAGCTTCTTCTGGAAGGCGGTGCGATGGCCTGCGTGCCACAGAGCCTGAGCGAGGGCGGCGCGCATGCCGCCCGCGGACCCGACGATGCAATCAAGGCGCGTGTGCTGCACCATGTCGATGATCGTCCTGACGCCGCGGCCGTCTTCGCCAACGCGGCGCGCATAAGCGCCGTGATACTCGATTTCGGAAGACGCGTTCGAGCGGTCGCCGAGCTTGTCCTTGAGCCGCATGATGTGGAAGGCGTTTCGCGTCCCGTCAGGGCGCCAGCGCGGAACCAGAAAACAGGTGACCCCGGCGTCCGTGCGGGCGAGCGTCAGGAACGCGTCGCACATCGGCGCCGAGCAGAACCATTTGTGTCCGGATAATTCGTACACGTCGCCGCCGATCGGCGTCGCGACCGTCGTATTGGCCCGAATGTCGGAGCCGCCCTGCTTCTCGGTCATCGCCATGCCGATGGTCGCCGCGCGTTTCTCCGAAGCGGGGATGAACCGTCGATCGTAGTCGGGCGTCGTCACGCGCGGCTCCCACTCCGCCGCGACGGCGGGCTCGGCGCGCAGCGCCGGCACGACCGCATAGGTCATCGACATCGGGCAGCAGACGCCCCCGTCCGCCTGACCCATGAGGAACATGAGCGCGGAATGGAGCACATGGCCTGCTTCGCTGGCGCGCCAGGCGCCGGCCGAGACGCCGGCCTTGAGCCCAAGCTCGAGGAGGTGATGATAGGCGGGGTGATATTCGACCTCGTCGAGACGCTGGCCGTAGCGATCGAACGTTTTCAGTTGCGGCGGATTCCGGTTGGCGAGCACGCCCCATTCGATCGCTTCCGCCGACCCACAACGCGCCCCGAATTTGGACAGAGCATCGACATGGCTGGCGCCGCCGAACTTCACGACGGCCCCCTTCAACGCCGCGTCGGTCTCGAAGAGATTCCGGTCTTCGAGCGGCGGGGGCTGGTTGGTCACCTCATGCGTCGCGAGACGGTTTTGCGGATTGCGGGGGGCCATAGCTGATCCTTTCGCGGACAGTTTAGAGTGCGATTCCGAAAAGTGTGCGCGGTTTCGGCAGAAACGCACGACAAAGCAGGGAATCTGGACAACCTTGCCGACCAGGCATTTCGGGAAAATTGGTCCAGGCCGGATCGCCGAGAGCGCGTAATAGGCGCCTTGCAGAAGGGAAGTATTTCGCGCCCGAGTCCGCAGTGCGCTCAAAGCATCGCGCGTCGCCCGAGATCGTCACACCGGCGTCGGCGAAGCGCGCTTGTGCGCCAAACGCGCTGCCCGTTCGGCGCTTGCAGTCCGTACAATGACAGACGGAGACGCGAACAGGCTCTCCAACCACCGAAACGCTCAAGCCGCAGGCGCAACCGGCTGTTCTGCTCATAGTTCGACTCCGAGGATTCTGGACAGTTCCGCAATCGCCGGCGCTGCATCGCCGAAGGGCGCCTTGATCGTGTGCATGCCCATCGCCTTCGCCGGTTTCAGATTGATGCCGAGATCGTCAATGAAGACGCATTGCGTCGGCGCAACGCCGAGAGCCTCGCACATCATTTCGTAGATTATGGGTTCCGGCTTTCGCACGCCCGCCTTTGACGACTGGATCACGTGATCGAAGAGCGCAAACAGGCGCGCGACTTCGCCTTGCGCCTCCGCGGCGACCATCCCGGTTCCCGCATTGGCCGGCATGTTGTTCGTGATGCAGCCCGTCTTTCGTCCCGAGCCGATCACTCTTTCAAGCGCTCGCGCCATGTCCGGCTTCAGTTGAACTTCAAGGAGGCTGACCAGCTCGCGGCCGCTGACCTCAAATCCCGCGGCGCCGGTCTCGTCGGCGAACTCGCGGTCGAACCGGTCGAGATCGATCTCGGCGCGCTCAAAGCGAGCAAAAGAGTTCGTGTGGTGATTGGTCTTGATGACCTCGCCGAGGAAGCGCTCAGGCAGGCCGTTCGCGCGCTCGAATACGGCGAAATTCTCGATCGGCGAGGTGGTGAACACGCCGCCGAAATCAAAGATCACCGCGCGAATGTCAGCCATGGCGGGCTGCGCCGGCCGGCATGCCGAAGCGCTTGGCGACGATCCTATCGACGGTTCGCTTCGGAAGAATGCTCGGCAGCGTCCACATGGCGAACTTGTTCTTCAAGGCTGCATAGCGCGTCTTCGGATTCTTCGAGGTGAGCGCAACGCGAACGAGATCGCCGATCGCCTCAGGCTCCAGTCCTTGCTCCCCGAACGCCTGCATCGATTGCTTCAACCGATCGAGGAACGGTCCGTACTCGGTCTTCTGATAGCGTGTTATGTCCATTTCATCGGCCTTGGCCCAGATCGGCGTGCGAACTGCGCCGGGTCCGATGATGACGACGTCGATCCCGTGGACGGCAAGCTCCCGGCGGAGCGATTCCGACATCGCTTCGAGCGCATGCTTCGACATGGCGTAGGGGCCCATGAAAGGCGACGCCATCTTCCCGGCGACCGAACTCATATTGACGATGCGCCCGGGTGCTCCCTTGAAGCGCTTGTCGGCGCCGAGCAGCGGCAGAAACGCCTGGACCGCCCGGATGGGCCCATAAAGATTGATGTCGAGCTGGCGCTTGAGATCGTCGAGCGGCAAGTAGGCGACGGGGCCCGCCACCGCGACGCCGGCGTTGTTGACAAGGCCCTTCAGCGTCTCGCCTGCGAGCGCCTTCTCGACTTTCTGCGCCGCCGCCCGGATCGCCTGATCGTCCGTAACGTCGAACAGAAGCGGCGTGAAGCCGGCGCCAAGCGCCGCGGACGCGTCGGCCGCGTCTTTTTCCTTCCGCACGCTGCCGAACACGCGCCAACCGGCGCCGATCAGGGATTTCGCCGTGGCGCGGCCGATCCCGGTGGAAACGCCGGTAATGACCGCAGCCTTCGAATTATCGCTCATGGGCTTCCCTTCTGTTGGACCGTCAGCGCCGGATTTCGTAGAGCGCGACGGCTGCGGCGTTGGAGACGTTGAGGCTGTCCATCGCCGGATCGAGGGGTATGCGGAAGATGTCGTCGCAGGTCTCGGCGACGAGGCGCCGGAGCCCGGCTCCTTCCGCGCCGAGCACGAGCGCGACGGGCCTCTCGCGCGGGATGTCGCCGACGGCCTTCGCGGCGTCGCCTGCGAGGCCCGCGCAATAATAGCCGAGCTCTTTCAGACCCTCGAGAGCGCGCGCGATGTTGACGACCTCGATGCACTGCAAGACCTCGACCGCGCCAGCCGCGGCCTTCGCGAGCGCCCCTGCAAGGGGCGGCGTGCGCCGATCCTGCACGATGACGGCGCGGGCGCCGAACGCCGCCGCCGATCGGAACACCGCCCCGATGTTGTGCGGATCGGTGATCTGGTCGAGCACGACGACGGGCCGGCGCGCCTCGTCCGGCGCGCAGGCCTCGCGCAAGCGGGCCCGCGGCAACGACTCGACTTCAACGGCGAGGCCCTGATGAACCGCCCCCTCATGGAGGGCGCGGTCGATCTCGAACGGGGCCGCCTTCGCGATCAACGCCCGCCGACCTGCGGGAACGGCGGCTTCATCAAGCCATTCGACGGCGCCGGGGGCGACGAGGATTTTCTTGATTGTGCGCCCCTCGTTCAAGATCGCGGCGAGGGCGGCGTGTTTTCCGTAGATCCACAACGCATTGCTGTGTTCGCCGCCCCGATCCGGCCGGTCTCTCTTGACGTCGGGCCGATCGGGTCGTCCGCGCTGGTGAGGCTTCCGTTCGTAGACTGAGCGATCGCGGGACCTGCCGTCGAACGGGATCCCCGCGTCGCGGGTTTCCGGGGATCGGCGAGGCGGCGCGGAGGCGCCGTCGGGGGCCTCTCCGCCTTTTCGAAATTCGCGCGGGCGCTCGCCGCCGCGATGGCGGAACTTGTTCCCTGCCTCGCTTCGGTGCTGGCTTGTCTCGGTCGATCCCCGCTCGGTCTCGTGGGGGCGGCCGCCAGCGCGCTTCGGGCGTCCGCCGTCGTCAAAGCCGGCGCGTTTTCGAGGCGCGTGCGAGGGATGCGAGACGTTGTGGCCAGAACGACCGCGCCCCTTTCCGCCGCCGGGACCAGAGAAGGTCTTGTCGTCCGCGCTACGCCCCTTGCCCGACAAACGGGGCTTGTCGCCGCCGAATTGTCGTCCCTTCGCATCGTGCGGGGTCCGTTTGGGCCCGCCGCGGCGTTTGAAATCGCCTGGGGCCCGCGGACCTTTTTCCTGTGTCATGCGCCGACCCATAGACGGAAATCCGGCGTCCCGATACCGGCGCGGCGCTCGCGCCGTCGCCGCATTCCGGCGGTTGCACGCCGCCGGCCCGGACGCTATAGACCGGCTCCTTTCACCGGCGGCCTGTCGCCGGTCGGAATCGAGAAGGGCGCTTCGCGCTCGATCCGGCGCCTCCGGAGGGGTGGGAGAGTGGCTAAATCCAGCAGACTGTAAATCTGCCCGTCTCAGACGTACGGTGGTTCGAATCCACCCCCCTCCACCAGCCATTTTGCACCGAACGCGCCGAACAATCCGCGATCGCGTGAAAGGCCGGAGGTCTATCGGGTTTCCGGCCTCCTGAGACAGGAGCCGATCTCCACGCGATCCGAAGCGCGGGGGTTTCCGCAAATGTCTCCACAGGCCGGAATTCGGCGACCAACTGACGGCCAAACCCGCATCGCTCCGGGGCGGGGTCATTGCATCACGACGTTGCCTCATATAAGGCGCGCGAACGCCTGTCCTAATGCGGATTGGGAAGGCCGAAGTGCCGGCGCTGGTCAGACCAGCTGGCGGGCAGTTCGTCGAGCCGTCTCAGACGCTCGGCGCTGAGGCTCTCTGGAGCCGTTCCTTCGAGAAGCGTTTTGACGATGCAAGGCGCGAGGACCGCCAGCCGCAGCGGCTGCTACGCGATCAGCGCCGATGTGCGTGGCGGTTGTGATCGGACTGCCTTCGCGTCCGCTGTGCGCCACCTGTGATTGAGCGCACGTGCAACGCCACGCCGGTGTGAATTCGCTGCGGCGCAAGAGCGGTTCGTTTTGATCCGCCTCCATCCGAACCCTCGTGCGCTTTAAGGTGCGGTGAAATTTGCGCCACCGGCATTATTCGGCGATGGGCTCGCAACCAGAACCGTTACGTAATCGGCTGCAGTGGGCCTCCTCCCAAGGTATGGAGAGTTGGGTTGGAAATCATCTGGTCCAGGAGTGTGTCTGAAGCTTGAAGCCTTCGATCTCGTCCAGCCGGATCCCGGAAGGACAGCATAATATCGAAAAGACTGCTAGACCACGTTCTCCGAAATGCGAGTCGGGCAACGTGGTCCGGATTCTTGAGTTGTCGCGCGTTTCTTCCGAAAACCGGACGCCACGTTTCGGAACGCGCTCTAGCTAGCCTATCGCCGATTCGGCGGCGCAACAAAGCGGCGGACGAAACCCGGGCCGTCCGCCAAAGTCGGACCTGCAGGCGCCTGCGGGTCGGAAAAATCCTCAGTACCCGAATATCTTGCGGATCCCATATGGATCGCAACTTGCCGCGCAACCGGAATTGGAGCCGAGGATGAGTTGGAGATGCGATCTTCAATCGTCAGTGCGCCGCTCTTGTCGAAGACGAGGCTTCGATCGAGAGAGGCGCGGTCAATCTTGCTTTTTCTGATCAAGACGAAGACCAGCAATTGTTTGATCGCACGCGCCAGGAGAGGGAGGCGGCCAAGCGTCAGCATGAACAATCGAAAGGCCCCGAACTTCCAGGGGTCAAACCTTAGGCCCGATCGCGCACGGAAGGGCGCGCGCGATCGAAACGCAACCCGGTCCTCCCCGATCTCAATATCGAATTCCGACGCGCCCTGAGACACCGCGCATCCGGCGCGGCGCGCGATGAGATAGCCGCAGTCCTCGTAGATGAGCGCTCCGGTGTCGGCTTCCCACAATTTCACCGCGCCGCCGTTTCCGGGGCCTGCCGCAAGAATGCGGCCGCCGCTGTTTGCGATCGCAAGTCCGGCGCGCCGGAAAGTCGCTCGCGCCCCGGGTTTCCGCCACGGCAGGTCGGCGTGCGCGATCGGCCGGGCAGCCTCCGCCGCGGCGAGGTAATTGTTCACCATCGGAAAGAGGTTCCACGCATCCATCGCCAGCGGGCCGACGCCGATGCAACCCGAGGCGCAACGCCTCGCATGCGCGGCGAGCGCCGCTGCGCCCGGCAGGTCCGACAGGATCTCGAACGCTGCGGGAAAGAAGAATTTCGTGCCCCTGCTTGCGTATTCGCCGCCCATCGTGCCGTCGGGATGCGCGAACCACGCCTGAAACTCGATCGCGCGCGCGAGGGCGCCGCTCAACGTGTCGAGCTTCGTGCGACGATGAATTTCGGCGAGATAGAACAGGCCATGGCTTTGATAGCCTGGGTCGGCGCCGTCATATTCCCGCATCCAGCCTTCCTCGGGATCCTGGTTGCGATAGATGAGGTCGAGAAACCGGTCGCGCGCGCCGAAGAATTGCGGCGCATCCAGCGCGTCGGCCGCCAGCTGGCAAGCCGCCGCAGCGACGGCGAGATGGTTTGAAAGGACGCCGTGCGTTTCGTCGCTGCGGGCGAGCCAGTTCGCCGCGCGAAACATGGCGTCGCCAACCTCGCGCCGCGCAAATTCGGGGATCTCGGTTCTGATCCGCTCGAATGCCGAGCCGACATAAAACAGCGTGAAAGCCGTGGCGGCGAGACTGCGCTCGAAGGGATAAGCCTCGTCGAAACTTCCGTCCTTGTGCTGAAGCCGTGTCCAGAACTCCATCGCGGCGACAGCGCCCCTGAGAAGGCGGTCTCTTCGCAGATGGAAATGGCCGGAGAATGGCGGCGTGGCGAGCAGGGAGAGCGTATAGGCCCCTTCCTGAAATCGCGGCGCAGAAAAATCAGTGAACTTCCAGCACCACCACGTCCTGTCGAAACTGCCGTAACTCGGCGATCCCGTTTCGAGATCGATCAGGGACAGCACACGGCCGATGAGCGGCCTGACGCATTCAAGGTAGGGATGGGCCTCCCCGGCGACCGCGGCCTCGCTCACATTTTTAACCGAGATTGATGGCGATAATGCCGAGCACCGCGCATGCGACGCCGATCGACTGCACCACACTCAGTTCGTCGCCGAGCAGATGATTGTAGAAGACCGTGCAAACAATCAGGCACAGCATGACCGTGAGCGTCGCCTCGGCGAGGCTGGCGATGCGCAGAAGGGCCAAATAGAAACCGATTCCCACCGCGTAGATGGCCGCGGCGCCCCAGACAAACTCGTTCTTCAGCGCCGCGCCGACGACGGCGACGACGCCGGCGCCGAGATCGACGCTGTTGACGAAACGCCACAAGAGCGCCTGTCCGCTCGCCACGAGCACGGCGCACATCGCGCTGAGACCCAGCGTCAGAGCCGTGTTCATCATTGAAGACCTTCATCTCTGAGCCGCCTCCGCCGAAGCGCGGTCTGGCCCGCCTGCGAGCGACAGAACCAACGAGGATTCATCGCCGTCGCGCCTCCACGGATAGAATTGTCGGCGCGCCTGCCATCGCGCCGAAGGCGAATGCGCCCCCAACCGCGATCTTCAGTAGGGGATTCATTCCGGCAACTTCCTCGATGTGCAATTCACGGCCGCTGCACCTTGCCCCTTCAAATCCCGATCGCGTCAATAGGGCGACGATAGAACGCCCGGTGAAATACTGCACGTGAACCGGCGGCCAAAGCCGCTCCTGCAAGGAGGACATGGCGTTCGCCGCGGGGCGGACACGCGCAAGCACCCGGCCAAGCCGATAGACGAAGCCATCGAAGTTCGGCGTTTCTACCGCCAGCGCGCCCCCTCGTCCGAGGACGCGGGCGGCCTCACCAAGAAATGCTGCTGGATCGGCCACATGTTCGATGAGGTCATAGGCGCAAACCGCATCGACGCTCGCCGTCTCGATCCCCGCGTCCTCAAGCGTGGAAAGCTGAACATCGCGCCCCGCGCCCCTGCCCTCCTGCACGGCCAGCGGCGCGACATCGAAGCCCGAGGCGATGGCGCCGCGCTCCGACTTCAGGAAATCGACGAAATCTCCCCTGTCGCATCCGACTTCAACGACGCGGGCCCCCTTCAAGGGACGGCCGAGCAATCGTTCGAGCGTGTCCGCGCGACGGTTGAAGTCGCTGCGGCGCAGGGCGCTGAGGTCGCGGCGCGCCTCGAAATAGGGATGCGCCTGATAGGCATCGGCCGCATGCAAATCCGTCAGATCCTTGGCGGACGGTCTCGGCAACAGGGTTCCCGAACCGCAGTCGCGGCAGCGATGGACCGCGCCATGGCGCAATCGCACCGCAGTCGGACGAAGGGCGCTCGCTCCGCATACGGCGCATACCGGCGTCGGCACATTGTCAGCCACGTCCCAGCGCCTTCAACTCCCGTATGCGTTCGGCTTCTTCGATACAGAAGCATCCCGGATTCGCAAGGAGCGACGCTTCCGGACCGCAGCTTTCCTCAGCGGCCATCTGGCCGTTGACGCAGATCGGCGGCTGCCTGGAGCTGGCGCGACGCGCTTGCGCAACCGCGTTCATCGACCGGATCTCGAACTCGAACCGCGACGGCGGCGCGCCGTCGCTCCCGTTCATGTTGGCGACGACAAGCTGCATGTTCTTTTCTTTGCCGGTTTCGATGACGAGAGGCCCCTCGGCTACGGGCGCGGCCACCCAGCGACCGCCATCGGCCGTCAGGGCGCCGAGGCCCTGCGCGCCCGAGAAGGCGCGGAGGCTGAAATCCACGGTCACACTGGAAGCGGAAGGCACGGCGACAGGCCCCGCCACCAGCTGATATCCTTGTTGCGAATCGTCGCCCTCCACATTTAAGACGCCTCGTACATGGCCGACCTTTCCGCGCGGCGCCGCGAGTTTCCACGCGCCGCCATCCGGAACGGGAATCGATTTCGCATGAAGCGTGTCGGGACCGCAGACGGCTTCAGCCGCCTCCGGCTTTTTGTAATTGATGCACGTCATGATTTCGTCTGTATACGGCAGGTGAGAACGAGCGCGCATGGACAGCATCTCGAAATCGAACCGCGACGGCGGCGCCTTGTCGCTGGCGTTCGAATTGACCACGACAAGATAAATCTTCGTCTCCTCGCCGGTTTCGATGACAAGCGGGGGCCTTGATACCGGAGGCCCCAGCCAGCGGCTTTTGTCGCGCGCGAGCGCCCCGAGGCCCTGCGCGCCCGAGGCGCTGGCAAGGCGGAAGTCCACAACGAGACTCGACGCGGCCGGGACTGGCAGAGGCCCGGCGATCAACTGATAGCCGTTCTGCGATCCGTCACCCACGACTCTTGAAACGCCTGCGACGGCGGCGAGCTTTCCGCGCGCCGCCTTAAATTGCCAGTCGCTAACATCCGGAACGGGAAGCGCCTTGCCTTGAGGCGGAACAGGAGATGACAATATCCGCCAGACGCTCCGCACCTCGAGCCCCGATGAATCCGTTTTCGAAAAACGGCCGATGTCAAACGGGCGACCGTCCGACCGCAGCAGCAAGAACGCCGACCGGTCGGCCGCGCCGACCTCGGCAAGGGCCGTCCGGCCGAGTGAGTTGCTCTGCGACAAATCGAGCGCATCCGCCCCATGCGGCACAGCGACGATGTGGCCCGGCCCTAGCGCCTCGCCCGCGGTTGCGCCCATTTCAACGAGATAGTCGGCTGTCTCCAGAGTCATGGTCAGTGCGTCGGTCGCGTCCTTGCTCGCGCCCTGATACCCCAATGAAAACTTGTCCGCGGGCATCACTTCGAAGGGCGAAGCAACCAATCGGGTTTTCCACGTATCCGAAGCGGCGTCATGGACAGACGCAAGCGGAACGTGCTCGCCACCTTCCCGTGTCATGCGGGCGAACACTCGCGTCTCGCCATAAGGCTCTGCATAGACGATCGATGTCAGACGATAATTCCCTCGAGACAACGCTTCCAGTTTGACCTTCAGGCTGACGGCGTTGCCTTGGATCAGTCCGAGAAAATCCCACCGCCTCATGTCATTAACGACGAAAAAGTCCGGCGCGTAGGCAGCGCGAGCGGCTGGATCAAACGCGATCAGCGCAGTCAGGGCTTCATGAGGGCTGATGACGGTACGGCGGCCTGCCCCTGACGATAGTCCGAACTGCACATCCCCATACGCCGTCGCGGACGCCGGCACCTCTTCAAACGCGCGATCCTGATATTTCGAGAACGGAATTGCGCCGACGGCCGCCTTCATCCACGGCGTTCCGGCGGCGTCCGCGGCGGCGTAGGCGAACGGAAATACGGCGAGGGCGATCAGGGATGCGAACACGCGGAAAAGTCTCGCCGACGCGCCGATATGGACCCTCAGCGCCATGACGATCACCGCGAGCGCGGCCAGTGCGGCCCAGATCCATGCGAGTTGATTGAAGATGACGTAGCCCGCATGCAAATTCTGGTAGAAGCCAAGGCAGAATTGCTGCGAAATCGCGGCGCCCGCTGCAGGCGCCAGCAAGGCTTTGGCCTCCTTGAATTCAGGAAAGCCGACCAGACTGACCGCGCTGGCGACGCCAAGACCGATGAGGCCGAGCACGGGCGCCTGTAAGTGTTGCAGCCGGCCGGACCAGGTCATTGTCCAGAAATCAGCCGCGAAGTCCGCATAGCCAAGACCGGTGGCGCGTGCGCCGACGAAGTGCGCGTAGTCATTATAGAATTGCAGCAAATCGCCTAACCGGAACTCGATGGCCCAGAAATAAAGCAATGCGCCGGCCCCGACCCCGACCCCGACGGCCATGAACGCCATGAAATGCGCGCGCGCGCGCGATTTGTCCTTCCGGGGATAATTCGCCAGCCATGTCAGGAAAAGCCAGGGCGCGAGACCGAACAAGACCTGGTGTGAAAAAAACGCCGTCGCGGCGAAGAATCCCGAGAGAAACCAGGGCGTCAATCGCTCCGGCCTTAAGGAGGCGAGCATCGCGGCGGCGACCGCGAACAGGCCGATCACCGCGGCGATCAAATCGGGCCGTGTCATCGGCCACAAGCTCGGCCAGACGAGAAACGCGATCGCAAAGGCGAAAACCGCCGCAATGTAGGGATGCCGGCGCCAATAGATCCAGAGCGCGGCGCCGATGGAGACGATCAGTCCCGCAACATAATGCGCGCGGATCGCCGCATAAGTCGGGCCGAAGAGCCAGGCGAACAGCGCCATGAAGGAAAACGGCGCCGATCCGTAATTGAACTGCGACTTGTGTCTGGGAATGTAAGGATCGTCGCTCGGCGCCTGAAACGGACTTGCAGGAAATCCGTTGCGCCCCGCCTCGGCGATATTCACGGCCACATTGGCGAGCGCGTCGTCGACGCCAACAAAAGGAGCGCGATCAGACTGGATTGAATACTGATGAAGCATGAGCCCGCAAGAGATCGCGATCGCGCCGGCGAGCAGCGCGCGGATCCGCTTCTCGGCCCTGCGCGATGCAAGAGCGCTTCCAAGGCGCGCAAGAAATGCCGATGCGGTCATTGCGCCGGCGACCCGCGCAACGCCGTTGCGGCGGCGAAGGTCGCCCTTGTCACCGCAAAAACGTCCTCGAGCGGAATGGAGGGACGGCCGTTTCGGCACGCCTCGAGAAACTGCGCGGCTTCCTGCGGAAAGCCCTTTTGCTGGCTCGCGGCGGAGATCGTCTTCGTTTTCCCGCCAGCGGTCAGCAAGACCTTCCGGAAATTATCGAGAACGCCGATACGCTCCTCGCAAAAGACTTCCAGCCGCTCCTTCGCCGCGGCGGCGTCGCCATTGGACCAGTAGTGCAGCGCGCCCACCGACCCGTCCTCGAAGGTGATGAGAATGGAGGCGATATCCTGATTGCTGAGATCGCGCCGTCCGGTATTGACCGCAGCCGCCTGCACGGTCGCTGGCCGGGCGCCGCACAAGGCGCTCATGGCGTCGATGAAATGACAGCCCTCGCCGATGATCCGTCCACCGCCGATAAGGGAATCATGGACCCAGGCGTTTTCGGCGGTGAGCGGAATGCGGCCGGCGTTCACCCGGTACGTCATCGCCATCGGCTCGCCGCGGCCGGTGAAGTGCTCCTGAAGCGCGCCGAAAAGGGGGCTGAACCGCCGGTTAAAACCGACGCAGAGAACGCCGTCGCTCGATGCGGCCGCGCTTTCGATTGCCGCCAGTTCCTCTTCGGTGAGGCACAGCGGCTTTTCGACGAAAACATGCTTGCCGCGACGGAGCGCCTCGATGACGAAGCGCGCATGCGTGTCGTGTCGCGAAGCGATGACCACGGCATTCACATTCGCGTCCTCGAACACGCGCGCCGCGTCGCTGACGGCGTAATCGGCGCCATATTTCTCCGCCACGCTCTTGGCCGAGAGCCCCTTGGCCGTGGCGACGCCCACGGCGCGGAAACCTCCCGTTTCCATGATCGCAGGCAGAAGGACGCCCTTTGCGAATTGCCCAGCCCCTATGATTCCAAGGCCTAACGCACCGGCGCGCCCGCATTTGCCGGCGACTGCCGGCGTCTCCTTCGGGTCTTCGCCGCCATAGGTCAACAGGATGCCGACCGATGTCTCGCGCCGACGCCCGGTGACAAGCTCATAGGCGTCCGCGGCGTTTTCAATCGGAAACCGATGCGTCGTCAGAGCCGCGGGATTGAGCCGGCCGTCAGCGATGAGATCGAGGAACGACTCCATGTTGCGGTTTTCGCTCCAGCGGACGTAACCGATCGGATAATCCTGTCCCTTTTCCTCATAGCGCGGATCGTATCGTCCGGGCCCATAGGATCTCGACTGCAGGATTTCGAGCTCCTTCTCGAAATAGGCGCGTCGCGACAGCTCCATCTTCACGTCGCCGACGACGACGACGCGCCCGCGATCGCGGCAAAGCTTCGCGCACATGTCGAATACAGCGCCGCTGTCGCGCGATGAGACCGTGAGCAGGGCGGCATCGACGCCGTAGCCGCGCGTAAGCGCGCGCACCTGCGCCGCAAGACCCTGGTCCTCGGGATGGAGCGCGGCCTGCGCGCCGAGGCTGCGCGCGAGGTCGAGTTTGCGCTCGTCGATGTCGAGGCCGATCACGCGAAGGCCGGCGGCGCGGCAGATGCCGAGCGAGAGGAGACCGATCAGTCCCATGCCGACGATCAGGACGGTGGCGCCGACCTGCTGGTTCGCCTGGCGCACGCCATGCATGGCGATGGCGCCGAGCGTGACGTAAGCAGCTTGCTCGTCGGTCACGCGCTCGGGGACGCGCACGCACAGATTCCGCGGCACACTCACCATTTCGGCGTGGTTTGCGTGGCCAAGCCCCGCACAGGCGATGCGTTCGCCCGGCGAGATGTCAGAGATCGCGCTCCCGATCTCCGTCGCTTCCCCAACGAGCGAATAGCCGAGCGGTATCGGCTCATTGATCAGATTCTGCACGACCTTGTAGGTGCTCAAGACGCCCTCGGTCCGCGCCTTGTTGATAACCTTGAGCGCGAGGTCGGGACGATCGAGCGCCTTGCCCAGGGGATTCTTTTTCGCGAGCGCGATAATCGCGCGGTCGGTGCCGGCGCTCACGAGCGAAGCGCACGCGCGCACCAGCACCGATCCCGAACCTGCTCTCGGCGCGGGCGCGTCCGCCACCGACAGGGCGCCGGTCTTGAAGTTCTGGACAACAATCTTCATCGTTTCTCCAAACGAACTAATTCCATGATGCGTCCGGGCTGAACTGTTCGAACCACAATTCGAGCATCATGATTGAAAACAGACGCTTGTGCGGCAGGAATCCGGCGCTTCGATCCAGTGCTTGTTGCCGCGCGATCCAGTCGGGGTCAAACAATCCGCGACGGCGGGTGCGGTCCGGATCGAGCGTGCGCCGGGCGATGTCCGCCAGGGGCGAATGTTCGAGATAGGACTCAAGGGGGAGATAGAATGCCTGCTTGGGCGCGGCAGTCACCGCCTTCGGCAGCAAGTCGCGCGCGAAACGGCGGAGCGCGAGCTTGTTGGCGCCTGCCCCGATCTTGTGTCTGTCGGGGAGTTCGGCTGCGGCCGCGACGACTTCGTGGTCCATGAAGGGCACCCGGCCCTCCAGCGAATGGGCCATCGTCATCTTGTCGGTCTTCATCAGGATATCATCCGGGAGCCAGTCGGCATATTGTGCGGAGATCAGTCTCTGCAGGATGGAGCCGCCCTCCTGCAGCGCAGGCGCCGCTGACAGCGAGGCGGCCTCCCGCACCCGCTTCGTCAAGGCCCCAGCGCTGTCATGAAGGTCGAAGAGCGAAATGGACGCCCGGTAAAGTTCTCCGAGAGGGCGATCGCGCAAGTCGATCAGGAGCCTTCGAATCTTGTCGCGGCCCGAAGCGCCGAGTTCGCCGGGATAGTCGAACAGGAGATCGAGGAGTTTCGGCGATATGGCGCCGACGATCGCCGCCGCCACGCCGATCGCCGGTCCCGGGATCATGCGTCGCGCAATCGCCATTTGCTGCAGCCGCCGGTGGAACATGTAGCCGCCGAGAATCTCGTCGGCGCCTTCCCCCGACAGGACTACTTTGACCTCGCGCCGGGCCTCTCGCGCCAGCACATACATCGGCACGACGATCGGGTCGCCTATCGGCTGGTCGAGCTTTGAGACGATGTCAGGCAGGAAGCGCATGTCGTCGCGGCGACACTCTACGATCTCATGGCGGGCGCCGATGGCCGACGCCGTCAGCGAGGCGCGGGTCGCTTCGCCCGATTCAAAATCCGGAAACCCGATCGTGAAGGCGCGCACGGGGTGCGGCGACTTCTCGGCCATGAGAGCCGCAATCACGTTGGAGTCGATGCCGCCCGACAGGAACGCTCCGACCGGAACGTCGCTGATCATATGGTTGGCGACTGCGCCGCGCAGCGCGGCGCCAAGGCGCGTCGCGCTCTCTTCAAGACTGGCCGATGCTTGGCGGACCGGCCTCGGCGGCGACCACCAGCGGTCGATCGTCAGTCCTGACGGGCGCCAGCGAAGCTTGTGTCCGGCGCCAAGCACACGGACGTCCTCCAACAGCGTGTGCGGCCCCGGCACGTATCGGAGCGCAAGGTAATCGGCGATCGCGTTCAAGTTGACGGCGCGCCGCACGAAATCGACCTCGATGAGCGCCTTGATCTCCGAAGCGAAGGCAAGGCGGCGCCCGCCTTGCGCGTAGTAAAGCGGCTTGATGCCAAGCCGGTCGCGGATGATCGTCAGCTCGGGCTCGGCCCCGCGCAAATCGGCGAGCGCCACGACGAACATGCCCCGGAGGCGGTCCCATACGCGATCGCCCCAGGCGAGAAAGCCGTTCAGGATGACTTCCGTGTCGCCCTGCGAGCGGAATTTCCATCCTTCGCTTTGCAGGGCGCGCCGCAATTCTGGAAAGTTGTAGATCTCGCCGTTATGAACCAGTGAAACGCGGCCGTCAGACGATGCGAAAGGCTGGTCGCCCGTCTCGAGGTCGATGATCGCAAGCCGGCGCATGCCGAGCGTGACGGCCGCGTCATGAAACTCCGCGACGCCTTTTGAATCAGGCCCCCGGTGAACGATGCGACCAATCATCCTCTCGATAAGGCCGAGCTCGTGGAACCCGGCGAAACCCGCAACGCCGCACATCAGCCGCGAACCGTCTCGCGGCCGTTTTCATAAAGCACGCGCGCAGGCGTCGCCGAAGGGGGGTGCGGCGGCGGATAGGAAGATCTCCAATGCGCGCTGAGGTGTTCGCCGAGCTGATGGAAGACGACGGAAAACGCTCCGAGAGCGAACCCGAAGAGAACAAGGATGAGTCCGACAATGGCGAAGTTGGAGGACGGTATTTCGAGAAACAGACTGACAAGCGCGACGGCGATGGACGCGGCGCCGAGCAGCAGCGCCGCGACGGCAAGCCAGGAAAAATACTGAACCGGCCTGGCGATCGCGGCGAAACGCAGATGCGTCCCGATGGTGCGGGTCAGATTCGTCGAGGACTTGCGGCGCGCGCGGCGAGGGGCCGCCTTTGCGTCCGGCCAGGCGATCGTGGCCGGAATCTCCATCGGGCGGAACCCAAGCGCCAGCAGCTTCAAGATCACTTCGAGATGAAACTCCTTTCCGTTCTCGACGGTCACCAGCGGCTGGATGACCTCCCGCCAGTAGGCGCGGGTCATCCCGGTGTGCATGGTGACGACGCCCGTGAACATCATGCGGATGAACGTATTGCCCGCGGTCGTCAGGACCCGGCGCAATATGGGTACGTTGCGCAAACCCCCGCCTCGGGCGTGCACGGAGGCGACTACGAAGTGCGCATGCGGGTTTTCGCGCAGCGCGGTCGTGAGGCGCAGCACGATGTCTTCGCCCCAGGACAAGTCCGCTTCCGTGGTGACGATGATGCGTCCGCGCGCCGCGTCAATGCCCGTCTTCAGCGCCCGCCCGCGCCCCTGATTGAAGGGGTATCCGAGAATCCTCAAAGGCGCCGACGGATGGCGGCGCAAGGCTTCCTCGGCGCATTCCTGCGACCGATCGGTCGATCCGTCATTGACGAAAATGATCTCATAGTCCGAACCTGCGAAATCGGCGGCCATGCGCGGAATGAGCCGCTCAATGGCCGCGCCGATGAGAATTTCCTCATTGTAGAACGGACAGACGAGCGAAATATCCGGATCGGCGGATTTCGTGTGGCGGCCTGGATGATCAGCGCTCATCGGAGGCGCGCCCTGCACTGGTGAGAGGTCGTCTTCACCCCTCCAATTGTTGCGGCATCTAGAAGAGCGAGACTGACTGGCCTCGCGATCAGTCTACTCGATGCTCCTAGACACCGACCCCGGCAAAAGCAAGAGCAGCCGGGTCGATCGGTTCAGCCGTTTTGGGTGGAACTGCGTTCGCCCACAGACGGTCTGGATACGAGGCGCTTCAAACCGAGCATCGGCTTTTCGACGAGGAACCAGGACGCCGCGGCGGTCGCGAGCACCAGCGCAAGCGCGATCGGCCAGATCCAGATTTGGCCTTTGAGCCCCAGGCCGAGCAGCGTCCACACTACGAGCATGTGATAGAGATAAATGGCGTAGGAGAGATCGAACTTGCGGACAGAGGCGCCTACGCCCCGCCACGAGTAGGCGAACGAGATGACAAATCCCGCCAGCACGACGATGCGCGGCAGCATCAGCGCATCGAGACCGACCATGTTGATGTTCGCGTAGCGATTGCCGAGCAGAAATATGTCGCCCAACGTCAGCGCGGCATAGCCCGCCGCCCAGAACAGGGCGCGACCCTCGAACAGGAATTGCAGACGCTCCCAGTAAAGCGCCACGGCGCCGCCAATGAGAAACACCCAGAAATAGGGGCCCGGCTGGTTGCGCAGGAAGCCGATGGCATTTCCAACCGCCGCACCCGATGCGACCTCATATTTCACATGAAGGGCGAACCAGAGCGACGCCGCGCCTGCCCCCAGCAGGATCAGCCAGGCGACGCCGAAGCGGCGCCACAAGGGCGCGAACACCAGCGGAGCAAGCAGGTAAAATCCGAGCTCGGCGTTGATCGTCCACAGGACGCCTGACGGATAACGCGCATAAATGCCAGAGGACCAATCGAAGGGACTGACATTTCCGGCGACGATGTTTCCCCACCAGTCCGAGCCGATGAGGAAGGCGCCGCCGATCCACTTCCAGGTTGCGCCGTCGCCAAGCTTCGACAGCGACCACGCGCCCCCGAACATGAGCGCCGCGAAGATGACGACGTAGTGGATCCACAGCGCCGGATAGATGCGCAGGAAGCGCCGCCAGAAAAAACCGCCAACGCCGCCAGGTCCGGCAAGGAAGCTTTGCGTCACCAGGAATCCCGACACGACGAAGAAGATCGCAACGCCCGGCAGCGCTTCGATCGCGACAAACAAGATCTCGCCGATGAGGGGCGCGTTGCGCATGCTGGGCAATTCCAGCCACGCCGCGGCGTGTTGGTAGAATACCTGGAGCGCCGCCATCAGGCGGATCAGGTTCCAGTTGTTCTCGTGTGCGGCGTTCACGGCGCCATCGATCCCGAGGCTCAGTTCGAACGAACGGGTGAACTGAGCGCGGAGAGCTTTTGTTCGAAGCGCGCTCTCGCTGTCGCATCGAGCGTCTCGTCGAGATTGAGGACCTGGCGCGACAGGAGGGCGAGGAGGAAAGACCCGTCGGGCGGCAAGCCGGCTTCCGCGATCGCGGTCCGGTTCTCGTCGAGAAAGTCCCTCAGGAGGCCCCGGCCCTGTCGGCACATCTCGACCCCGTCGGCGACCCGTTCGCGGCGATCGCAAAAACCGGCGGCCAGCTTGCGGTCCAGATATTTTCGCCGCTCGAGGCCGAGTTCCACGAAGTCGTAGCCGAAGTCCCCGCCGCCACCCATGGCGACCAGCAATTCATCGAGCGGGGCCGGCGCGCCGTCCCGCGCGTAGTAGCCGGCGAAAGTCGGATCCAGCAGATAATGCGATCCGTTAAGGGCGAGGATGACCGAGACGTGATTGAGATCGCCCTCGATCCCGAAGCCGACAGTGAAGGCGTCGAAGCCGAATTCGCGCAGCACCTTGGCGAAGAAGTCCGCCTGCCCGCCGCACATGACGCCCGAGACGCCGGCGTCAAAGACATTGTACAGCGCGTCCTCCGGCGCCATCGCCTCGACGTCGCCGCGAGTCAGGTCGCCGTGGAAGGCCCAGTTGGCGACGTTCGCCGACCACTTGAGGAGCGCAATCGCCTGATCGATCCCCTCCTTCTCATCGATCTCGGGGTCGATCTCCTCGATCCGCCTGCGGAGGTCCGCCTTCGACGGACAATCAGGGCACGGATCAAGGCTGATGCGGTCAAGCATGAAGGAGCCGCCGTCCGAGAACAGCAGCGCCTCGATCTCGGCAGCTTCGCCGACGATGAGGCTGATCGCGCCGTCGGCTGGGGCCGCCACCGTTCCCCGCGCTGCGCCGTCCTCGAGGACGCGCAGCCGGAAATTGCGTCCGGCTCCGCTGATCGTCAGCTTGTAGCGAAGCGCCGGATCGGCGTGAGCGCGCAGGAGTATTCCCGCCTGGGGTCGATCGACTTCGACGAGCAGACTCCCGTGGGTCGCCTTCACCTCCAGGTCGCCGAAACGCGCCGCCTCCCACCCGTCGATCGCAACGCCGGAGAGATCGATCGGTTCGTGCGCCGCCGCGCTGTGCGCTTGCCCGCACTCGTCTCGCGAGCCCTGTGCACCGGCCCACAGCGGGAAGCCCCGCGCGGCGCAGCGCGCGTCGCGGCCTTCGGCGACGCTGAAGGCGACGGCGGCCGCAATGAGGATCGCGGGCAGCGCGAGAAGGCCCGCGGTTCGTCCCATCATGGCTGGCCGGGTTCGCCGGAGGCGACGATGCTCGCGCGCAGATCCCGCAAGATGTCGGGACCGCGTTTGGGCGCGGCCGGATCGACGGCGACAGTGAACGCCTGGCGGAAAAGATTGCCGGAACGGTCCGGATACTCAAAATCGAGATGCAGATCGCCGTCATCTGCGATGACAAAGTTTTCGAACACCTTGCGCACGGTCTGCTCTTCGTTCTCGTCGATGAGGCGCCCTTCGATCACATAGCCGTATTTCACGTCGTCGGGATGAATTCGCAGACTGATGCGCGGATCGATCTTGAAGGCAGGCGGGGCGGCGTCGATATAGGTGAGGCGCGAGCGCGGCGCACCGCTGCCGTCGCGAACCGTCTCGACCTTCCAGCCTCCGGTTTCGCCGTCTTCCGCCTGCACAACGCGATGGATGTTGCAGCAATCGACGCCGTAGCCCTCCTCGTGGTCGCTCGAATAACTCAGGTCGCCAGTGCCCGCCTGCGCAGCAGCGTCGAGTCGCTCCCGCATCTCCTTCTCGTCGAGCATTTCGGCGCTTCGACCGCCGACGCCAAAATGGGCGCCTATACCCGGCGCCGTCGCGACTTTGTCGGGCGCGAGCACGCCGCCGACCGCAAGGCCGTACTCCTCGTAGATCTGCCGCGCAGTCTTCCCTTTGAACTCGGGAATGTCCGTGTCGGCGAGCGGAATCGCATCCGGGAGCTGCTGTTCGAGAAAGAGGCTCTGGCCGGGAAATCTCGGGTCGTTGACGATGATCGGCGCCGTTTCGAACAGCATCGACACGTCGCCGTGAAACAGCGGACCGCCGAGAAAATGATAGTCCTCGCCGCCAGCCCGGTGCGCAGCGAACGTATTCCCGTCGAGGACCGTTTTGCGGCCCGGCTGCTGCGTCTTATAATAGAGGAGATTGTATTTGTTGTCGAAGCTGCTGTTGGCGATCCTCGTCAGGCCGCGCATCGGCAATCTGACGCCCGTCGAGAATTTGGCGATGCGGACATTTTCCATGTCGAGATTGCGGGTGCGCCCTTCGGTCGTCACCCCGATGCTGCCCTCGCAAGTCCCCTCGCAGCCGACGGGATCGGCGCCGATCAGCGTCGTGTCGCGAACGATCGTGTTGACGGCGTAGGTCATGGCGATGCCGGCGGAACCGAGACCCCAGAACACGCTGTCCTCGATGGTGCTCGGCAAGTCGTGCTCGGCGATGATGTTGGTGTTCCAGACTTCGAGCCCGCGGTCGGAATTGGCCCCGACGTTGCGCGCGAAGTGAAATGGGACGACGGTCGGCGGCGCGAATTCTCCAGTGAGCTTCGCGCGGACCTCCGGCGCGAGGTTTGCTGCGAGCAAGTTCTGGATGCGCGACTCTCCCCGGAACGTCACATTCTGCCGGCCGTCCGCCATCTCGGTCGCGGCGGCGAAGACGACATAGGCGGCGCCTGAGTGGTGGAAGGCGTAATTGTCCTCGATCGTGAGCGCCGGGCTTTGAGACCAGAAGCCATGACCGCCATGCCCGAAATCGGCGACGCCGTCCTCGCGTGCGCGGATCGTGTCGCTGGACCCCCTCGAGTAGACGGCGAGATTGCGCCGAAAGGCGCCGATCTCCGAGCCGTTCTCGGCAAAGAAATGCGCGCCCTTGACGCCAAGGGTGACGTTGTCTTCGGCGATGACGTAGGCGCCGTGATTGACGAGTCCGTATTTCGGACTGTCGACGATCACATTGCCGGCGAAGCGCGACGGCGGATCGTCGCGGGAGAGTCCGGAGACGATGTGGAAATGCACGGCGTAGCGCCCGATCGGGTTATCGCCGGCGACCTCTTCGCCATCCGCGTTTCTGCCTGGCAGGGAGTGCGCCTTGAGCGCGGATGTTCGCCCGAGGCGCTGAAAAGCTGCGCCGCGAATGTCGGCGCTCTCACGGGTCGCGATCATGATGTGCGCCCGGTCGGCGAGACGGTCAGCCTGCATCGAGCGGAAAACGATGTTGCGGGTGATGTTGCCGACGGGGACGGCCGCCTGCGCCTCGGAGGGCGAATTGTGATCGAAGCGCAAGGGCCGCGACAGCGAGAACGTCCTTCCGTTGGCGGAAACGCCCGCGATTTCCCGCACCTCGTCGAGCTCGCCCGGATTGCTCGCAGCGAACAGCAGACGATCCCTGAGGCGCCAGCCGGCCGGCGCGTCCCTAAAGGT
>JBEBFW010000183.1:0-6972 GCA_040081755.1 Parvularculaceae bacterium
CCCCGCGCATCCTCTCCACTCTTATCCTCTCGCGCAAAAGTTCCTTGCGGCGGAGACGGCGAAGCCTTGAGCGAAAACGGAAAGGAGCAAAGGCGATGAGCAAAGCGCAGAGAGCAAAGCGCAAAGCGCAAAGCGCGATGGATGAAATGAGCAGGTCGGAGCAAGCGTCAGGGCCGCGATCGCCTCAAGAGTCGCAAAAGCGCCAGGTTCGTCGGTACACGCCGCATTGACGCTCGCGGATGCGGACCGCGGTCGCGCGCGGCCGCTTCGGCGCGGCGGCTGCGGGGAAAAGGCCTGCAACTGCGCCGGACGCTTTCCAAACTGCGCATCTGCGCTATTCTTCGCGTCGAACAAGGAGCGCCCCCATGGAATTCGCCTATTCGCCCCGCTGCAAGGAATATATCGCTCGCGTTTCCGACTTTATCGAGAAACATGTCGTCGAGGGGCAGGAGACCTATGAGAGCCAGCATGAGGCGTTCGGTCCGGAGGGGCGCTGGAAGGTGCCGCCGGTTCTCGACGAATTGAAGTCGAAGGCGAGGGCCGAAGGGCTCTGGAACATGTTTCACCACGACAAGCGCTTCGGTCCCGGCCTCTCCAACGCCGACTATGCGCCGCTCGCGGAGTTGATGGGGCGCGTTCATATCGCCTCGGAAGTCTTCAACTGCGCGGCCCCCGACACCGGCAACATGGAAGTGCTGATGAAATACGGCTCGCCGGCGCAGCAGGAGGAATGGCTCCAGCCCCTGCTCGACGGCAAGATCCGTTCGGCCTTCCTGATGACCGAGCCGGCCGTCGCCTCGTCCGACGCGACCAATATCGAAACCGACATCCGGCCCGATGGCGACGACTACGTCATCAACGGGCGCAAATGGTGGTCGTCAGGCGCCGGCGACCCGCGCTGCAAGATCTACATCGTCATGGGCAAGACCGACAAATCGGCGCCGACGCACAGCCAGCAGTCGATGATTCTCGTTCCGGCCGGCGCCAAGGGCGTCAGGATCCTCCGGCACCTGCCGGTCTTCGGCTATGACGACGCGCCGCACGGCCATATGGAGGTCGCTCTCGAAAATGTCCGTGTGCCGAAGGAAAACATTCTGCTCGGCGAGGGTCGGGGCTTTGAAATCGCGCAAGGCCGCCTCGGGCCCGGGCGCATTCATCACTGCATGCGCACGATCGGCGCGGCGGAGGTCGCGCTCGAAAAGACGGTCAAGCGCATCCTCACGCGCGAGGCGTTCGGCAAGCCCATCTACAAGCACTCGATCTGGGAGCAGCGCGTCGCCGAGGCGCGCATCGACATCGAAATGTCGCGCCTCCTCACGCTGAAAGCCGCCTGGATGATGGACACGGTCGGCAACAAGGCGGCGCAAGGCGAGATCGCCATGATCAAGGTCGCCGCGCCTCGCATGGCGCTGAGGATTCTCGATGAAGCGATCCAGGCCCATGGCGGCGCGGGCGTCACTTCCGATTTCGGCCTCGCCCGCACTTACGCCTCGCTGCGCACGCTGCGTCTCGCCGACGGACCCGACGAGGTGCATTGCCGCTCGATCGCGCGGCTTGAGTTCAAGAAGCACTCGAATCTCATTTGAGGCGATGCGCGGAATGAGACCTCGTTTGAAATCCCTGAAGAATGCGGCGATGCTGCTCGCTGTCGCCGCTGAAATCATCCGCCTCTGAACCGCATCGCGAAATTCATTCTGAGCCTCGGGGCCTCGCGCGGCGAACGGCTGATCATGGGCGCCGTCATTCTCATGGTCGCCGCCTCCCCGCTCGTCTTCGTGTTCGCGCACCGGGGCGCCGCCCCCCTCGCGCTGGCGCTCGGCGCGGCCGTCGCCTGTCGGCCGAGCGTCTGGCGCGCGGGCGTCCCAAAGTTTCTGACGCGACCGCTTTTGGTCGATCCGCTGGTGCGCGCCGGGCTCTTCTTTCTCGCCTTTTGCATCTGGATTGCGATGACGGCGCTGTGGTCGCCGTCGAGCAGCGCCTGGAAGCTTGCGCTCAACGCCGGCGCCCCGGTGCTGGCGGCGGGCGCAATCGCCTGGGAGATCGCCCGGCGCAGCGACGCGGAACTCGAACCCTTGAAGCGCGTCGCCGAAGGGAGCCTTGTCGCGGCGACCGTGCTCCTTCTGTTCGAGGCGCTTTCGGGCGGGCTTCTTCGCGATCTTGTGCCGCCAGCGGATCAATCTCTGAATCGCGTCAAGGACATGATTGCGCTCGGGCGCGGCGTCACCGCGCTGACGACGGTCCTCTTTGCGGGCCTCGCCTTGATTCATAGGCGGGGCCGGTCGTTATGGCTGTCGGCGGCCCTCTTCGCCGCGACTTATCTCGCTGCCTCGCGGTTGCAGATATCGGCCAATGAAGGGGCGCTGGTCGGCGCCGCCTTCGTCTTCTTCGCGGCTCTTCGATGGCCGCGCGCCGGCGTCATCGCGCTCTCTTTCGCGACGCTCTTCGCGCTCGCCGCCGTGCCGCTCGCGGCGGCCTTGCCGGTCGGGGAGCTGTTGACCTCAGCGCCCGACGGCGCGCCCATCTCATGGCTCCAGCGTCTCGTCATCTGGAAGACCGCCGGCGCCGAGGCGCTTCAATGTCTGCCCTGGGGCTGCGGCGCCGAATATGCGCGCGACCTCAGTGCGCGGGCAGGCGAGGCCATGATCCCCGGGGCGAGCCTCCCGCTGCCCGTTCTGCCCATCCATCCGCACAATCTTTTTATCGAAATCTGGCTGGAACTCGGCATCCCCGGTGTCGTTCTATTCGGCGGGGCGCTCATTTGCGCCGCCGATGCGCTGCTCGCCGCGCGCCTTTCAAGACTTGCCCTTGCCGCCGTACTGGCGACGGCCGCAAGCGCACTCGTCGCGAGCCTGGTCGAGACCAGTCTCTGGCAGATATGGCGCCACGGCGCGATCGTCATCGCGGCGCTCTTTATTGCGCTGGCGCTCCGCAGCGGCGAGAGGGTCAGCCCCGCGCCGCCCTCTGCGCCATGACGGCGACGCGCTCGGCGGCGTCCGAGATGAGCCGTGCGGCGCCGCCGACCGTGCTGTTGTCGAGCGAGGCTGAGGCGCGCTCCAGTTCAACGAGGCGCCTGCGCGTTTCGAAAAGCTCGTCGCAGAGCTGGAGCGAGGCGAGCAAAAGCAGCCGCGATTCGCCAATCTGACCGAGGTCCGCCGCAAGGCTGCTCACCTGGCGGTCGAAATACTGGCCGAGCTGGGTGAGGCGGGCTTCCTGCCCGTTTTCGCAAGCGACCTTGTAGACGTAGCCGTTCACGCAGATGTCGGCTTGCGCCATGGCTTACTCCTTGTGACTGACGGCCGGCGGGGCGAGCAGGCTCTTGAGGTCGCCGATGGCGCCTGCGAGATCGTCGGCGGCTTCGGCGGCGCGCTGACGAGCGACCTTGGCGTGGCGGCGGGCGGCGTCGGCCGAATCGCCCTGGAGGGCGAGATCCGAAAGGCGGTCGGACAAGCGCTCGTCCAACGCATCGAGCGCCGTAGTCAACGCGGCCGCCGCTTGCTCGAGACTGCTCACATCCGGCATTTTTTCGTCCGGGCTAACGCAAGAAAACAGTCTGGAGAGCGTCGCCCGGACTGTCCAGAAGCCTCGGTCTTACCTTTGATACAGCTTGCCTGTCCGCGCCGGAGGGCAGCCAAGGGCCCCAAACCCTTGACCCCCTCAGGGGGGGAAGGCATGAAGCCCGCAAGTTTTCTCCAAAGCGATTTCAGGATTTGAAACCGATGCCAGACGCCGCCCGCGGAGCGTCGTTTCCCGACATGGCCAACGCCATCCGGGCGCTCTCGATGGACGCCGTCGAGAAGGCGAAGTCGGGCCATCCCGGCATGCCGATGGGCATGGCCGACGTCGCGACGGTTCTATTCACGCAGTTCCTGAAGTTCGACGCGCGCCGGCCGCGCTGGCCGGATCGCGATCGCTTCGTGCTCTCGGCGGGCCACGGCTCCATGCTGCTTTATGCGCTGGGGCATCTTCTCGGTTATGAGGACGTGACGATCGAGGAGCTGAAGCGCTTCCGCCAGCTTGGGAGCCGCACGGCGGGACACCCCGAGTTTGGCCACATCTCGCTCGCCGAGACGACCACGGGTCCGCTGGGACAGGGGCTCGCGAACGCGGTCGGCATGGCGATCGCGGAGGCCCATCTCTCGGCCCGCTTTGGCGGCGAGCTCGTCGATCATCATACCTATGTGATCGCGGGCGATGGATGCCTCATGGAGGGGATTTCCCAGGAAGCGATCTCTCTTGCCGGGCATCTGAAGCTCCGCAAGCTGATCGTTCTCTTCGACGACAATGAGATCTCGATCGACGGCCCTGTGTCGCTTGCAGACTCCACCAACCAGTTGATGCGGTGCGAGGCGTCGGGGTGGGCTGCCTCCCGCATCGACGGCCACGACCAGGGCGCGATCGCCCGCGCCCTCGCTGCGGCGAAAAAGTCGGACAGGCCAAGCCTCATCGCCTGCCGCACGGTCATCGGGCGCGGCGCTCCGACGAAAGCGGGCACGGCGGCGACGCATGGCTCGCCCCTCGGCGCCGAGGAAGTCGCCGGCGCGCGCAAACTCCTCGACTGGCCGCACGCGCCGTTTGAGATTCCGGAGGCGATCCTGAAGTCCTGGCGGCTCGCCGGCGCGCAAGGAGACGCCGAGCGTTCGCTTTGGCTCGAGCGGCTGGCGGCCTCGCCAAGGCAGGCGGAATTCGAGGAGGCGCTGGCCGGCGACTGCACCGGGCCCGTCGACGATGCGATCCGCGCGCTGAAGAAATCGTTAGTGGCCGAACCGCAAAAGGTCGCGACGCGCAAGGCGTCGGAAATCGCGCTCGAAGCGGTCAACAAGGCGGTCGCGGAAACTGTCGGCGGCTCGGCGGACCTCACGGGCTCCAACAATACAAAGACCAAAGGTCTCCAGGTTCTCGCGGCTGGCGCCTATGCCGGCCGCTACATCTATTATGGCGTGCGCGAGCACGGCATGGCCTCCGCCATGAACGGCATGGCGCTGCATGGCGGCGTCATTCCTTACGGCGGAACTTTTCTCGCCTTCGCCGATTATTGCCGGCCGGCGGTTCGGCTCGCGGCGCTGATGGGCGTGCGCGTCGTCTTCGTGATGACGCATGACTCGATCGGCCTCGGCGAGGATGGACCGACGCATCAGCCGGTCGAGCATCTCGCTTCGCTCCGGGCCATCCCCAACCTCAAAGTCTATCGGCCGTGCGACGCCGTCGAGACGGCGGAATGCTGGGCGCTGGCGCTCGCGGACAAGGGTTCGCCGAGCGTCTTGACCCTGACGCGGCAGAATCTGGCGCAGACGCGCCTGCAGCATACGGACGAAAACCTCAGCGCGCGCGGCGCCTACGTGCTTGCCGACGCGCCCGATCCGCACGTCGTCATCATCGCGACCGGCTCGGAAGCGGAAATCGCGCTCGAAGCGCAAAAATCCCTCGCTTGCGAGAAGGTTCGCGCGCGCGTGGTGTCGGCGCCGTGTTTCGAGCTTTTTGAGGCGCAGCCGCATGAATACCGCAAGAAAGTTCTCGGCCGGGCGCCGCGGATCGGCGTCGAGGCGGGCGTTCGCCAGGGTTGGGACATCGTGTTGCGACGGCGCGACGCGTTCATCGGGATGACCGGTTTCGGGGCCTCGGGCCCCGCCGGCGATCTCTACAGGCATTTCGGGATTACGGCCGGGAAGGTTGCCGAAGCCGCCCGCGCAAGCATCAAGTAGGAGAAACTCATGGCGTTACGCGTCGCTATCAACGGGTTCGGTCGGATCGGGCGTCTGGCGCTGCGCTCGATGATCGAGACGGGCCGCAAGGGCGTCGAGGTCGTCGCCATCAACGATCTGGGTCCGGTCGAGACCAACGCTCACCTTCTCCAGTTCGACTCCGTTCACGGACGGTTTCCGAAGATGGTGAAAGCGACTGTCGATACGATCGACGCGGGGCTGGGGCCGATGAAGGTCTTCGCCGAGCGGGATCCGGCGAAGCTCCCCTGGGGCGACCTCAAGGTCGATATCGTCTTTGAATGCACCGGCGTCTTCGCCGACAAGGAGAAGGCCGCCGCTCACATCAAGGGCGGCGCGAGGCGCGTTCTCATCTCGGCGCCAGCGACGGGCGACGTCAAGACCATCTGCTACGGCGTCAATCACAGGACGTTGACGAAGGAAGACGCGATCGTCTCCAACGCGTCATGCACGACGAACTGCCTCGCGCCGGTCGCCAAGGCTTTGCATGACGCCGTCGGAATCGAGCGCGGCTACATGACGACGATCCACTCCTACACCGGCGACCAGCCGACGCTCGACACCCTGCACAAGGATCTCTATCGCGCGCGGGCCGCCGGTCTCTCGATGATCCCGACTTCGACAGGCGCCGCCAAAGCGATTGGCATGGTCATCCCTGAACTCAAGGGCAAACTCGACGGCTCGTCGATCCGCGTGCCGACGCCCAACGTCTCGGTCGTCGATCTTGTCTTCACGCCGAAGCGCGAGACCACAGTGAAGGAAGTGAACGGCGCCATCATTGAGGCCGCCGACGGGCCGATGAACGGGGTCCTCGCCTATACCGACAAACCGCTCGTTTCGGCCGACTTCAACCATGATCCGCATTCTTCGACCTTTGCGCTGCCCCAGACCCAGATCATCGAAGGCAAGCTCGTTCGCGTTCTCACCTGGTACGACAACGAATGGGGTTTCTCGACGCGGATGACGGACACCGCGTTCGAGATCGCAAGGTTCTTGTAGGCTTTGAGTCGCATGCGCAGCTTCAGGACCATCGACGACCTCGACGTCGCCGGAAAACGCGTTCTCGTTCGCGTCGATTTCAATGTTCCGATGAAGGCGGGAGCGGTCAGCGACGCGACGCGCATCGAACGGGCGCTGCCGACAATCGAAGCGCTCGCGTCGAGGGGCGCCAAAGTCATCCTGCTGTCCCATCTCGGCCGGCCCGACGGAAAGCCCAATCCGGAATTTTCGCAACGCCAGGTGGCCGAGATGGGAC
>JBEBFW010000184.1:0-6958 GCA_040081755.1 Parvularculaceae bacterium
CGCGCGCGCCGTTTCCGATCGTCAACGAGAAGGCGCTGTGCGGGCTCGGCCGCGATCTCGAACCCGGCGGGGCTCTCGACGCCAAGGCTGTCGAACAGGCGCTGGCGACGCTGAAGCGTTTCCGCCGGCTGATCGAGGAGCACGGCGATCCGCAGACGGACGTGTTCGCCACGGCCGCTGTGCGCGAGGCCAAGGACGGCAAGGCGTTCGTTCGGAGAATCGACGAACTCGGGTTCAGCACCCGCATCATCGGCGGCGGCGAGGAGGCGACGCTCGCCGCGGCCGGCGTCGTCTCCTACGAGCCCGGCGCGACCGGTCTCGTCGGCGATATGGGCGGCGGCAGCCTCGAGCTTGTCGCGCTGAAGGACGGCGATGTCGGCGAGCATGTATCGCTTTCGATCGGACCCTTGCGTCTCATGCAGGAGACCGGCGGCAAAATCGCCGGCGCCGACGCCGCGGCGGCGCGCGCGCTCGGCAAGATCGACTGGCTGACGCCGGGGCGATTCGAGTCTCTCTATTCTGTGGGCGGCGGCTGGCGTGCGATGGCGCGCATCCACATGCGTCTGAAGAGTTATCCGCTCTCGGTCCTTCATCATTACGAAATGCCCCGGGTCGAGGCGATCAGCGTCTGCGAATTGGTGATGCGCCAGAGCAAGCGCTCGCTTGAGGAAATTCCGGGCATCCCGAAGCGCCGCCTCGATACGCTTCCCTTCGCGGCGGCGGCGCTGAAAGCCGTTCTCGACCGCACCGGCGTCGCGAAGGTCATCGTTTCAGCGGGCGGCGTGCGCGAGGGGATTCTCTATCGCGAGTTGACGCCGGAAGAGCGGGCGAGCGATCCTTTGATGGAGGGCGCCCGCTTCTTCGCCGAGAAGCTTGCGCCCGACCTCAAGATGGGCCCGGCCGTCGAGGCGATGACCGATCGTCTGTTCCCCGATGAAACGCCTGCAGCGCGGCGCATTCGCGCCGCGGCCTGCATGCTCATCGACGTCGCCGCCTATTTTCATCCCGACTTGCGCGCGCATCAGGCGTTCGACACCGCGCTTCGCGCGCCGTTCTTCGGCGTTTCGCACCGCGAGCGCATCGCGATCGCGCTGTCGCTCTTCACGCGCCATGAAGGCAAGGTCGCAGACGAGCCGGACAGCGCCGTCGTCGCGCTGCTGGCGCCAGAAGAGCGCGACAGCGCCGTCAAGCTCGGTCTCGCCATGCGCTTCGCCGCCTCGCTTGCGCCAAAGGCGCCGCATGCGCTCATCGGCTGCGAACTCGTGCGCCAGGAAGCGAGGATCGTCTTTCGAGCGCCGCGCGCGGCGCGCTCGCTGATGGGCGAGAGCCCGCTCCGGCGCCTTGAAGGCCTCGCGGCGGAATTCGGCGCGGCGCACGACGAGGTCTATTTCTGATCCGACTCGACGAGTTCGACCTCGCCGTCCTTTAACCGCAGCGCCAGCTCGCCGCGTTTGAGCTTCAGGGCGAGATCGCCGAAAAGGCGCCGCCGCCAGCCGTGAAGCGCCGGAACGTCCGCGCCGTCATTGATGGCGATCGCCTCGATGTCCGCCGCCGAGGCGACGAGACGCGGCGCCACGTGATATTTCTCGCACTGGCGTTTAAGCAGTACACGGAGCAATTCGACGACGTCCGGCGGCGCGCTGGCGCGCGGCGCATCCGATTCGATCTGCGGCAGGTCCGCGCGCTTCAACGCCGAGCCTTCCTTCAGCGCTTCCAGGATCGCCGCGCCGGCGCGCGAGCGCTCATAACCGTCCGGCATGGAGCGCGCCCGCGACAGCTCCTCGGTCGATTTCGGCTTCAGGCGCGCCAGCTCGAAAATCGCCTCGTCCTTGAGGACGCGCCCGCGCGGAATGTCGCGCGCCTGCGCCTCGCGCTCGCGCCACTCGGCGAGCTTGACGATCGGGCCGATTTCGTTCGACCGAACGCCGCGCAGACGAAGGCGCTCATAGGCTTTCAAGGGATCGGCCCGATAGAGCGCCGGATCGGCGAGCGCCGCCATCTCCTGTTCGACCCACTCCGCGCGGCCGTCTTCCTTCAGGCGCTCGATGAGAAGGGGATAGGCGTCGCGCAGGTGCGTCACGTCGGAGAGCGCGTAGGTGAGCTGGGCGTTCGACAAGGGCCGGCGCGCCCAGTCGGTGAAGCGCGAGCCCTTGTCGATGCTCGCGCCGAGGAGGCCCCGCATCAAGGGCTCATATCCGATCTGGTCGCCGAAACCGCAGGCCATCGCGGCGATCTGGCTGTCGAACAGGGGCTTCGGTGTCCCCCCCATTTTCAGATGAAAGATTTCCACATCCTGACGCGCGGCGTGGAAGACTTTCACGACGCGGTCATCGCTGAGGAACTCGAGGAAGGGCGCGAGATCGAGGCCCTCCGCCATGGGATCGATAATCGCCTCGACGCCTTCGGCGGCCGCCTGAACGAGACACAGGATCGGCCAATAGGTCCGCTCGCGCATGAATTCGGTATCGACCGCTGCGAAGGGCCGGGCCCGCAGTTCCCTGGAGAATAGTGCAAGCTCGTCGGTCGTCGTGATGATGCGCATGGGAGCGGGGCTTCTAACAGCGCCCGCCGGCCCCGTCACGGGGGAACTGGCTGGTCCGTTAGAGGCCGGGAAATCGCGCCCCGGACACCGCATCGCGCTGCCAGCCGGGCCCTTGACACTGAGCGCAGCCATTGTCACTCCGGCGCCTCCACCACGCTGAAAATCCGGGGAGTTTTATGCACGCCTATCGAACCCACACCTGCGGCGCGCTGCGAAAAAGCGCGGTAGGAGAGGGCGTCCGCCTTTCGGGTTGGGTGCACCGCAAGCGCGATCATGGCGGGCTTCTTTTCATCGATCTGCGCGATCATCACGGCCTCACCCAGCTCGTTGTCGAGCCTGAGGCGGCGTTTTTCAGCGACATCGAGCGGGTGCGGGCCGAGAGCGTGATCCGAATCGACGGCAAGGTCGTGGCCCGCACGCCCGAAACAGCGAACTCCAATCTGCCGACCGGCGATATCGAGGTGCGTCTCACCGGTTTTGAGACGCTTTCGGCGGCCGAGGACCTGCCGCTCCCCGTATTCGGCGAACCGGACTACCCGGAGGATATCCGTCTCAAATACCGCTTCCTCGATCTCCGGCGCGAGAAGCTGCACAAGAGCGTAGTCCTCAGAAGCCACGTCATCGCGTCGCTCCGCCGA
Organism: Parvularculaceae bacterium; assembly: GCA_040081755.1. GTDB lineage: Bacteria > Pseudomonadota > Alphaproteobacteria > Caulobacterales > Parvularculaceae > Amphiplicatus. The sequence goes on from JBEBFW010000184.1 coordinate 3,181, forward strand.
CGGATGATCGAGCAGGGGTTTGTTGAATTCCAGACGCCGATCCTGACCGCCTCCTCGCCCGAAGGCGCGCGCGACTTCCTTGTGCCCTCGCGCATGCATCCGGGGCAGTTCTACGCGCTCCCCCAGGCGCCCCAGCAGTTCAAGCAGTTGCTGATGGTCGCGGGCTTCGACCGCTATTTCCAGATCGCGCCCTGTTTTCGCGACGAGGATGCAAGGGCCGACCGCTCGCCCGGCGAGTTCTACCAGCTCGATTTCGAGATGAGCTTCGTCACGCAGGACGATGTTTTTGACGCCATCGGCCCGGTGCTCGCCGGCGTCTTCGAGGAGTTCGCCGGCGGCAAGCGGGTGACGAAGCCGCCTTTCCCGCGCATCTCGTTCGCCGACTCGATCCGCAAATACGGTTCCGACAAGCCGGACCTCCGCAACCCCATCGAAATGCAGTCCGTGTCCGAACATTTTCGTGGAAGCGGGTTCAAGGTGTTCGCCGGGATGCTGGAGAAAGACCCGAAAGTCGAAGTCTGGGGCCTGCCGGCGCCCGGCGGCGGCGGCCGCGCATTCTGCGACAAGATGAACGCGTGGGCGCTGAACGAAGGCCAGCCCGGCCTCGGCTATGTCTTCTGGCGCGAGGGCGAGGAAGGCGGGGCCGGACCCATCGCCAAGAACCTCGGGCCCGATCGCACTGAGGCCATCCGCAAGCAGTTCAATTTGAAGGTCGGCGACGCGGTTTTCTTCATCGCCGGCAAGCCGTCGGAATTCTACAAGTTTGCGGGCGCGGCGCGCACCAAGGTCGGCCTCGATCTCGGGCTCGTCGATCAGGACCAGTTCAAGTTCTGCTGGATCGTCGATTTTCCGATGTATGAGTGGAGCGAGGAAGAAAAGAAGATCGACTTCTCGCACAACCCGTTCTCGATGCCGAATTTCGACCATGCGAGGTTTCTCGCCCTCGACAAGAGCGACCGCGAGACTATCGAGAAGATCACCGCCTTCCAGTACGACATCGTGTGCAACGGCGTCGAACTTTCGTCGGGCGCGATCCGCAACCACAAGCCCGACATCATGATCAAGGCCTTCGAGATCGCCGGCTATTCGAAGGAGACGGTCGAGGCCAAATTCGGCGGCATGCTGAACGCCTTCCGCTACGGCGCGCCGCCTCATGGCGGCTCGGCCCCCGGCGTCGATCGCATCGTCATGCTGCTTGCGGGCGCTGGAAACATCCGTGAGGTCATCGCCTTCCCTCTGAACCAGCAGGCGCAGGACCTGATGATGCAGGCCCCGAACGAGGTGACCGACCGCCAGCTGAAGGAACTTCACATCCGCGTCGTGCCGCCGATCGCGGAGAAGAAGGCCTGAGCCGCCGCAAAATCCGGAGACATGGCTAAAGCGGGGGGAACATTCGCAAGGGCGCCAACTGAAGGTTCGGCCTTTCATGCGGGTTTGAGGCGGAAGTGGGGGCGACACGGGTCCGCCGTCAGGCGCCCGATCGCGGAGAAGAGGGCCTGAGCCGCCGCCGAATGCGGCGACATGGTTAAAGCGGGGGAAACATTCGCAAGGGCGCCAACTGAAGGTTCGGCCTTTCATGCGGGTTTGACGCGCAAGTGGGGGCGACACGGTTCCGCCGTCAGGCGCCCGCCAGGCGTGGCAAGGCGGACACGAGCCGCGCGCGGCGGCCGCCGCCGCATGCGCTGCAATCGTCCCGGATTTCCTGTCGCAGCCGTCGCAATTCATTGCCTGTCCTCCTTTGCGTTCCGGCGCCGATCGCCTCGTTCCCGCGATTATACGTCAGCAGACGAAGTGTAGGATAAGTCAGGGTCATTTCCCCTGCGGGTTGTGGAGGCGGCGCTCAGGGGCAGCACCCTCACCCGCTCGGCTTCCGCCTCGCTGGCCTCTCCCAAGGGAGAGGCGGGAGATCGTGACGCAGACCCGTCCCTTGCAGAGGCGGGGGTTGGCCCTTGGGAGAGGCGAGGACTTCGCGCAGCAAATCCGGGTGAGGGCAGAGCGCTCCGTCTACGGAATGCCGTGCGGCAAGGCCGCCAGCGACTTTAACTTTTTCGCCCGGCGCGCTAAGACGCGTCGCATGACAACCGGCAGGCGATCGACGGCCTTCTCCTTTTCGCTCAACGCGACCGACGGGCCGGCGCGCACAGGCGTCATCGAAACGCCGCGCGGCGCGATCCGCACGCCCGCCTTCATGCCGGTGGGGACGGCGGGGACGGTCAAGGCGATGTTCGCGGAGGATGTGCGCGCGACCGGCGCGGACGTCATTCTCGGCAACACCTATCACTTGATGCTCCGCCCGGGGGCCGAACGCGTCGCGCGCCTCGGGGGTCTCCACAGATTCATGAACTGGCCGCACCCGATCCTGACCGATTCGGGCGGCTTTCAGGTGATGTCGCTGGCCTCTTTGCGAAAGCTTGCCGAGGAGGGCGTCGCGTTCCGCTCGCATATCGACGGGTCGAACCATTTCCTCAGCCCCGAGCGCTCGGTCGAGATCCAGTGCCTTTTGGGCGCCGACATCCAGATGCAGCTCGACGAATGTCCGGCGATCCCCATCGCGCAGGAGGAGGCGCGCTCCTCGATGCTGCTCTCGGCGCGCTGGGCGTTGCGCAGCAAGCGCGCCTTCGAGGAAAAATCGACGCCGGGGCAGGCGCTGTTCGGCATCGTGCAGGGCGCGAACTTCGACGACCTGCGCCGCGAGAGCATCGACCGTCTCCTTGAACTCGATCTTCCCGGCTACGCCGTCGGCGGTCTCGCGGTCGGTGAGGGACGGGAGGAGATGTTCCGCGTGCTCGACGCCACGGTCCCGCACATGGATGCGAGGAAGCCGCGCTATCTGATGGGCGTCGGCAAACCGGCGGATATCGTCGGCGCGGTCGCGCGCGGGATCGACATGTTCGATTGCGTCGCCCCGACGCGGTCAGGCCGCCACGGCCAGGCGTTCACGCAAGGGGGCGCCATCAACATCAAGAACGCGCAGTATGCGGACGATGAATCGCCCCTCGACGAAACCCTCGATTGTCCCGCGAGCCGCGACTACTCGAAGGCGTATCTCCACCACCTCTTCAAGGCGGGCGAGTATCTCGCGCCCATGCTCCTCACCTGGCACAATCTCGCCTGCTACCAGCGCTTGATGGCGGATCTGCGCGCCGCCATCGCCGCCGGGCGGCTCAGCGCGTTCATCGCCGGATTCAAGGCGGCGACGGGGGAAGAAATTGTTTGAGTCGTGCGCTCAGTTGATCGAGACGGGAAACTCGCTGTCGGGGATCGTGCGCGTCGACTCATAGGTCGCGCCGGTCCATTCGTAGACCGGGAACTCGAATCCAGGTCCGCCGACCGCGATGTCCTTGACGCCAAGATGCGCGCTTTCCATCGGCGCGACATGCCCGGCGCCGGTGAGGATGACCGTCAGCACGCGGCCTTTCTGCTTCATGAGGTGGAACTCCATGCCGGTCATGCCGTAGCAGCTTGCCGTGTTGGGGCCGCCTTTCATCACGACCAGCAGCGCGCGCCCGACCTCCCCGCCCAGTTCGACCGCGTGGATATCGGGGGAGATCGCCTCGTCGCAAGCGTTCATCACCTGCCCGGCGGAGGCGAACTTCAAGCCGAGCGCATGGAGCGCGCCGGCGCGCTCGTCGCCCGAAACAGGAGCAGGTGAAGCGCTCGCCGCGACAGCGCCTTCGCCCGGTGTTGCGGCGGCCGGCGTCCGGTTCGGTTTCCGGGCCGGTTCAGCGCTCGTGACAGAGTTGTCGCTCGCCTGACCGCAGGAAGCGAGCATCAGGCT
>JBEBFW010000185.1:0-6945 GCA_040081755.1 Parvularculaceae bacterium
CCGCGACCGGCGGCCGTCTCTCATCCGGCGCCGCTGCGGCCCCGGCCGGCGTTCAGGCGGGAGCTCCCGAATGGGCGCAGCGACTTCGCGCCGAACAGGGCGTCCGCGATGCAGGCCTCACCGCGACGCATGTCATCGCCTCCGGAGACCGCGGTGGTTCCGCCGAAGGCCCAAACCTCTCAAGGGATAACGAGTGATGATGTTCCGACGCTCAGCAACGCATTACGGCGAAACACCCAAACCCGAAACCCCCTACCTACGGGCGCAGACCGTCTGGGACGAGCGCATGGGATCGGCGCGGGCGCAGGCCGCGAACTGGCGGCTCGCCGCGTTCGGCGCGCTTGGGGTATCGTGCCTCTCCGTCGGCGGACTCCTCTGGCAGTCGAGCCGCTCGATCGTGACGCCCTATGTCGTCGAGATCGACGAGACTGGCTCTGCCCGCGCCGTCGGCCCGGCGATCGAAACCTATACGCCCTCCGACGCGCAGATCGCGCACAGCCTCGCTGAGTTCATTCGCGACGTTCGTTCCGTGTCGATCGATCCGGTCGTTGTCCGCGAGAACTGGCTTCGCGCCTATGACTACGCGACCGACCGCGGCGCGATGGCGCTCAACGACTACGCCCGCGACAATGATCCGTTCAAGGATGTCGGAAGGCGCAGCGTCACCGTCGATGTCGGGAGCGTCGTCAGAGCAACCGACGATTCCTTCGAAATCCGCTGGTCGGAAAAGACCTATGCGAGCGGCCAGTTCGAAAAACAGGAGCGCTTCACGGCGCATTTGACGATCGTCATGTCGAGCCCTCGCACCGCCGAGGCGCTCCACAAGAATCCGCTTGGGCTCTACGTCCATGGCGTCAACTGGTCGAAGGATCTTTCAACGGGAGAACCCTCATGAAATCCGCCGTCTCCTATCTGGCGATGATCGCGCTCTCAGGCTGTGCGACGACTTATCCGGACATCGCGCTCGATGACGCGCGCCCGGCGACTCCTGCGAAGATGGTCAGCTTCGACGGCGGCCCGGTGCGCGAAATCGTCGAGACTGCGAGGCCCTATCCCTTGCCGGGACAGCTGAAGCCGCTGGAAGAGGAAGCGGCGACGGCTGCGCCGCTGAAGCCCTTCGAACGCATCGAGACGGCGAACAGCCTCGCCAAGGTCGAGCCCGATCTCGACCGCTTCCTCAACGCTGTCCAAGTCTATCCCTTCATGGAGGGCGCCCTCTATCAGCTTTACGGCGCGCCGGAGCAGGTGACCGACATCGCGCTTGAACCCGGCGAGCGCCTCAACTCGGTCTCCGCGGGCGACACCGTGCGCTGGATCGTCGGCGACACATCGAGCGGCGACGCCGATGGCAAGAGCGGCGGCGAGCGCGTCCACATCCTGGTCAAGCCGATCGCGCCGAATTTGAAGACCAATCTTGTCATCGCCACCGACCGGCGCGCCTATCACCTCGAACTGCGCTCGTTCCGCGAGACCTATATGGCGGCGATCTCCTGGACCTATCCGCAGGACGCACTGGTCAAACGCCGCACCGACAACGATCGCGCCATCGAAAAAATGCAAAGCACGATCGCCGCCGGCGTCGATCCCGATGATCTGAAGTTCCGCTATGAGATCGAAGGCGACAAGCCGCATTGGCGCCCCGTCCGCGCCTTCGACAACGGCAAACAGGTGTTCATCCAGTTCCCCGACGCGATCGGGCAAGGGGAAGCGCCGCCGCTATTCATTGTCGGGCGCAACGGCAAGCCTGAACTCGTCAATTACCGCATGCGCGGCAATTACTACATCGTCGATCGCCTGTTCGCCGCCGCGGAGCTCCGCCTCGGCGAAAAGAACCAGGACATCGTTCGCATCGTCCGCACCGACTTGAAGGGCCGCAGCTGACATGGAAGCCGCCGCCAGAAAGGAACAGCCGAAAGAGGAGCCGGAGGAGCTCCGACTGCGGGCGAACCCGCGGCCCGTGACGCGCCTTAATCGCACCGCGCTGATGATCGCGGCGGGCGGCGCGGCGATCCTCGTCTTCGGCGCGATGACGATCGCACTGCGACCGCCGCGGGCGATCGGCGAAGCGACGAGTAAGGAGCTTTACAACACCGAGACCAAGCCGACCGCCGAAGGTCTCGAAGCGCTGCCCAAAACCTACGCCGACGTCACCCCGAAACTCGGGCCCCCGCTGCCCGGCGATCTCGGCGCCGCGCTTCTCCATGCGGAGGAGGCCGCCGACCAGCTCGGCTATCTGGATACCGACGATTACGCTGCGCTTTCGCCGACGCCGTTCCGCAACTCGCCGGAAGCCGACGCCGCGCGCGAGGCCGCTTTGCGCGAGGCTCAGATCGCCAGCGAGGCGCGCGGGGCTAGCGTCTTCTTTCAGTTGAAGTCGAATGCCGGCGCCGCGGCGCGGCGCGCGGACGTCGCCGACTTCTCGGGCGAGATTCCTCAAACACTTGCGGACCTTGGTCTCGGCGCCCCGAAGGCCCCTTTCGGGGCCGAGCGTGAAGAGGACCCCAATCGCCAAATTCGCAAGCTCGACTTCCTGGAAGAAGGCGGATTCAGCGAGTCCGACAATCCGCACCGCATCGAAGACCCGATCACGCCGTTCGAAGTGATGGCGGGGACCGTCATTCCCGCAAGCCTCATCACCGGCGTCAACTCCGACCTGCCGGGGACCGTGATCGCGCAGGTGACGCAGAATGTTCGCGACACCGTCACCGGGCAGTATCTCCTGATCCCCCAGGGCGCGAAGCTGATCGGCCGCTATGACAGCGTCATCGCCTTCGGCCAGTCCCGCGCGCTCCTGGTCTGGTCGCGGATCATCTACCCGGACGGAGCCTCCATAGTCATCGACAACATGCCGGCGAGCGACGTCGCCGGCTATTCGGGACTTTCGGATCAAGTCGACTTCCACACATTCCGACTCCTGAAAGGCATCGTGCTATCGACCCTGCTCGGCGTCGGAACCGAACTCTCCTTCGACGATGCCGAGAGCGACATCGTCGCAGCCTTGCGCGAGTCCGCGCAGACCGCGACCAATCAGGCCGGTCAAAAGATCGTACAGCGCAATCTCGACATCCAGCCGACGATCAAAATCCGCCCCGGCGGGCCGCTCCGCGTCATCGTGCACAAGGACCTCGTTTTGCGTCCCGTGCCCTCGAAGGAGGCTCCCTCATGACCCTCAAGATCGGTCCCGTCCCGGATCGCGCAGCCGTGAAGCTTAGCGTCATGCTGCATCCCGATGCGCATGACGCGCTCGCTGATTACGCGCTCCTCCATGCGCGAGAGTTCGGCCGGGAAATCCCGCTCGCCGATCTCGCCGCCCTGATGATCGAGCGCTTTCTGCAATCTGACGCGGCGTTCAAGCGCGCACGCAAAACCATCGGAAAGAAAGAAGCAGCAAAGGAGTAGATCATGGCTGTCATAGGAACATTCTCGAAGTCCGCGGATGGATATGCCGGGACGATCCGCACCATGACCATTAATGTGAAAGCAGCCTTGGTCGCCAACGACAAGAACGGCAATGACAAAGCCCCGGACTTCAGGCTCCTCGTAGGCGACAAGGAGTTCGGCGCCGCCTGGCGCGCAACAGCGAAGGGCGAGAGCGGCAAGCCCTTCCTGCGCGTCGAAATCGACGATCCGAGTTTCGCTGCGCCGATCCGCGCCGCGCTCTTTGAAAACGGCGAGGAAGGGAAGGGCGCGCTCGTGTGGAGCCGAAAGTGACCAATGGTCCTATGCGGCACGAATGATCGTTCGCACTCAGTAGCTTGGCGTAAGTCTATGGCGCGTCGCAATCGACTGCCCGTCATGGTTGGCGGCAAAGGATCGAATGGTTCGCCCTGTCGCGGCATTCCCAAAATGCCGAAGCAGGAGGCTATCCGCGAAACAATAGAAACTTGGCAACCATATTACACCCGTCAGCTCTCGCCAGAGGACGCCCGAGAGATTCTGGAGAACGCAGTCGGCTTTTTTCGGCTTCTCCGAGAATGGCAGGCCGCCGAGCGACACGTTTCGAAACAGTAGTTATTGCGTCTTTTGGTCCTTGATTCCGCTGCGTGAAGTCTCATGGAGACGCTGATTCGGAGCCGCTTCCGTCGGGGCTGTGGATCGCCTAATGCGATGCCGGACTCGCGAAAACACAAGGTGTTCCGACGACGCCGAATGATGCTAGGATATTCGTCCTGAAAATCCATTCGAAATTGGGTGTAATTCAGCCTCATGGCCTCAAATAGTTCAAAGAAATCACGGTCGAAGCCAGCGGTGCCGAGCGCCGTCATCTATGTCCGGGTTTCCTCAAAGGAACAGGAGAAGGAGGGATTCTCGGTCCCTGCTCAGCTCAAGCTTCTCAATGCATATGCAGCCAGCAACGGAATCCGCGTCGCCGAAGAATTCGTCGATGTTGAAACGGCAAAAAGAAGCGGGCGAACGAATTTCAACAAGATGATTGCGCATTTGCGTCGTCATTCGACGATTCAAGCGCTGCTGGTCGAAAAGACGGATCGCCTATATCGCAATCTCAAAGACTGGGTGACGATCGACGATCTCGACGTCGAAATTCATTTCGTGAAGGAGGGGACCGTTCTTTCGACCGAGTCTCGATCCTCAGAAAAGTTCATGCACGGCATCAAGGTATTGATGGCGAAAAATTACATCGACAACCTCTCGGAGGAGACCCGAAAGGGAATGCTTGAGAAGGCGGAGCAGGGCATATGGCCGTCCTGTGCGCCTCTTGGGTACGAGAATGTCGAAGGGCCGAGCGGCAAGAGGATCATCGAGGTTAATCCGGTTTCGGGACCGCTAATCATCAAATTGTTCGAGTGGTATGCAACGGGCCGATACTCATTGCGAGAGATCGGCGTAAAAGCCCGCTCGCACGGGCTTGCGTTCCGAAAAAGCGGCCAACCGGTCACCAACAGCACAATCCACAAGATTTTGCGAAATCGGATTTACACCGGCGAGTTCGACTGGAAGGGAAAGCGATACCTTGGGAGCCATGAACCGCTCGTAACCACAGAACTGTGGGCGCGAGTCCAGGGCGTTTTAGATGCTCGGTTCACATCCAAGCTGCGCGGATCCTCTGCGCATGATTTCGCGTTTACCGGACTTGTGACATGCGGCCATTGCGGATGCGCCATGGTCGGCGAGCTAAAAAAGCGGAAGTACGTCTACTACCACTGCACGGGCTACAAAGGTAAATGTAACGAGCCGTATACCCGTGAAGAGGTGCTGGAAGATCAGTTTGCCTCATTCCTGCGCAGGCTGCGCTTCGATGACGAAGTCTTCGATTGGGTGAGCCACGCCCTCAAGGACAGCTGCGCGGACGAAAAGCGCGAACACGCCGAAGCGATCGCGAGGCTTGAGAAGGAGCGGACCCGGCTCCAGCAGCGGATCGATACGATGTACATCGATAAGCTCGACGGTCGGGTTTCCGAGGATTTCTACGACCGAATGAGAGCCCAATGGCGCGATGAACAGGCAAGGTGCGCCAGGGACATCGAGCGGCACGAAAAGGCCGATGATTCCTACATGGATGAGGGCATTGAGCTGCTGAAACTGGCCAAGGACGCACACCGCCTTTTCGAAAAACAGCCGGCAAAAGAGAAATCGCGGATGCTCAATTTCTTACTTTCGAACTGCACCTGGGCGAATGGTCACCTAAACGCAGATTTCAAGCAACCATTTGATTCTCTTGCCGAAACTGCAATGCTGGCAGAGCGAGCCAACGCCTCGCACACTGGCGAATCAGGGCGTTTTGAGAAATGGCTCCCCGAACTGGACTCGAACCAGTGACCCTCTGATTAACAGTCAGATGCTCTACCAACTGAGCTATCGGGGAACGCCGTTGGAGGCGACGCCTATACCAAAGGCGTGTGCAAGAATCCAGCCGCTAGTGTCCCGGGCGAAAAAGCGTATTCGGCTCGGGCTTGATGCAGGATTCTGGTGGGTTTCTGCCGGTCTCGTCCGCAGTTGCGGCCATGCCGGGCTTCTTCCGGATGCGCCGTTCCCGTTCCTGAAGCCGCTATGCGTGCGCATGAAAGCGAGACGGCCGCGCCTTGGGGGGAACGCGGCCGCTTACTCACTGTCGTGGGGTATGGTGGGGTATCTTCTCGGGAGAAGACACTACGGACTTTGCACGTGAACTCTTAACAGATGGTTAACAAGCGAGGCATTTCAAAACATTCCGCCTGCCGAACGATCCTTTCGCGAGTCCGGTTCTCTCGCAAGCGCGGCGCCCGGACGTCAGATTTCTTGAGACGCTCCCGCTGCGAAGCGTCCCGATTTGCGACGTCACGCCAACTCGAGGTCGAGCCTTTGCTGCCGCTCGCCCGTCCACGCCCAGCGGTAGAAGCGCGCGATGTCGGCGCCGATGCAGTACATGGCCGGCACAAAGAACAGCGTGACGAACAGCGCGAAGACGACGCCCATGGTCAGCGCAATGACCGTCGGCTTCAGGAAGTTGGCGTCGATCGAGTTCGAGAACATGATCGGAAAGAGCCCGGCGAAGGTCGTGACCGAGGTGAGGAAGATCGGCCTGAACCGTCCGACCCCGGATTTGAGGAGCGCCTCGACCGCGCCCGCGCCTTGCGCCCGCAGGCGGTTCACCGAATCGAGCAGGACGATGTTGTCGTTGACCACGACGCCCGCCGCGGCGGCGACGCCGAAGAACGAGAAGAGCGCGAACTCCATGCCAAAGATCAAGTGGCCGAACGCGGCGCCCATATAGCCGAACGGGATCGCCGCCATGATGAGCATGGGCTGCCAGTAGGAGTTCAAGGGGATCGCCAGCAGCACATACATGCCGACGAGCATGATGGCGTTCAGCATCAGGAAACGCCCGACGAAGTCCGCCTGCTCCTCCGCGTCTCCGCGCTGGGACATCGAGGCTTCGGGGTGGCGGCGTTTCCATTCCGGGACGAAGTCGCGGAAGAACATCTGATTGATCGCCGCGCGATCGAC
>JBEBFW010000023.1:0-24198 GCA_040081755.1 Parvularculaceae bacterium
TCGGCGAGCATCTCCCGCCAGATGCGGTGGAATGGCGAGGCGCTGGCGTCCTCGCGCCCTGGCAGCTGGAGAGCGAATGGCTCGATCCCGGGCGCGAGGACCGAGGCCCAGCCTCTGAAGACGCCGGCGCCTGCGCCCGCATAAGGAATGCAGACGAGTCTGATGCGCGCCATCGGGCGAGGCGCAAGCGGATGAAGCTTGATGCTCAAGAAAATCGTGTCCCCGTGGCGCTTTCTCCATTCGGCGCATCAAGATAAGGGGATTTGAGGGCGATCGGAAAGGCGCAGCGGAAGAGGTGGGCAGACCCTTGCAGTTCGGCGACAGCCGCCGCGCGCTTTACGGCGTCTACCACGCGCCGCAGAGCCGGCAGGCGCGCCCGCGAGCGGTCGTCTTGTGCAACCCCTTCGGCGAGGAGGCTGTGCGCGCCTTCAGGATCTACCGGCTGCTCGCCGAGCGCCTGGCCGAAGCCGGCGCTCATGTGCTTCGCTTCGACTACTACGGAACGGGCGATTCTGCGGGAGACTGCGCCGAGGCCGATCTCGGCGGCTTTGCGGACAGCATTCTGGAAGCGCAAACGGAGCTCCTCGACATCAGCGGCGCCCGCGACTGCGCTTTCGTCGGGTTGAGGCTGGGCGCCGCCGCCGCTGTGCTGGCGGCGGCAAGAGCGGCGACGCGACCGGCTCTGCTCGTCCTCTGGGACCCGATCGTCTCCGGGCGCGACTATTTGCACGAGCTTGCCGCCGGACATCGCCACGCGATCAAGACCCAAACCGGCGTTGAGCCGATGCAGGCGGATCCGCCCGGCGAGGCGCTCGGCTTTCTCGTCTCGCCCCGCATGGCGAACGATCTGGCCGCGCTGAACCTTGCCGCGCCGTCAGGCAAGACGCCCAAGCGCATCTCGATTGTCGCCGGCGCAAGGACGGACCGGTCGATCGCCGAGGCGCTTGGCCGCGCCGGCGCCGAGGTGACCTGGCGCGAGGATTTCGGGGAGGCGTCCTGGAATTCCGACCAGGCCCTCAATGCGTTCGTCGTGCCCGCGCGCACGCTGGAGCAAGTTGCGGAAGACGCGCTCTCATGAGTTTCCGCGAAAAGATCGCCGCCTTCGGACCGGAGGGCGCGTTGAGCGGCGTCCTCGCGCTGCCGACCCAACAGGAGCCGGGCGCGCCGGGCCTCGCTCTATTCAACGCCGGCATCGTCCATCGGGTCGGCCCGCATCGGCTGAACGTCAAGATCGCCAGAGCTTTGGCGGCGCGGGGCGTCGCCAGCCTGCGCTTCGACTTGAGCGGGCTCGGCGACAGCCGGCCGGCCGAAAGCGGCGCCGATCTGCACTCGCGCACCATGGCCGACATTCACGCCGCTCTCGATGAACTCGGCAAGACCGCCGGCGCCCAGCGCTTCGCGCTCGCCGGTCTTTGCTCCGGCGCCGACAACGCCTACCGCGCCGCGCTTCTCGACAGGCGCATCAAGGGGCTCGCGCTTATCGATCCGTATGCATATGAAAGCCGCCGCGCAAAGATAGAACGCGCCGCAGCCAAGGCGCTCGATCCGAAGCGCTGGAAGTCGGCGCTGGCGCGCGTCATCTCCACCGACAAGGTCCGGAACGAGCGCGCCACGCGGCCTGAGCAGGAATCGAGCCGTCCGCATCCGCCGGCCGCCGAGTTCGGCGCCGACCTCAAGAGACTGACGGATCGCGGCGTCGATATCCTGATCCTCTACACGCGCTTTGTCGAAGGGCGGCTGACGCGGCCGGAACATTTTTTCGAGACGTTCGCGGGGTTCGATTTCGGCGGCCGCCTTACGGTCGAGGTCGATCGCGCGGGCGATCACACCCATACGGCGCTCGCCGCGCAGGAGGCGCTGATCGCGCGTCTGTCGGCCTTCGTTGCGGGGCTCCGCCGCTAGTGCAACCTTGCTCTGGCTTTTCATGGCGCGCGTTCTTTCCGAAAACCGCACACACTTTTCGGAACGCGCTCAAGCAGCTTGCGGGAGGGCAGGCGTAGTGAGACATTGCGCGCGCGCAACAAGGGGACACGCATGAAAATCGCCGCCTACGCCGCACCGGCTGCGACAGAACGGCTGACGCCGATCGCCATCGAGAGGCGCGATCTCCTGCCGAACGATGTGGCGATCGATATCGACTATTGCGGCGTCTGCCACTCCGACATTCACACCGCCCGCAACGAATGGGGCGGACGAACCGTCTACCCGTGCGTGCCCGGGCATGAAATCGTCGGGCGCGTGGCGGCGGTCGGCGCTTCGGTCAAGGGCTTCAAGGCTGGCGATCGCGTCGCCGTCGGCTGCATGGTCGACGCCTGCATGAAGTGTTCGGCGTGCGAGGATGACGAGGAGCAGTATTGCGAGAAGGGATCGGTGCTCACCTATGGCAGCATGGACCCGCATCTCGGCGGCCCGACGCTTGGCGGCTATTCGAAGAAGATCGTCGTGCGCGACTGCTTCGTGCTGCGAATCCCGGACAAGATGAATGCGGCGACTGCCGCGCCGCTCCTGTGCGCGGGCATCACGACCTGGTCGCCGCTGCATCACTGGAAGATAGGGAAGGGCGCGAAGGTCGGCGTCATCGGCCTCGGCGGGCTCGGCCATATGGGCGTCAAGTTCGCCAGCGCTCTCGGCGCCCACACCGTGATGATCACGACATCGGCCGAGAAGGGGGCGGACGCGCGTCGCCTCGGCGCCCATGACGTGCTCCTGTCAAAAGATCGCGACGCCATGAAGAAGCATCGCGCGAGCTTCGACTTCCTTCTGAACACCATACCGGTGAAGCACGATCTCAATTCCTATCTCGCCCTCCTGAAGCGCAACGGGACCATGACGATCGTCGGCGCGATCGAGCCGTTCGAAGGTCTGCACAGCGGCCAGCTGCTCCACAACCGGCGCTCGCTCGCCGGTTCCGGGATCGGCGGCATCAAGGAGACGCAGGAGATGCTCGACTTCTGCGCGGAAAAGGGGATCGAACCCGACTGCGAGATGATCGAGATGAAGGACATCAACGCTGCGTGGGATCGCGTCGTGAAGGCGGACGTGAAGTACCGCTTCGTCATCGACATGAAGACGCTAGCTTGAACCCTCGCGGGCCGCGTCGAACGCCTTGAGGACTCGTTTGGGCGCGTGTTTGCGCCAGACGCGCGTAAGGTTGGCGCGCGCCCATTCGGGATCGAGCCGCTCCGGCCGCGCCAGAACCAGTTCATGATTCCTGTAGTGGTCGGAGTAGAACCAGGTTTCGGGGTCCTGCTCGACCAGCATGTCGCGCTCTTCAAACGGAACCTTGAAGACGGGCGCATTCTCCGACGGGCTCCAGAAGAACCACAGCTTGCCATGCACCTTGAGGCAGGGCTGCCCCCATGAGGCGGTCTCGACGACGTTGGGGAGATTGAGCGACAGCGCGAGATCGCGCAGCGACTCATAGGTGAATGCGTTTCGCCGTGGCATGGGGGATATTTAAGGGCTGGCCGGCTGAGGAGGCAACATGACAGAACCCTGCCCGGGCGCCTTCCCCTCAAGCGTCCTTTCTGGGACATTGCCGGCAGGCGAGAATGGGCGGACCGGATGAAGCTGGCGTCTTTGAAATTCGGCCGGGACGGACGGCTGGTCATTGTCTCCAACGACCTGACGCGCTTCACGGATGCGCGCCGCATCGCGCCCACCCTGCAGGCGGCGCTCGACAACTGGGACGAGGCGGAACCGCATCTGCGCGAGCTGGCGCAAAGCCTTGAAGTCGGCGCGGCTCCGGTCGAGCGTTTCCACGAGCGCGACTGCGCCGCGCCCTTGCCGCGTAGTTTTCAGTGGGCTGACGGATCGGCCTACGTCAATCATGTGCAGCTTGTGCGAAAAGCGCGCGGCGCCGAGATGCCGGCGAGCTTCTGGACGGAGCCGCTCATGTACCAGGGCGGTTCGGACAGTTTTCTCGGGCCGCGCGACGACATTCTCATGGCGGAGGACGAGGCCTTCGGCGTCGATATGGAGGCGGAAGTCGCGGTCGTGACGGGCGATGTGCCCATGGGCGCTACAGCTGAAGAGGCGCTTGGCCTCATCCGGCTGGTGACGCTCGTGAACGACGTCTCGCTCCGTGCGCTCATTCCGGATGAGCTCGCCAAGGGCTTTGGGTTCTTTCAGTCGAAGCCGTCGTCGGGGTTTGCGCCATGCGCCGCGACGCCAGATGCGCTGGGGTCGGCGTGGAAGGACGGCAAGCTCCATCTGCCGCTCGAGGTCGCGCTCAATGGCAGGCCTTTCGGCCGGGCCAACGCCGGCGTCGATATGACCTTCGATTTCGGGACGCTGATCGCGCACGCGGCCAAGACGCGTCCGCTTTGCGCCGGAACCATCGTCGGGTCCGGCACGGTTTCGAATCGCGGTCCCGATGGCGGCCCCGGCAAGCCGATCGCCGGGGGGGGCGTCGGCTATTCGTGCATCGCCGAAGTCCGCGTGGTCGAGACCCTCCTGCGCGGCAAGGCGGAGACGCCGTTCATGCGCTTCGGCGACCGCGTCGAGATCGAGATGCGCGACGCCAAAGGCCACTCGATCTTTGGACGGATCGATCAGACTCTGAAGTCCTATGGCCGCTGACGCAGCGCCCAGCATCGCCGCGCGCCTGGTCAACCGCTACTTGCGATCGACGATGAAACGCCTCGAATTGGACAAGGTGGCGCCCGACGCCTTGCGCTACTGGTTCGAGAAGCGTGCGTTTCCGCTCGTCCCCAAGGGCGTCGATGTCGAACTCATCGACAAGTACGGCGTCGCCGGAGAATGGCAACGGCCGCGCGGCGCGTCGGCCGGCGTCATTCTCTTCATGCATGGCGGCGGCTATATTTTCGGCTCGCCGCGTCTCTACCGCACGCTGACGTTTCGGCTCGCGCTCGCCGCCGGAGCGAACGTCTTCGCTCTGCGCTATCCCCTGTCGCCCGAGAGCCGTTGCCCCGCGGCGATCGACAGCGCCGTCCGGGCATTCGAATTTCTGGTGTCGTCAGGCCATAAACCCGGTGAGATCGTGTTCGGCGGAGATTCGGCCGGCGGAGGTCTCGCGCTCGCGACCATGCAGGCGCTCGCCGCCAAGGGCGCGCCGCAGCCGGCCGGCGCTTTCCTCTATTCACCGTGGACGGATCTGACGACGTCCGGCGCCTCGATCGAGAGGAACGCGCAAAGCGATGTCATGTTCAACCTCGACGGGATGCGGCACGCCGGCGGACCCTACGCCGGAACCCTCGACCGGAATGACCCGCGCGTCTCGCCGCTCTTCGGCTCGTTCAGGGGCTTGCCGCCGCTCCTCGTTTTCGCGAGCGCTTCCGAGATGCTTTATGACGACTCGACGCGGCTTGCTGAACGCGCGCGCGCGCAGGGCGTCAATGTGCGCTTCGAGGCGCGCGAGGGTCTCGCCCATGTCTGGCCGATGTTCGGGGCCATCATGCCCGAGGCGCGCGAGGCGCTGGCGCTGACAGCGGGGTTCGTCAGAGAGCGGACGACACAGGACTCGCAGAGGAGCGCCGCATGAAAGCCGACGCCGTCAAACTCCTGATTGCCGTCGTTCTGGACGTGCTCGATTTCACTATCGGGCGCGTGCCAGGGTTTGAAGTGGCGTTCGACGTCATCCTTGGCGTCGCCGCCGTCGCCATGTGGGGCTGGCCGGGTTTCTTCGCCTTCTGGGAAGTCGCCGATCCGACCGGCCAGATCGACGGGTTCGTGCCGACCATGACCTTGATCGCGCTCTCACAGATGCGCCGGAAAAAACAGGCGGGCGTTTAGATTAGAGCGCGTTCCGAAAAGTGGCGTCCGGTTTTCGGAGAAAACGCGCGACAACCAAAGAATCGAGGCGACGTTCTCCGACCCGCGTTTCAGGGAGCGTGGTCTGGATCGTCAGCCCGCGGCGCGCTCAGCCCTGTCCTCAGCGGGCGTCGAGATGACGCGATTGCGGCCGGCGTGCTTGGCGTCATAGAGGCGCGCATCGGCCCGTTCGATGAAGCTCTCGGGCGTGTCGCCGGGCGCCAGCAAAGCAACGCCCATGGACATGGTGATGACGCCGAGATCCTCGTTTGAGCGCCGCTTTTTCAGCCTGCGGGATTCGATGGCGCGCCGGATGCGGTCGCCGAGCATGACCGCGTTCTCAAGCGTGGTGCCGGGAAGCAGGATGGCGAACTCTTCGCCGCCATAGCGCGCGAGGATATCCTGGCCCTTGGTGTTGGCGCTCATGACTTCGGCGACGAGACGCAGCACTTGATCGCCGGTCTGATGGCCCCATTTGTCGTTGAACGACTTGAAATGATCGACATCGGACATGATGAGCGCCAGGGGTTCGCCGGCCTCGAGCGAGGCAGGCGCGAGCTTTGCGATGGCCGCGTCGAATGTCTTGCGGTTCTTGACCCCGGTCAGGGGGTCCTGCATCGCTTCCTGCTGGATATGCTCGATATTGAGGCGCAGCGAGGCGACCTCGGTCGAGGTCTCCGCGAGGCGTTGTTCGAGCTTCAGGTTCTCTTCGCGGACCGACTTGGTGACGGCGATGACGCCTTCAAGCAGGGCGCCGACGCCCGGATATTGCTCCGCAGACTGACGGAGCTGCGATGAGAAGCTCTGCAGCTGCTCGCCGCGCTCCTGCGCGCTCTCGCCCGACGTTTCGATGAGGTTCGTAAGGCCGGCGATCTCCGACTCGAAGCGCGCGACGATGTCGATGACGTCCTTGGCGAGGTCGGCGCGAATAATGTGGAAGTCGTAGAATTCGTCGGCGTGGCCTTGCGTCAGCGCGCCTTCGGCAAGGCGCTTCTGGATGTCTCTCGACAGCGCCGGAATCTTGCCCTCGACATGCGCGAGCCAGACTTCGAAATTGCGCGGCGTCGCCGCGAGGCCGAGCTTTTTCAGCGCGGCCAGCGCAAGCTCCGCGCTCTGGTGCGTCATTTCAATGCTGCGCGCCATCTATCCTGACAACCCCGAAGGCCGTGCGGCCTGCTCTCTCCGGAAGGGTTGTAGCGGCCGCGCGTAAAGGATTGCCTAAGCGCGGCGCGGGTTGTGAGGGTGAAGGTCCGGTTAACGCAGCAGGAAACCCGGGACGTGCTCGCCAAGGCCGACGACTTTTTCTTCACGGCGCGGCGCCTCGCGGCGCGCGGAATCTCGCCGCGGCGGGCGCGCGTTGTCCGCTGAAAAGGCGGGGGCCCTGTCGCGGCGTGGCGCGTCGCGGCGTCCAGCGTCGCTGCGCCCTGGATCGCCGTGCACGGTGTCGCCGTGCCCAGTGTTGTTGGGTTCAGCGCTGGGTTCATGCTGCTCCCGCCGCGGCTCGGACGGGCGTTCTTCGGAGCGATGCGCCGGGCGGTCCTCGCGAGGTCCGCGTCGCGGACGGTCCCCGTTGGCGTGCCGGTCCCGGCGGTCTGAGCGTTCCGGCCGGCCGCGGCGGCCGCCCTCCGCTTCAGGCTCGACTTCGATCTTCAGATCGAGCGCCTCGATCGCCTTGGCTCCCGTTGTGCGCAGGATGGCGTCGTAGGCTTTGCCGTCAGACGGCGTCACGATCATGAACGTGCAGCCCTGAAGGCCGGCGCGTCCAGTGCGGCCGATCCGGTGGATATAGTCTTCCGAATGGATCGGCACGTCGAAATTGAACACATGGCTCACGGCCGGGATGTCGAGGCCGCGCGCGGCGACGTCGGAGGCGACCAGAAACTGCAGCTCCCCGGAGCGGAATTTATCAAGCGTCTCAGTGCGATCGGACTGCGCCAGGTCGCCGTGAATCGGGCGCGCGTTGAAGCCGTGCGTCTGCAGGGATTTGGCGACGATATCGACGGTCGTCTTGCGGTTGCAGAAGATGATGCCGTTCCGGACGCCTTCATACTGCAGGAGCTTGCGCAGGGCGGCGCGCTTGGTGCGGTCGTCCTTCGTGTCGAGACGGAGGATGCGCTGCGTAACGGTTTCGGCCGCCGTCGCCGGCCGATCGACCTCGATGCGCACGGGATCGGTGAGGAATTGCTGCGTCAACCGCGTGATTTCGGGGGGCATGGTCGCCGAGAAGAACAGCGTCTGGCGCGTCGGCGGCGTGAGTTTGAAAATGCGTTCGATGTCCGGGATGAAGCCCATGTCGAGCATGCGGTCAGCTTCATCGACCACCATCACCTCGATGCCGGTCAGCAGAAGCCTGCCGCGCTCGAAGTGGTCGAGAAGGCGTCCGGGCGTTGCAATCAGGACATCGACGCCGCGCGTCAGTTTCATGTCCTGATCGCCGAAGGAGACGCCGCCGATCAGCAGCGCCATCGAAAGCTTGTGATACTTGCCGTATTTCTCGAAATTCTCCGAGACCTGCGCGGCGAGTTCGCGGGTCGGGCACAGCACGAGCGAGCGCGGCATGCGCGCGCGCGCGCGGCCGTTGCCGAGATGCTGGATCATGGGAAGGGTGAATGACGCGGTCTTGCCGGTGCCGGTCTGCGCGATGCCGAGCACGTCGCGCCGCTTCAGCGCCTCGGGGATGGCGGCCTTCTGGATGGGGGTAGGCGCCGAATAGCCGGCTTCGGCGATAGCCTTGAGCAGCGTCGGCTCAAGGCCGAGATCTTCAAATGACATGAGTTCCTTGGGTCTGTTTGGCGCTGCGTCCACTGTGGAGCGCAGCAGTTAAGAAAGGCGGGGTCTTCCTCTACGCCCCGTCGTTCCGCCACAGACAGACGATGCGTCTTTCGGTTGCTTCAGGGCGAAGGCCGCGTCGTCTTAGGGCTCGGAAAGCCTTGGAGCCTGCGCGCGCTGCACTGCAGCATGAGGGCATCTAGGGAGCTTTGGGGGAGGAGTCAATGAAGCCTTGGGAAGCGTGGGCGCCAGCGGTGCGACTAACAATGACTTGCAACAAGCCTTGCCAGATGCAACTGAGATGCAATCGCAAACTGGTGGGGCTGCCCGATGAACACAACGTCCGAGCGCAAACGCAGCGGGGCGAGCCTCTGCCTGACCGCGCTTCTCTCGATTTCGCCCGTTCTTTGCCCGGTCATGGCCGAGGCGGAGGGCGACTCGGTGAAAGTCGAGGCTGACGCGGGGCCGACCAGCGAGCCCGTCGAGCCCTATCTCGTCGCGGACCGGATCATCGTCGAGGGCAAGCGGAGCTATCTCGGCCTTTCGAGTTCCTCGGCGACCAAGACCGATACAGCGCTCATCGACATACCCCAGGCCATCTCGATCGTGTCGCGCGACCTCATCGACGACCAGGCGATGCGCTCGATGGCGGACGTCCTTCGCTACGTGCCCGGCGCCTCGATGGGGCAGGGCGAGGGCCATCGCGACGCGCCGACCCTGCGCGGCAACAGTTCGACCGCGGACTTTTTCGTCGATGGCGTCCGCGACGATGCGGAATATTTTCGCGATCTCTACACGGTTGAGCGCGTCGAGGTGATCAAGGGTCCGAGCGCCCTCATTTTCGGTCGGGGCGGCGGCGGCGGATTGGTCAATCGCGTGACCAAGAAGGCCGAATTCGAGTCGACGCGTGAGATCGAGCTCAAGGGGGGCCAGTTCGGCTTCGGCCGCGGCGCTGTCGATGTCGGCGGCGCCGTTGCGGAGAATATCGCGCTGCGCTTCAACGGCTTCTACGAGAATGCCGACAGCTATCGCGATTTTGTCGGCACGGAGCTGCTCGGCCTCAATCCGATCGGGACGCTGGCGTTCAGCGACGACACAAGGCTGCGGCTCGGCTACGAGCATTTCAGCGATGACCGGACGGTCGATCGCGGCGTTCCCTCGTTCGCGGGCCGGCCCTACGCGGGGGACCGCAACGCCTTTTTCGGAAACCCGGATCAGAGCTACAGCGAGTTCGAGCGGAACGCCGCCACCGCGTCGTTCGAGCATGATTTTTCGGGCGATCTCTCGGTTCGCAACCACACGTCTTTCGCGGCGAACGACAAGTTCTACTCGAACGTGTTCGCAAGCAGCTCCATCAATTCGCTCGGCAACGTGTCGCTGCAATCCTACCGCAGCTCGCAGCAACGCCGAAACCTGTTCAACCAGACGGATTTCATCTGGAAGACATCGACGGGCCCGATCGCCCACCAGATTCTCCTTGGCGCCGAAATCGGCGTGCAGGGCACCGAGAACTTCCGTGTGCCGAACAACGCCTTCATGACGGTCAACATCGCCGACCCGACGACGTTTGCGCCGGCGCCGTTCACCGGCGTCCAGACGAACAATGAGGTCGATAACACGGTCGTCGGCGTCTACCTTCAAGATCAGATCGCCATCAACGACCATATCCAGCTGATCGGCGGGTTGCGCTTCGACCGGTTCAGTCTCGACTTCGACGACTTGCGGCCGGCGACAGCCGACTTCGAACGGACGGACGGCGTCTTTTCTCCGCGCGGCGGCGTCATATTGAAGCCGGTGAAGAACGCCTCGCTCTACGCCAGCTATTCCAGATCGTTCCTGCCGCAGTCGGGCGATCAGTTCAATTCGCTGACCGCGACGCTCGCCGCCCTTGAACCGGAATCGTTCGAGAACATCGAGTTCGGCGTCAAATGGGACATGGCGCCGAGGCTCGCCTTGACGGCCGCCGTCTACCGGCTCGACCGGGAAAACACCCGCGCCGTCGATCCCTTGACGCTGCTCACCGTGCTGACCGGCGCGCAGCGCTCGAAAGGCGTTGAAATCGGGCTCGCGGGCGCCATCACCGACAACTGGGACGTATTCGCCGGCTACGCTTATCAAGATGCCGAGATCACGCGCACGACGACCGCGGCGCCGGCGGGCCGCAATCTGCCGCTCGTGCCGCAGCAGTCATTCTCGCTCTGGACCTCATGGCGCATCCTGCCGCGCCTGCGCCTTGGCGGCGGGGTGGTCCATCAGTCGGACCGCTTCACAACGCTCAGCAATGCGGTCGTGATGCCGGACTTCACGCGCATCGACGCCGCGATCTTCTATGAGTTCAGCGACTGTCTCGAGATGCAGGTCAATATCGAGAACATCGCGGACGAACTCTATTTCCCGACGGCGCACAACGACAACAACATCACGCCGGGCGCCCCGCGCTCAGTCCGGGCGGCTCTGACGATGAGGCTGTAGGAGCGCACCGTTAACGGCCCACGCGCCAGGGAACGGTTCTCTCGCCGGTATCGACGTCGAGCTCCCAATAGGTCGCGGGCCTCGCGATCTCGCGGGCGAGGTCGGCGGTCGTCATGATTTTCTTTCCGTTGACGGAGAGAATTCGGTATCCGGGCCGGAGACCCTGCCTGGCGGCATAGGAGCCGCGATCGATGCCTGTCACGACCACCCCTGCGCGGAAGGGGTTGAGCCCCGCCTGCTCATTGAAGCGCGGCGAGAGATTATCGACGGTCACGCCGTTCAGTGGGTGATTGCCCGCGAGCGGGCGTTCGTCGCGTCCCGGCTGGTCCGGCGGAAGGGAAAGGCGCACGGCTGCGGCGGTCTCTTTCCCGTTCCGCACAAAGGAGATGGCTGCGGCCTCTCCATCATTGCGGACGCCGACGCGATAGCGAAGCGCGCCTTCGTCGAAGATCGGCTGGCCATCGACCGCGACGATCACGTCGCCCTCTTTGAGGCCGGCGAGAGCGGCGGGACCCCCCGGCCAGACCTCAGTGACGATGGCGCCGGCGGGCTTGGCGAGTTTCAGGGCTCTGGCGACGTCGGGCGTGACCGTGTCGGTGGCGGCGCCGATCCACGGGCGCATCAGCTGGCCGCCATTCATGGCCGAACGGATCACCTGTTGCACGAGGCGCGAGGGCACCGCGAAGCCGATGCCGTTGGAGCCGCCCGAGCGCGAATAGATGGCGGTGTTCACGCCGACCAGCTGGCCGTTGATGTCGACCAGCGCCCCGCCGGAATTGCCCGGATTGATGGCTGCGTCGGTCTGAATGAAAAACTGATAGTCGCTGACGCCGACGGTCGTTCGCGCCAGCGCCGAGACGATGCCGCTGGTGACCGTTTGCCCGACGCCGAACGGATTGCCGATGGCGAGCACGACGTCGCCGACCTCGATGGCGTCCGAGTTGGCGAACTGGAGGAATGGCAGGGGCTCGCCTGCGTCGATCTTGAGGACAGCGATGTCGGACTTTGGGTCGGTCAGAAGCATCTTCGCAGGGAACTCGCGGCGGTCGGCAAAGACGATCTTGATTTCGGTCATGCCCTCGATGACGTGATTGTTCGTCACGATGAGGCCATCCGGGCTGACGATGACGCCGGACCCGAGGGAATTCTGTTGTCTGGGGCCTGCGCCGAAAAAGCGGTCAAAGAAGGGATCGCCAGTCGCCCGCTTCACGACGCGGCTGGTGAAGACGTTCACGACCGCGGGTGACGTCTTCTCGACGATGGGCGCGAAAGAGAGGTGCACATCGGCCATGGATTTCGGCGCGACGCGCGGTTTGGCCTCGATCTCGCCGCCCTTCAGTTCGGCGAGTTCGGGCGCCTTCGCCGCCTTCGGCGCAGCCTTGGCCGCCGGCGCCGGTTCGGCGCAGGCGCCGCCAAGCAGCGCGAGCGCGCCGAGAAACATCGTTGCAGCCGGATTTCTCATGAAAGCTCCTCAACAAGAGTTCGGCGCCGCCGGGGACGCTTCGTGCAATGTAGGCGTCTCGCCGCTGCATTCAACGCGCCGCGGCCCGCGCATCTTCTTCGATTGTCTTCTTAGCCGCGGCCGCCCCTTGCTCCATTTGCGCGGAAATGTAAGGCGCCAGCTCGTCCGGCAGGAAATCGGAGATCCACACGAACCGCGTCTTCTTGCGGCCTTTGGCGAATGCCTGCGCGGAGGCGCTGTGGGCGATGAGGCGCTCGTTGCCGACGATAGCGTAGGCGAGCCGTCGCTGCTCCTCATCGACCGCGACCAGCAATTCGCGGGCGGTCGATCCATTGGCGAAGGTGACAATGCGCGTGTCGCCCTCAAGACGAGCCGCCACGACGAAGCCTCGCGCCAGCCGTCGATCGACGTGTCCGAAGTCTTTGAGGGCGGCCCACACAAATGCCGGGTCGGCGTCGATGACGAACTCCTTTCGCACCGAAGCGGCCGTCGCCGGCGACATTGAAAAGAGCATTGCGGCGCCGGCGCCGACCGCTGCGCCCGTGAGCCGGATAGTGTTCGACAGCTTGGACATTTTTGTTGCGCCTCTCACTTGCCGCCTGCAACATTACCGGCGCGCGCGGCCCTTTCAAAGCTCACGATTTCGTCAGGACGTCGGCGGCCGTGTCGCCGAGGAGATAGCGCGGCCCAGCCCCCAGCGCCCCGGCGGCGTCGTCCGGATTGTAAAGCCGGCATACTTTCAAGGACAGGCAACCGCAGCCGATGCAAGATGAGAGGGAATTGCGCAAGCGCGTCAGCGCGGCGATCCGCTCATCGAGCAGGTCGCGCCAGCCGTGCGAGAGGCGCTCCCAGTCTTCCTTCGTCGGCGTTCGCTTGTCGGGCAGGGCGGAGAGCGCGGCTTTCACTTCCTCCAGCGTCAGTCCAGCAGCCTGCGCCGCGCGAATGAAGGCGATTCGCCGAAGCTCGCTGCGCGCGAACCAGCGGCGCCCGCCGCCCGAGCGCACCGAGCGGATCAGCCCTTCGCTCTCATAAAACCGAAGCGCGCTGGCGTTGAGCCCCGATCTCTTCGCGGCCTCGCCGATCGACAGCATGCGGTCATTGTCGGACATTGAGAAGTCTCTTGACTTAAAGCGCACTTTAAGTCGCAGAACGTCCGCATGCAAGAAACATCCGAACGTCTTCGAGATCTCCCGCTATCAGGTGCGAACGCGCCTGGAGCGGACGAAGCCTGGGCGAAAAGCCCGCTATCGGACCTCAGCGACGCCGAACTTGTCGCTTCGGTCGCGGCGGCGATCGCCGCGCCAAAGCGCGACGCGGATTCCTCATTCCTGACGCACGCGCCGCTCGAACTGCTCGCGCGCGCCGACCTTCTGGCGATGGTCGAGCCGACTGCGCGACAGCGCGCGCGTCGCCGCATTGCAGCGATCGCCGGCGACTACGCGCGCGCGGGCGACGAGGTCGCGCCTCCCGAGGAGCGCTTCGACCGTACGGGCGCCGCGCTATGCGCGCTTCTTTCGGCGCTCGAGGGTGGCGATGCGGAAACGGCGGATGCGGCGCTGGTCCATCTCGCAGCGCGAAGGCCTCTTGCGGCGCTCGCTCGCGACCTTGCCGAACCCCTTGCGCCTCATCTCGGCGCCGCCGGCCATGCGCCGATCCTGCTTGCCGAATTGATCCGCGTCGAAGGGCGCATTGAGGGCGCGGGCGTGCTGCTCCGCGCGCCGCTGCGCGCCATGTGCAAGGAGCGAGCGACACTGGGATGGCAGACTGCCCGTTCGGCAAAGTCGTTCGGCGGCGACGCAGCAGGCGAACTGATGTCGCGGCTCGCGGCGGTGAGGCCGGTGCGCTCGCCCTCGCCGTACATTGCACCGACCATGCTCGCGGTCGAGGCGAACAGGTTCGCCGAGGATGTTCTAGGCGATGTGACTGAAGGCATGACGCTTGACGAGGCGCGGCGCGCAATTCTGCGCGTCGCCGCGCATTCGATGCTGCAGGACGATCCAGCGTCTGCGCCCTATGGCTGGACCCATGCGCTGACCATGCCGCTTGCCGTGCTCGCGACGGCGGAGGGCGCATCCAATCCCACCGCCCTGATCCGTATCGCCGCAACGCACGCGCTCGGCTTTCGCGCGACCATGGGCAAAGCCCGGCTTGCCCTCCGATGGGCGCCCGAGCGCCGTGGCAGCGCTTCCCTTCGCAATGTCGAGCCGGCGGAGGCCGCGTCGGCCGCTTATTATTGGCCAGCGGACGATCTGGCGAGTTTGAAGCGCATGCTGGCGACGCGCGCTGCGACTCATGGCGACGCCCATCTGGTCAAGTACACGCTCGCCTCGTTTGACGCGGCGGGCGCCGACCCGCAAGCGGCGCCGCTTTATCTCGCGGCGACCGCATATCTCGGCGCCTGGTGGGACGCACACCCAGACGTGTGTTTCGAGTGAGGCGCAGAACCGCATCCTTCACGACGGTCCGCGTGCTCGCGGTCGGGTTTCTCGATCAACAATTAAGACCCTCACTCTGAGGAGGCTCGCCCGACAGCTTGCGATGTGCGTGCAACATTCTCGCGGGCCGTCGCGAAAGATGCTGCTCCGCGATTCCAGTTATTAGCGCCCGACGCAGCAATGAATTCTCGATGTCATCGCGCCTTTTGATAATGCCGTCGATTGGGTCGGGCCTTGAGCGCGAGGTCGCGGGACTTTTCGTTCGCCTTTTCCGCCTCGCGGAAGAGCTGATACTCACCTGACTTCAGCTGGACCGGCCAGTCCTGCGCCGGCGCCTTCACGCCGTAGTGCGCGGCGGCCTGACGCGTGAAGAAGGGATTGTTGAGGTGCGGGCGGGCGAGGGCGCAAAGATCGGCGCGCGAGGCCGCGACGATGGTGTTGATCTGCTCGGGCAATGTGATGTCGCCGACCGCGATGGTCGGGACGCCGACGGCGTTCTTCACGAATTCGGCGAACGGCGTCTGCCACATTCGTCCGTAGACAGGCTTTTGCCATTTGACGGTTTCGCCTGACGAGCAATGGATGATGTCGGCGCCAGCCTCCTTGAACGCGCCCGCGACGATTCTGAGATCGTCAAGGGTCAGGCCGCCCGCCGCCCAGTCGCTGCAGGAGACGCGCACAGACATCGGCTTGTCGGCCGGCCATACCCTGCGGATGGCGGCGAAGACCTCGACGGGATAGCGCGCGCGGTTGGCGGCGCCGCCCCCATAGCCGTCTGTCCGTCTGTTGGTGAGGGGCGAGATGAAACTCGCGAGCAGATAGCCGTGCGCGCAGTGAAGCTCCAGCATGTCGAACCCGGCGCGGCGCCCGCGCTCCGCGGCCGCGACGAAATCGCCGAGGACGCGACCCATGTCCGCGCGAGTCATTTCGGCCGGAATTGGCGATACGCCGTCGATCAATGGGATGGCGGAGGCGGAAACAAGCGGCCAGCCTCCTTGCGTCAGCGGGACGTCTGCGCCTTCCGCCGGAACCTTGGTCGATCCCTTGCGGCCGGCGTGCCCAAGCTGCAGCGCGACCTTTGCTGGCGTCGTTCCGTGCACGAACTCAACGAGCTTCGCCCACTGCGCTTCCTGGGCATCGCACCACAGGCCCGTGCAGGCCGGCGTGATGCGCGCGTCGGGCGTCGGGCAGGTCATTTCGGTGATGATGAGCCCCGCGCCGCCAAGCGCGCGCGCGGCATAATGCGCGAAATGCCACTCGGTGAGATCGCCGTTGACGGCGCTGTATTGCGCCATCGGGGCCATCACGACCCGATTGGGGAGGGTCAGCCCGCGCAGGTCGAATGGCGTGAACATCGGCGTCGGACGCGCGGCTGCGACGCGCCTGCCTGTTTTGCCTTCGTAGCGAGCGTAGAATTCTTGTTCGACGTCTTCGAGAAACGCCGGATCGCGGAGCTTCAGATTATCCCAGGTGACCGATTTGCCGCGCGACATCAGCGAGAAAGCGAATTCCATCGGCGCTTTCGTCCAGTGGACCGGCATGTCCTCGAACCAGCGGAGCGACACTTGCGCATTGTGCTGCGTGATCTCGACCGGCGTGCGGCGTTCCTTCTCGTACTCGGCGAAGGCAGCGCCGATGTCGCGCCTATGCCGAACGACGGCGTTCGAAAGAGCGATCGCGCACTCCATCGCCAGTTTGGTGCCCGACCCGATCGACCAGTGCGCGGTCGCTTTTGCGTCGCCAAGGAGGACCGTCTTGCCGCTGCTCCACTTAGCGCAGGTGATGGTTGGAAAACTCCGCCAGATGGAGCGGTTGGTCAGCAGCGGATGGCCTTTGAGGTCGTCGGCGAACACCTGTTCGAGGTAGCGGGCGCTTTCTTCCTCGCTCATGCGCGCCAGACCGGACGCGGCCCAGCATTCGGGCTTCGTCTCCATCACCCAGGTCGAGCGGCCCGCCTCATACTGATAGGTATGCGCGCAAAACGGGCCATGCGGCGTCATGCGAAAGAAGAACGTGAAGGCGTCGAGCGGACGCGTCGAGCCGAGCCACGCGAATTTGTTGCGCTGCTCGACTATGCTCTCGCCGAATTCCCGCACGTGCTTTTGGCGGATCGGGCTGTTCACGCCTTGCGCGGCCACGATCAGGTCACAATCGGCGAAGCCGCGCTCATAGGTCTGCGCCTCGACCGTCGCGCCGAAATGCAGCGTGACCCCGACAGCGCGGCAGCGCGTCTGCAGAATGTCGAGGAGCGTCTTGCGCGAGCATCCGGCGAACCCGTTGCCGCCGACGATGGTGCGCCGGCCCTCATGCTCGATGACAATGTCGGACCACCAGGCGAAGCGCTCCCGCACGAGTTCATAGGAGTCCGGGTCGGCGCTCAGGAATTCATCGAGCGTTTCGTCGGAAAAGACGACGCCGAAGCCGAAAGTGTCGTCGGCTCGATTTTGTTCGTAGACGTCTAGTTGAGCATCGGGCAGGCGCTTCTTTGTGAGGAGCGCGAAATAAAGGCCTCCCGGGCCGCCGCCGACTACCGCAATTTTCAGGGGCGACATGAGCAGGTCAACTCTCGACCACGGCAGTCGTTTCGATTTCGACCTTTGCAGCGTCTTCGACGAGGGCTTTCACCTCGACGACGGCCATCGCCGGAAAGACCTTGCCGAGAATGTCGCGCCACGCAGAGCCGATCTCGGCCTGCGAAGCGAGATACTCCCGCTTGTCGGTCACGTAACAGGTCATGCGCACGATGTCCGATGGCTCAGCTCCCGCTTCAGCGAGAATTGCCCGAGTGTTGAGGAGCACCTGCCTGAACTGCCCGGCGAGCGTCATTTCCTCGAAGCGCTCTGCGGCGTTCCAGCCGACGACGCCGGCGGTGAAGACGAGGCGCCCGCTGGCGGCGATCCCGTTCGCATAACCCTTGGGGCGCGGCCAGCCGGGAGGTTGGAGAATCTTGTGGGTCATGCTTTTCCTCCGCGCGCGCAATCAAAATGCTGGCGCGCTATGACGATTTTCTGCACCTCCGACGCGCCTTCATAGATGCGCAGCGCGCGGACCTCGCGATAGAGCTCCTCGACCTTGACGCCCTTCGTGACGCCGAGACCGCCGAAAAGCTGCACGGCCTTGTCGATGACGGATTGCGCGCGCTCGGTCGCGAAGAGCTTGGCCATGGCCGCCTCGCGGGTGACGCGGGTCTTGCGCACATCCTTGGTCCAGGCGGAGCGATAGACGAGCAGGGCGCTCGCATCGATGTCGAGCGCCATGTCGGCGATCATGGCCTGCGCGATGGGCTGATCGGCGAGCGTGGCGCCAAACATGGCCCGGGAGCTGGCGCGTGCGGTCGCTTCATCCAGCGCCCGGCGCGCAAGGCCGAGGGCCGCCGCGCCGACGGTCGAGCGGAAAATGTCGAGCACGGAGAGGGCGATCTTGAATCCCTGGCCCTCGTCGCCGAGACGGTTCGCGGCCGGGACTGCGCAGTTTTCGAAGGCGACTCGGGCAAGCGGGTGCGGCGCAATAACCTCAATGCGTTCGGCGATCGAAAGGCCAGCCGCGGCGGCGTCGATGACAAAGGCGGACGTCGCTCGCGAGCCGTCGGCGGATTTGGCGAACACGGCATAGAAGTCGGCGATGCCGCCGTTCGAAATCCACGTCTTCTCGCCGGAGATCGTGTAGCCGGCGGGCGCAGATGCATATGAGGTCGTCATGGCCGCCGCGTCGGAGCCGGCGTTTTCCTCCGAAAGAGCGAAGGCGGCGATCTTCTCGCCGCGCGAAACGGCCGGAAGGTAGTTCGACTTGATGTCTGCGCCGCCGAAAAGGCTGATCGCGCCGGAGCCGAGGCCTTGCATGGCGAAAGCGAAATCGGCAAGGCCCGAATGGCGCGCGAGAGTCTCGCGAATAAGGCAGAGCGCCCGCACGTCGAGGTCATCGAATGCGCCGCCGTATGCGGCGGGAACGCAATATCGGAGCCACCCGCCGCGGCCGAGCGCCGCCACCAGAGCGCGACAGGTCGCGTCTACATCGTCATGCGCGCTCCCTGTCCCGACGATTGGCGGCAGTTCCGACCGAGCCCACTCATCGAGGTCGAGAGCGAGCCTCTTGTGGCGCGGCTCGAAAAAGGGCCAATCGAGAAACGTCAGGTCCGCCATCAATCGCCCTTGAACACCGGCTTTTCCTTGGCGACGAACGCCGCATAGGCGCGGGCGAAATCATTCGTCTTCATGCAGATCGCCTGGGCTTGCGCTTCCGCTTCAAGGGCGGTCGCAAGGCTCATATCCCACTCCATGTTGAGCTGGTTCTTGGTGATCCCGTTCGCGAAGGAAGGTCCGGCGGCGAGACGCCGGGCGACGTCCATCGCGTGCTTGTCGAGTTTGTCGGCCGGCGCGATCTCATTGAAAAATCCCCAAGCGAGCCCTTCTTGCGCCGAAAAGCTTCGCCCGAGGAAGAGGAGTTCGCTGGCGCGGCCGTAGCCGATGATGCGCGGGAGGATGGCGCAAGCGCCCATGTCGCAGCCCGCGAGGCCGACGCGGTTGAAGAGAAACGCCGTCTTGGCGTCCGGCGCCGCGTAACGAAGGTCGGACGACATCGAGATAATGGCCCCGGCGCCGACGCTGACCCCATCGACCGCCGCAATGATCGGTTGCGGACAGCCGCGCATGGCTTTCACGAGGTCGCCGGTCATGCGCGTGAAATCGAGCAATTGCGGCATCGACATTTGGGTCAGCGGGCCGATGATGTCATGGACGTCGCCGCCCGAGCAGAAATTGCCGCCATTGCTGCCGAAGACAACCGCTCGAACCGATTTCGCGTAGACGAGATCGCGAAACATGTCGCGCAACTCGGCGTAGCTGTCGAAGGTGAGGGGGTTCTTGCGGTCGGGCCGGTCGAGCGAGACGTGCGCGACCCCGTCGGCCAACGCGAAACGGAAATGCTTCGGCTTGAACGTCTCTGGGGTCATGAACGCTTCTCGTTTGAGTCGCAGCACGACGGCGTAACGCATTGGCGCGCGCGGCCGCAATAGAGGCAATCCCGGCGGATCGCGCAACCTGAACGATATTTCAGGCGGCCGCGCCGACGGAAGCGGGCTCGGCGCCCGTTTCGACGGGCAAGGCCAGAAAAAGGGCGCTGCACATGAAGCCGCATACCGCGGAAGAGCATGATCGCGGACTGCATCATGACCTCAAGGTGCTTTTGCACCGGCGGCGGGCGCTGGGCCTGCTTGCATCGACCGGCTCCGCCGCGATCCTGGCGGCCTGCAGCGATGGCGCAGCCCCGGCCGCGTCATCGGGCTCGACGGGTTCGTCCGCCGCCTCGACGGGCACGGGCAGTTCGTCCTCCGGCACGAGCGCGGGTTCGTGCACAGCCGTTCCGGCGGAGACCGCCGGCCCCTATCCCGCGGATGGGTCCAACACCGCGAACGGCTCGCTTGCGAACGTTCTCGTCCAAAGCGGCGTCGTTCGGACTGACATCAGATCGAGTTTCGGTTCGCAAAGCGGAACGGCCGGCGGCGTTACGCTGGTTCTCACCTTGACATTGGTGAATGTGAACGCCTCATGCGCGCCGCTCGCCGGCTATGCGGTCTATCTCTGGCACTGTGACGCCAACGGACAGTATTCCGTGTACGACTTGCCGGGTCAGAACTACCTGCGCGGCGTCGCCATTACCGACCAGAACGGGCAGGTGTCGTTCACGACCGTGTTTCCCGGCTGTTATGCGGGGCGCTATCCGCACATGCATTTCGAGGTCTATCCGAGCCTTGCGGCGGCGACCGTCTTCTCGAACCGCCGGCTGGTGTCGCAACTCGCCATGCCGGAGAACTACTGCACGCTGGTCTATAATTCGCTCGCAGCCTACGGCTCCAGCATTTCGCGATTTGCGCAGGTGTCGATCGGCTCGGACAATGTGTTTGCTGACAATTCGGTTGCGCAGATCTCCGCGCAGACGCCAGCGATGTCAGGAAGTCCATTCACAAGCCTGACTGGCGCCGCGACGATCGGGCTCGCCGTCTAAACGGTTCTCGGCCGGTACAGCCCGATCACATAGAACGCGACGAGCAGCGCCCAGCCGCAGATGATGGCGGTCGGCGCCGCATTCACGCCGAAAGCCGGCAACGCCAGAAATAGGGCGGCGAAGGTCAGGAACGCCGAGACCGATTGCCCGAAGAGGACGTAGCCGGCGCCGCCTGCGGAAACGACGGCGGCCTCGAGCACGACCGATCCGACCCGAACGAGCTGTGCGAGCGCCATGAGCGCGATCAGAGGCGCAGCCGGCAGGAATTCGGGCCCGCCAAGAATTTTCGCGAGAGGTTCGCGGAGCAGGGCGAACAGCAGCACGATCGGCGCGGCGACAAGGACGCCGGTCAAGGTCGAGCGCAGCGCCACCTTGCGCATCCGCTTGTCCTTGCCGGCCGCGATGATGCGCGACAGCTCCGGAAACGTCGCCTGATAGAGCATGGTCGCCGGATGCGCGATGAGATTTGAGGCGTTTGCGGCGAGCTGCAGGAAGCCTGAAGCGGCGCTGCCAAGGATGGCGCCGACGATCAGCACCGGCAGATTGGTGCGCGCGAGATCGACAGTGCTCGACAGGTTGGTCTTGATTATGAAAGGGAGCCAGTCGCGATCCGGTTTCATCGCGGGCTCGCTCTTCAACGGGGGCATGAGGCCGCGCTTCCCTAACTCGCGCCACGCGAGAATCCACAAGCTGCCGCCGTCGAGTACGGCGCTCAGTATCCAGACAATCAGGAATCCTGAAAGCTCCGCGCCCATGACCCACAGGGCGATTGATCCGACGAACCGCACCACCGGAAGGATCGAGAGCTGCCAGCCCAGCATCTTGAAGCGGTCGAACAGGCGCAAGACGCCGGTCGGCGTCGCGGAAACGAGGAATGGCACTGTTGCGCAATAGGCGTAGACCCACGGCATCGCGGCGGGCGGCCAGTCAAGCTGCTGCGCGACGGGCCCGACAAAGAGCAAGGCGACGGCGACGCTGAGCGCGGCGCTGAGGAGATCGAGGCGGACCGTGTAGCGAAGCAACGATTTGAACGCCGGCAAGTCGCCGGTCTCGATCATCGGCGCGCCGAAGCGGATGACCGCCTGCCAGGACTGGAACCTTGCGACGCCCGCAACGACCATTGCATAAGCGTGGGCAAGCACGAGAAATCCCATCTCGGTCGGCCCGAGACTGCGCGCGGCGATGGCGAGATAGGCAAGACTGAGGACGCCCCCCAGCGCCTTGCCGCTCATCAGCGCGCCGGCGTTCTTGAGAATCCGGTTTGCGGACTGGCGCGCGGTCGGCTGGGTCTCGGATGCAAAAGTCGAATTGGTCAGAAACGCCCCTCGGTCAATAGACTAGCGCGGCAGGCCCATCTATAACCGGAGCAATTCCATGGCGCACGCAGTTTTGGAGCGAGCGATCGATCGCCGGACCATCGGCGGCTGAAGGGGTTCGGGTCGGGGAGCAGAGCATGCGGGCTATCGTGTTGAGCGCGGGCCAGGGTTCGCGCTTGCTTCCCCTGACGTTCGACAGGCCCAAATGTCTCCTGCCCGTCGGCTCTCGGTCGGTCCTGCACTGGCAATTGGAAGCGCTCCGTCAGTGCCGCGAGATTGATGAGGTCATCGTCGTCACCGGATTCAAGGCCGAAATGGTCGATGCCGCTCTGGCGGAGATGGGCGCTGCCGCCGAATCAGTGAGGACGCTCTTCAATCCGTTCTACAAGGTCGCAGACAATCTTGCGTCCTGCTGGATGGCGCTTGAGTTCATGGACGACGAATTCCTGATCGTGAACGGCGATTCGCTGTTCGAGATGGCCGTTCTCCCAAGAATTGTCGCCGGCGCGTCGGCGCCGATCAATCTCACCGTCAATCGCAAGGCCGAATACGACAGCGACGACATGAAGGTCACGCTGGAGGGAAATCTCGTTCGCGCCGTCGGCAAGACTTTGATGCCGGCCGAGACGCAAGCGGAGTCGATCGGCGTCGTTCTGTTCAGGGGCGAGGGTCCGTCGCTGTTCCGCCGCGTGGTCGAACAGAGCATGCATGAGGCTTGGGGCGTCGGCGCCTGGTATCTCCAGGTCATCGACCGGCTCGCGAAAGAAGGTCATGTCGGCGCCACCGACATCGGCAAACTCGAATGGGGCGAGATCGATTTTCCGTCGGATCTTGAAGTCGTGTCGCGCCTTGCCGCCGGCTGGGAAAAACTCCGCATCGTCGCCTGACGACGGCCAGCTCAGCAGAAGTTACCGGGGACCGTAGCTGCGGAAATCGCCGTTGTCCCAATAGGTGTCGCCGGTATTCGGATCCACGTAATAGTATCTGTCCGCCGCGCGATCGAACCGGCGATCGCCATTATCGCGGGCGCGACCGAAACAATCCTTTGCCCTCGTGCAGCCGATGGCCGCTCCGCTGACGGCGCCGACACCTGCGCCGATCGCGGCGCCGACGCCCGGTTTGCCCGAAATCACCTGTCCTGCAACAGCCCCGGCCGCCGCTCCAGCCGCCGCGCCGTAAAGCGCATTCTTTTCAGCCGTCCGCGATTCGGTGCAACCGATGATCAAGGCAGGCAAGGAAACCGCGGCAATCAATATCATTCGCATGGGAGCCTCTGTGACGACTTGAGGGGATAACGGCCTGGCCCGTGAGGAAGTTCCCAAAAAGAAGCCCGCGTCAGGCGCGGGCTTCTTCGATCTCGAATGAGGTCAATTCGATCAATAGCCTGAGCGCGGCTTCTTGTTGCCGTAGCGGCGGAACTGGCCGTCTTCCCAGTAGGTGTCCCCGTAATAGGGATCCTCGTAGTAATAGCGATCGTCGTAGCGATCGTAGTTGCGGCTGCCGTGATCGCGGGCGCGGCCGAAACATGTGCCGGCTCGCGAGCAGCCCTCATAGGCGCCGATGGCGGCCCCGATGAGCGCGCCATAGGCCGCGCCCTTGCCCGGACGGCCCGCGAAGATCTCACCGGCGACTGCGCCGCCGGCCGCGCCGATCGCTGCGCCGTAAAGGGCGCCTTCGCCTGTCGATTCGCAGCCCGCGGCAAGAAGCGCCAGCGAGGCCGCGCCGATCATCATCATTTTCATCCTGTTTCTCCTTCGATGGCGGGGCGTCGGTTGAAGTGACGGTCCTTGTTTTCGCCCCTTTGAGCCGAGCTTCCAGACTGACGAGCATCCGGGCGCCAAAAGGCGAGAATGGGGCGGGGATGGGGCCAAATTAGGCGACGTGGTGAGGCGGCTGTGCGCGCTTGTTGCCACGAGGCGTCAAGACGCTAGGGTCCGCGCGCCGCATGAAAGGGAGAGTCTACATGGCCGCC
>JBEBFW010000186.1:0-6911 GCA_040081755.1 Parvularculaceae bacterium
TCCTCGTCATGCTCGTCGTTGATGTCGCCGACGATCGAACCGCGCCCGGGCGGCGGCTGGGAGGCGGACGCGCGCATTGAGCTGTCGGCGCTCGCCGAGGCGACCGGCTTTCCCCTCGTCTCCCAGGACGATGAAGTCGATACGCTCGGCGGTCTTGTTTTCTCGCTTGCAGGGCGCGTGCCGCAGCGCGGAGAGGTTTTGAGCCACGAATCCGGATTCGAGTTCGAGGTGGCCGAAGCCGATGCGCGCAAGGTGCGCAAGATCCGGATCCGCCGTCGCCCAGTCGTGCAGACGCAGCCCATCGACACGCCGGTCTGAACCGCGATGTCCCGGGCCGCGCGCGCGTCGCATTCCTTCCAGACGCTCGATCGCCGCCTTGAGCGCTGGGCGGAAGCTGTCGCGCGCCTTGATGGCGGGGCGCGCCCTTGCGCCGCATTTTTTGCGGGCGCCGGCGCCGCGCTCGGCTTTGCGCCGGTCTACGCGCTGCCGCTGCTGGCGCTCGGATGGTCAGTGCTCGTCCTTCTCATCGACGGCGCGGCGCATCGGCCGCGCCCCCGGCGAGCGGCTTTCGCTGCAGGCTGGTTCTTCGGCTTCGGCTACTTTGTCGTGAGCCTCTATTGGCTCGCTTTTTCATTTTTCGTACAGGCCGAGGCGTTCGCGTGGATGGCGCCGATCGCCGTCACCGCACTCCCGGCGTTCCTCGGCCTGTTCACCGGCGCCGCTGCAGTCGTTTGCGTCTCGTTCTGGCGCGCGGACTGGCGACGCCTCCCTCTGTTCGCCGCTGTCTACATGACGTTCGAGTATGCGCGCGGCCATGTCCTCACCGGACTGCCCTGGAACCTGCCCGGACAGGCGCTCGCCGGAACGGCCGTCGGGGCGCAGACCGCCGCCTGGTGGGGCGTCTACGGACTAAGTCTCATCGTCGTCCTCCTCGCCGTCCTGCCGGCGCTGGCGCGCAACGGCAAGGGCGTCGCCGGCGTCGGTCTGATGCTGCTTGGGACAGGGACGGTATACGCCCTGGGGGCCTTGCGCCTCCTTGGCCCGGATCCCGGCGTTCATGACGACGTCGCCGTCCGCATCGTCCAGCCGAACATTCCGCAACGCGAAAAGATCGACGGCGATTTGTGGACCCGCAATTTCAAACTGCATGTCGAACTCTCGAAGGGCCCCGCCGCCGCGGCGCGCACCTATATTCTGTGGCCGGAGAATGCGGCGCCCTACGTTCAGGAGTATGACGACGCGCTCGACTTGTTGGCCCGGTCGTTGCCGGCGGGATCGACGCTTCTTGCCGGCACGGTCCGGCGCGAGACGGTCGCCGGCAAGGAACTCTTCTACAATTCGATCGGGTTCTTCGCGACAATAAACGGAAAGACGTCCGCGATCGGCTATTACGACAAGCATCATCTCGCGCCCTTCGGCGAGTATCTGCCGCTTCAGGGCGCGCTGCGGGCGCTGGGGCTCGCCCAGCTTGCTCCGTATGAAGACGGGTTTTCCTTCGGGAGCGGCCCCGCGATCATGAGCGACGGCGGGCCGCCCTTCGCGCCGTTCATCTGTTACGAGACGATCTTTCCGGGCGAACTCTATCCAAAGAGCCGCCGGCCCGACTGGCTTGCGACGATCACCAATGACGCGTGGTTCGGCGACTCGTCCGGACCCCGCCAGCATCTCGACCAGGCGCGGCTGCGGGCCATCGAGAACGGGCTGCCAATGGCGCGCTCGGCCAATACGGGCGTCTCCGCCCTCCTCGACGCGAGGGGGCGGCTTCTTGAGAGCATCGGGCTTTATCGCGCGGGACGCATCGACGCCGCCCTGCCCCGGCCTTTGCCGCCGACGCTCTACACGCATTACGGAGATCTCTTGTTCCTGCTGCTCGCATTAGTTGTATTGGCGATCGGCTGCCTGCCATTTGCGCGTGCGCGAGGGACAGGATAACCCGCAACCTTTGCGCGCCTTGAAGAAATGCCTATAGTTGCGGCGGGGCGTGAAACGCCCGCTGTCGTAGAATGGGGCGAGCA
The DNA here is from genome assembly GCA_040081755.1 of Parvularculaceae bacterium. Classification (GTDB taxonomy): domain Bacteria; phylum Pseudomonadota; class Alphaproteobacteria; order Caulobacterales; family Parvularculaceae; genus Amphiplicatus. Next base: position 2,016 of record JBEBFW010000186.1, read on the forward strand.
TGGCCAAGAAGCATCCTCATCCGGTCGATGTTCATGTCGGCGGCCGCGTGCGCATGCGACGCATGATGCTGGGCCTCAGCCAGGACAAGCTCGGCGACGCGCTCGGCCTCACCTTCCAGCAAGTCCAGAAATACGAAAAAGGCTCCAACCGCATGGGCGCCAGCCGGATCTTCGAAATCGCCAATGTGCTCGAAGTGCCGATCCAGTATTTCTACGACGACTTCTCGACGAAAAACGGCTCTTACGGATTCGCCGAGGCGGAAGGAGATTCATTCATGCAATTGCTGCACTCGCCTGAAGGGGTGCAGCTGTGCCGGCATTTCGCCGAGATCAGGGATCCGAAGGTGCGCAGGAAAGTCCTCGACCTCGTGAAGACGCTCTCGGAGAACACCTCGGAAGACGCCCGCGCCTGACCTCACCTGTGACATTGGCCGCGCCGGAACTTTTTGTGGACACGCCGGCGCGCGGCGGCTAAAAGCCCGCGCGCGAACACATAAAGCTTTCCTTATATGAGGCTCAAAGCGCCATGACGCGCCAGTCCTATCTTTTCACGTCCGAAAGCGTCTCCGAGGGCCATCCCGACAAGGTCTGCGACCGGATTTCCGATGAAATCGTCGATCTGGTTTATCGCGAGGCCGTTGCTTCCGGCATGAACCCCTGGGACGTCCGCGTCGCCTGCGAAACGCTGGCGACGACGAACCGCGTGGTGATCGCGGGCGAAGTGCGCGCGCCGCAAACGCTCATGGACGGCCATGGCGGCGTGAAGCCGGAGCGCTTTGTCGAGGCGGCGCGGGCGGCGATCAAGGACATCGGCTACGAGCAGAGCGGCTTCCATTGGCGCACGGCGGATGTCGAGGTCCTGCTCCACGGACAATCGGCGGACATCGCGCAAGGGGTCGACAAGGCGGCGGACGGGAATTCGGAAGGCGCCGGCGACCAGGGCATCATGTTCGGCTACGCCTGCCGCGAGACGCCGGCGCTGATGCCGGCGCCGCTCTATTACAGCCACAAGATCCTTGAACTGATTTCCGCCGCGCGGCGCGCCAAGAAGGGCGAAGCCGCCAAACTCGGCCCGGACGCCAAGAGTCAGGTCACCGTCCGCTACGAGAACGGCAAGCCGGCCGAGGCGACCAGCATCGTTCTATCGACGCAGCATCTCGATGAGAGCTGGACCTCCGCCAAGGTGCGCGAGGTGGTCGAGCCTTACATCCGCGAGGCGCTTGGCGAACTGAAGGTCGGCGCGGACTGCAAGTGGCACGTGAACCCGACCGGCAAGTTCGTGATCGGCGGACCCGACGGGGACACCGGCCTCACGGGCCGCAAGATCATCGTCGACACCTACGGCGGCGCGGCCCCGCATGGCGGCGGCGCCTTCTCCGGCAAGGACACGACCAAGGTCGATCGCTCGGCCGCCTATGCAGCGCGCTACCTCGCCAAGAATGTCGTCGCGGCAGTGCTCGCCGATCGCTGCACCATCCAGCTTTCCTACGCCATCGGCGTCGCGAGGCCTCTCTCGGTCTATGTCGATCTTCACGGAACGGCCAAAGGCGTCGATGAGGCGAGGATCGAGCGCGCGCTGCAGGACGTGATGGACCTCAGCCCCAGCGGCATTCGCCGCCACCTCGATCTCAACAAGCCTATCTTCGCCAGAACCTCGGCCTACGGACATTTCGGGCGCGCCCCGGACCGCGACGGCGGATTCTCCTGGGAGAAGACCGATTTGACCGATGCGCTGAAGACGGCGGTGCGCTGACCGGACTGACGGCGCCTCAAGCGTCGAGGGAAAAATTCTCCTCACGCAGGCCCCTCGCCGTCTCGTAGTGCGACTTGATCAGCTTTAGATCGGCCTCGTAGTCGCCGCTCGGCGTGAGGGCGCCGGCGAGCGTAATGGTCTTTGCGCCATAATCGAGAACGCTCATGACGATCGGCACGCCAGCCGCCAGCGCGATATAATAGAAACCGGATTTCCAGCCGCGGGTCGCGGCGCGCGTGCCCTCCGGCGAGACCGCCAGCGTCATTGTTTTCGCGGCGGCGAAAGCCTCCGCCATCTGCTTGACGAGGTCGCCGCTCCCTGCGCGGTCCACGGGCACGCAGCCGAGCCACTTGACGAATGCGCCAAAGGGGCCGGACGTCAGCTCCTTCTTGCCCATCCAGCGCAAGGGAATGCGGTAATAGCCCGCCGCCGCCAGCATGTTGATCCCGTCCCAGTTCGAGGTATGAGGCGCGGCGACAAGCGTCATCTTCTCGATGTCGCGCGGCCAGTCGCCTGCCATCTTCCAGCCCGCGAGCTTCAAATACGCCGTACAAAGATAACGCCAGCTCTCGGCGAACGGTCCGCGAAACGCTGCGGGGCGCGCGCTCGCGCGGTCGAATCGCACATGGCGCTCTGGCCGTTCAGTCATCGCGCAAGGATCGCCCGGATCGGCGCGAAAGGCCAGATGCGCGGATTGGATCCAGCTAGAGTGCGTTCCGAAAAGTGGCGTCCGGTTTTCGGAAGAAACGCGCGACTGCTCATGAATCTAGACCACGTTCTCCGACTCGCACTTCGGAGAACGTGGTCTAGAGCGGCCATGCGCCGCTCCACGGGTCCGATTCCTCGAGTGCGTAGGCGATTTGCAGAAGCAGGGCCTCCTTGCCCCTGCCGGAGGCGAGCTGAATCCCGATGGGGAGCCCTTCGGCGCTGCGTCCGAAGGGAATCGAGCAGGCCGGCGTGCCGCAGGCGTTATGGAGGGGCGTATAGGCGACATAGTCGGCGAGGCGCGCCACGAGATCTTGAAACGCCACATCGCCCGCAAGGAATCCAAGCCGCGGGGTCGTCGTGCCCACCACCGGCGTCAGCCAGGCGTCATACGTCGCAAACCAGGGGTCGGTCTCGGCCTCGACCGTCTTGATAAGGGCGACGTGAGCGGCGAAATCCTCTTCAGACATGGCGCGGAAAATGCCGGCGAGCCCGATGGTGAACGGCTCAAGGGCGCCGTTCTCCTCTGGCGTCGCGCCGGTGAGCTGCGTCGCCAGCCGATTGACGCCGAACGCGCCGCTCGCCCACAGCGCCGTGAAGGCCTCGGGGAACCCCCTGAATTGCAGCGGCGTCCGCTCAATCGCCTCGACATTGCAGCCCATCGCCTGAAGGCGCCTGCCGCAACGCTCGACGGCGGCGGCGATCTCCGCGTCGGCGCGGCGCCCGGCGGCGTCCGTCAGCGAAAGGGCGATCCTCAGCGGCGTCAGTTTTTCCCGCGCGACCACTCCTGTCGCGGCGACGCCTTCTCGCGGATCCTCGGTCAGCGCTAGCAGCGCCGCGCTGTCGCGAACGCTTCGCGCCAGCGGATGATGGATGGACAAGGAGATGGCGAGGGCCGGCTCTCCCTGGCCGGAAAAGCGGCCGCGCGTGCATTTCAGCCCGAAAACGCCGCAGGCCGCCGCGGGAATCCGGATGGAGCCGCCGCCGTCGCCGGCATAGGCGACAGGAATGAGGCGCGCGGCGACCGCGGCCGCCGAGCCGCCCGATGAGCCGCCGCACGAGTAACCGTCCTTCCACGGATTGACGGTCGCCTCAAAGGCGGTCGGTTCCGTCGTCGGCAGAAGTCCGAACTCGGGCGTCGCTGTTTTGCCGAGGACGACGAGGCCCGACGCCTCGAGCTTCTCCGTATACGGCGATCTGCCGGTTCCGAAATTGTCCTTGAACAGCGCCGAGCCGTAGCGCCAGGGCATGCCCGGATAGTCCGAGAGGTCCTTGATCGCGAAGGGGACGCCGGCGAAGGGAAGAGCAGGATCGACGTTGCGCGCGCGCTCAAGCGCGCCGTCAATGTCTAGATGCGTGAAGGCGTGAATTCGCGGTTCGATCTCCTCGATCCGGCGCGCCGCCATTTCGACGGCCTCGAGCGCGGAAAGCTCCTTGTTGCGGATCGCCGCCGCAAGGCCCGTCGCGTCAAGGTCGAAGGGCTCGCCTTTCCCCGCCTTGCCGCAGCCCGACAGCGCCGCCAGCGCTGCGCCCGATTTCAGCATGTCCCGCCGCATCATTCCCGACTCCCGCGCCCATCGACCGCCAGACCTTGGCGCCGCCGGGCGCATTTTCCAAGGAAGGAAGCGCTATTGTCGCTCCGCACCCGCGGCCTTGTCCGCCGCCATCAGGGCGCGCACGCGATCGAGGACGCGGTATTTTCGATTGAACGCATCGAGGGTTGCGCGGTTTTCGGCCTCGATCTTTTCGACCAGCCGCGCAAACTCCGGAATCTTCATGTGCTCCGCGAATAATCCGCTTCCGGAGAAAAAGCCGCTATGGGCGCAGCCATCGCAGTCATAGGACCACAGGAAGCGAAACCCCAGATCATAGGCCGCGTTGAAATCCCGGACCGCTGCCGCCTTGTCGCCGAGGTGGCCATGAATGAGAGCCAATTGGAGATGCGCGGTCCAAGTTGGTTCGGGTTCGACGGGCGCCAGCGCCGCGTTCCATAGAGCGCGCGCCTCGTCGCGCCGGCCGATGAGTCCCAGCGCATGCGCCGCTGTCACCAGTTCGTTGTAGCCGGGATCGCCGAGTTCCGGACCGATCGGCGTCAGTCGGGCCGGGTCTGCAAGTTCCGGCCGGCTTTCAAGCAGCGTCTCATAGGCGTTTGTGGGATCGCCCGCGCCGATTTGCGCCTGGGCCAGCGCCCAGTTGGAGAAGGGCGGCGGACGCCCGGTTTGGTGCATGTCCTGCGCGGCTTTGAGTTCGCCTTCCGCATCGCCGGCAAGCGCGGCCGCGCTCGCCAGCGCCAATTGTCGCCACGGCCTTTGAGCGGACTTCGCCTCCCGTTCGAACAGGAACCGCGCCTCTTCGGCGGCGCCGAGGCTCGCAAGAACCGAAGCGCGGATGGAGCGCGCATAGAGATCGCTCTCCGTCGCCTCCCAGTCCGCAAAGAC
>JBEBFW010000187.1:0-6898 GCA_040081755.1 Parvularculaceae bacterium
CCGGCGACGTGATTGGCGGCGGACCTGCTAGCGGGGGGCAACGCCGGTCCGAAAGAGTGCCTCTCACGTGGTGTTACATTAACGCATCATCGGTACGGATTTCAATAGGGTGTGTGAAAAAAAGCTTGCCTGTGATGTCGGCGCGCAGGGTTAAGCGCTTGTCTTGCTATTCCTTAAGGAAGTCGGAGCCGGTTTCAGGCGCAGCGAAAAGCCGATTGGGGATTTGCGCGCCGGATTTCACGTTGGATAGCGTCACCAAAGTGACGCCGTTCTGCGGATCGCGCACAATCCACTCCTTGAGCTGCAACTCCGACCCCTTCACGACGACCGACAATTGGCCGTCGGTTTCTTCCTTGTCTGACGAAAAAGTGATCGCGACCGTGTCCTCGCCGCGCGCGACACTGATGATTTTCGCGTCGCCAAGCTCGACGCGTTTGCGCAGCAGATATTTCAGCGGGGTCTTGCCGACAGGATAGGAGTCTGTCGTCTCCAGCGCTTCGTCGCGCACGAAGACGGTGCCGCCGGTGGCGACGATCAGCAGCGGCGTCGGCGCATCGTAATCGAAACGCAACAGGCCCGGACGGCGCAGATAGAACTTGCCGGTGGAAGTGGCGCCGGACGGCGCGATCTGCGTGAAATCCGACTGCAGCGTGGTGATCGCCTCGATCGCGGCGAGAACGCGGTTGACCAGCACGTCATCCGCTATGTCGGCGAAGGCGAGACCGTTCGGTTCTGCGTCAAGATCAGCGGCCGGCTGCGCCCGCGCGGCTTTCGCCTGCGCAGGAATCGCCGGCGCGGCGACGTCTTTGGCGGGCGCAGCCGACGCTATCGCGAGAGGCGCTGGCCCGGTCTGCGCTGGCTGGAATTCGGACATGGCGCCGAAGCAGCCGGCGGCCAGCAGAGGCAACAGCGCAAGACTCATCGGGACAACTCCTAAGGTCACAAAGGGCAATATCGGAAAACCGGGCGGCGAAAACCGAACGATGAAGCGGCGCAATTGAGGCGGGCGCCCCGATCACGCAACTGTGTCAAAGCCGCTCCGCCTCCGCATCGGTCAGCGCGCGCGCCTCCTCGGGCAACATGATCGGAATGCCGTCGCGGACAGGGTAGGCGAGGCGCGCCTTCTTGCTGAGAAGCTCGCCCTTTTCGCGGTCGTAAACGAGCGGGCCTCTCGTCTGCGGACAGACGAGTATCTCGAGGAGCTTCGGGTCGATGTCGATTTTTGCGTCGTTCATATCGGCTGGCTTCTATTGCACCGGCGGCGCGCCGCCCGCATCAGAGGGCCGCGACATTTCCATCAACGCGATGAGGCAGATCGCCCGATCGCCGAGATTTTCCGCTTCCAGCAATGCCTGCTTTTCGTTCGGCGCGAAAGGGCAGCCCATGGCGAGAGAAGCGACCAGCGCATCGACAGGCGCCTGGCCGACCGCTTTCCAGTCCGTCTTCAGCCCTTCAGATGTCAGATATCGACGCATCGCGTCCTCGAGCCGGGCTCGATCGACGAGCGCCGCCGACGGATCGGTCTGATCGTCGCGCGTATAACGCGTCCAGTCGATGAGGGCCTGGCGATAGGGCGTATCGACGGCGAGCTCGCGCGCGATCTCGAAACGTCTGACGCCGCTCAAGGTGATGAGATAGCGCGAATCTCCCGTCTCGGCGAAGGCGACGATGCGGCCCGCGCAGCCGATGGCGTAGAGGGGCGGGTGCTTCTTCTCCGCCTGGTCGCAGGGCTTCGGCTGCACCATGCCGATCAGCCGATGCTCGCCGAGCGCATCGTCGATCATGCGCAGATAGCGCGGCTCAAAGATGTTGAGCGGCAACTGGCCGCCCGGAAGGAGCAGCGCGCCGGCAAGCGGAAACAAGGGCAGCGCCTCGGGAAGTTCGCGCAGTCTCAGGTATTTCTCGCGGTCGGTCATCGCCAGAGCGAGCTGCCTTTGCGGGGCGCGTCAGGAGAAGAGAATTGACGAGAGACGCCGCCGGCCGCTCTGCGTGACCGGGTTTGTCGCTCCAAGCGCCTCGAACACGGTGAGCAGCTTTTTGCGCGCGGCGCCCTCGTTCCACTCGCGGTTCTTCGAGATGATCGCTAGCAGTTCATCGACGCCGCGCTCCATGTCGCCGCCGCCGATGAGCGCGCCGGCAAGATCGAACCTCGCTTCGAGATCGTTCGGATTGCGCTCGACCTTCAGCGCCAGCGCGGCGCTGTCGCCGGCGTTCTTCTCGTTCGCGGCGAGTTCGATCGCCGCCCTGACGCCTGCAACCGCGGCGTCGGTCTGCTTTTCCGCGGGAATCATGTCGAGGATAGCTCGCGCCTGATCGAAATCGCGCAGGGCGACGTGACAGCGCGCGAGACCAGCGAGCGCGCGCAATTGAGTGGGGTCCGCCTCGGCGATGCGGCCGAAAAGGTCCGCCGCGCCGGCGACGTCGCCCTTGGCCAGCATTTGGTCGGCGGCGTCGAGATGAGCGGTGAGATCGCCCGCGCCGTCGGCGGCGCCGGTGAGCCCCGTCAGGCGATCGATGAACGCCTTGATCTCGCTGTCGGGCACCGAGCCCTGAAAGGCGTCGACGGGCCGCCCCTGAAAGAAGGCGTAGACCGTCGGGATCGACTGGATGCGCAATTGCGAGGCCAGCATCTTGTTCTTGTCGATATCGACCTTGACGAGCCGCACCTTGCCCTTGGCGTCCTTGACCGCCTTCTCGATACGCGGGGTCAGCTGCTTGCAGGGCTGACACCACTCCGCCCAGAAATCGACGATGACCGGCGTCGTCATCGAGGCGCGCAGCACGTCGGTCTCGAACGTCTCGATCGAGGCGTCCTTGATCAGGTCTTTTTGAGCCGGCCCCTTCGCGCCTGCGCCGATAATGTCGGTCATTGAGAACTCCGGATTTCCGCCACACTAGATGATGTCGCGCGCCCCTGAACGCAACCGCAGAAATCGCCGCGCATCAACCCTTGAGCGGCTCGGCGAGATCGAGGATGAGCGGCTCGGCGCCAAGGGAGGCGAGGAATTTCAGGAACCCTGCAGCCGAGATGGCGGTCGAGGCCGTGTTCTCCAGCGGGTGGAACCAGACGGGATCGCAGGCGAGGAGCGCTGTATCGACAATCACCCTCTCGATCGCCCTCGCCGTCTCGTTCATGAGCGCGAACGGCGTCACGGCGCCCGGAATGACGCCAAGAGTCGCGGTCATGAGCTCCGGTGAACCGAAAGAAAGCCGACCCTTCGACTTAACAACCTTGCCGAGTCCCACAAGATCGACGCGCGTCTCGCCCAGCGCCACCGCCAGAAACAGCCGGTCCGCCTTGTCCTTGACGAAGAGGTTTTTCGAATGCCCGCCCGGCCATTGCTTCTTGAGGTCCCGGCCTTCCTCGACGGTAAAGATGGCCGGGTGCTCGACGGTGCGATGGGCGACGCCGGTGCGGTCAAGAAGGGCGTAAAGATCGGCGCGGGCGGCGGGCACTCGGGCTTCGGTTTTTGGTGTTCGGTCTTCGGGAAGCCCTCCACTAACACCTAACGCCGAAAACCGAAAACCGCCGCGAGGCCCGCTCAAATCGCTCGAAACCGACCTTGCAAAGCCACCGGCCGTTCGGCATAAACCACCAACCCGTCGCGGCGCCGTTCTTGCTCCGTGACCGACACGTCGAGCGGGCGTAGCTCAGGGGTAGAGCACAACCTTGCCAAGGTTGGGGTCGGGCGTTCGATTCGCCTCGCCCGCTCCATTTTTCCTAGGTAATGCAAGAAGTTGTGAGCCGACTGGCGCCCCGCTTGCTGTCAGCGCCAACCGATGAGCAGCAACCGCACCGATGTCCCCTGACGACGAGCTCGCCCGCCTCCTTTCGCGCTCGCAACGCGCAGTCATCTTCACTGGCGCCGGGATATCGACCGAAAGCGGGATTCCGGATTTCAGGAGCCCGGGCGGCGTCTGGAGCCGGATGCAGCCAATCACATTTCAGGAATTCCTCGGTGCGCGCGAGGCGCGCCGCGAGGCCTGGACGCGGGTCTTCAACCGGACCGCCGGGTGGACGGGAGCCAAACCCAACGCCGGCCATGTCGCGGTCGCGCGGCTTCTCAGCGAGGGCCGCGCGTCGGTCGTCATTACACAGAATGTCGATAATTTGCATCAGGACGCAGGGGCGCCGGCTGACCGCGTCGTCGAACTGCACGGCAACGCCTCCTACGCCAGGTGCCTCGGCTGCGCGCGGCGCCACGAGATCGAGACATTGCGCCCGCGCTGGGAGGGGGATGACGACATCCTCTGCGAGCCTTGTGGGGGGCTCATCAAGACGGCCGTCATTTCGTTCGGCCAGCCGATGCCGGAAGCAGAAATGGCGCGGGCGTGCGACGAGGCCCGGTCTTGCGATCTTTTCCTCGTACTCGGCTCCTCCTTGACCGTTTATCCGGCGGCCGGCCTGCCGCTGCTCGCGAGGGAGAACGGCGCCAGGCTCATCATCGTCAATCGCGAGGCGACGGAACAGGACGCCTTCGCCGACGTCGTCATCAACGCGGAGATCGGCCCGCTCCTGTCGGCGACAATGGCGCGGCTCGGTTATTGATCGCTCAGATCGACAGCTTGTAGCCACCGCCTTCGGTGACGAGGATCGCCGCGTTGGAGGGATCGGGCTCGATCTTCTGGCGCAAGCGATAGACATGCGTCTCCAGCGTGTGCGTGGTGACGCCGGAATTATAGCCCCACACCTCGTCGAGGAGGACGTCGCGCGTGATAGGCCTGCCGCCGGCGCGATAGAGATATTTGAGGATCGAGGTTTCCTTCTCGGTCAGGCGGATCTTCTTGTCTTTTTCGGTGACCAGCATCTTCACCGAAGGACGGAATTCGTAAGGACCGATCTTGAAGACGGCGTCCTCGCTTTGCTCGTGGCTGCGCAAATGGGCGCGCAGCCGTGCAAGGAGGACCGCAAACTTGAACGGCTTGGTCACGTAATCATTGGCGCCCGAGTTGAGGCCGAGCACCTGGTCCGCATCCGTGTCGGCGCCGGTGAGCATGATGATCGGCGACTTGAAGCCGTTCTTGCGCATCACCTGGCACGCCTCGCGCCCGTCCATGTCGGGAAGCCCGACATCGAGAAGCACGAGGTCTATGTGCGCTTCATCTTTGGCGCGCTGGATCGCCGTATGCGCGTCGTTCACGCATTCGAGGGCGAACTCCTGGTGGAGGGCGAACTGGTCCTTGAGGGTGTCGCACAAGAGCGCATCGTCATCGACAAGCAGGATCCGTTTGGCGCGAGCCATAGATGTTCCTTAAACCTTCGTGACACCGTATTGTGGCGAATTCGAACGCCGCGCCACAGTTTTCGCCGGTCCTGACGCGAAATTCAATTCCATGGGCGCGCACGATCGGGTTCGCGCCTCTTCGAACCGGTTGCGGAAGGCCTCCAGCAATCGCAGGCCGATGAAGGCGGACAGAGGCAATCTCCGCAACGCCGGCGGCTTCAACCTCGTTACGAGGGTCCGCCCTGCTCCGGGCGTCAGTCGGCCGGCTTCGTTTTCTTCCGGCTGCGGAATTTCTTCACCTTCGCAGACGTTCCGCAAGTCGCCATCGAGCACCAGCGGCGCCGCCCGTTCTTAGAGGTGTCGACGAACATCCAGCCGCAGCCCTCGCCCGCGCATTCGTGGAGACGGCCGAGATGGCCCTCGAGCAGAAGGTGCTCGGCGGCGCGGGCGATCTCGATCAGCGGCTTTTCAAGCTCCGCCGCGTCGGGCGAGAAGGCGCGCTCGTAGGCGCCGGCGCGCGCCCTGATGACGGTCGATGAGGCGCCCCGGCGCAGCCAGTCATCGATCTGGCGAAGGTCCGCCGGCCCCGCGGCGCGTCCCTTGGCGGCGGCGGCGAATATCCGCTGGAGCGCCGATCGAAACGCGGACGCCTCCCCGTAGATCGCCGCGGCGGCCGCCGGATCCTGTCGAATGTCCTCCTTCATGCGGGAGGCCGCTTTGGCGCTGGCAAGTCCCGCGACCTCCGTCCACTCGGCCAGCGCCTCCGGCCCGCCGAGGCGGTCGATAGGGTCCGTTTCGGCCTGCGAAAGCGTGTTCACGAAATCGACGGCAGGGTCTCCGGCGACCATCAGATCGCTCGTCCAGACCGAAGGCGAGATTTTCATTCGAAACCTTCAAAAGCATGTTGAAAGGTTACAACATGGGGGGTATATGCGTAACCGTCAATCGTTTCTAGAATGGTTACAACGCCGCAGGAACGATGATGAGCCGCCTCAACAGAGGCGGAGGAACTGAAATGGAAAAGGAGAGCCCCATGGCCCGCGCAAACTTCCTCGTTCTGACGTCCGTGATTCTGTTTGTGGTTTTGAACGCCATGACCAGCTCGCTCGGCCAGATCGTCTGACCGCCAAACCGGACGGCGCTGCGCGAGAGAGCGGCACCGTCACGTTTCGTTAAGGGCGCCCTCACCGCGCCTTAACCATGCAGCCGGCAAAATCTGCCGATGGACGCCGGGATCATTCTCGATATTGCGCGCGAGGCGTTTTGGGTGACGCTTCTGGTGGCGGGACCCGCCATGCTCGCGGGGCTTCTGGTCGGCGTCGCCATCGCGCTCCTCCAGGCCCTGACGCAGGTGCAGGAAGCAACCATCGTCTTCGTGCCCCGCCTCGTCGTCATGTTCCTCGTCATCGCAATTGCGCTTCCCTTCATGGGCGCGGCGCTCGGCGATTTCTCGGTGAGGCTCTTTGGGATCGTGGCGGGCGGAGCGCTTGTTCCGTGAACGTTGCATCCCTCCTCCACGCTCTGCCGGTCGACGCATTTCTCGCCTTCGCTGTCTTTTGCCGCATCGGCGCATTCTTCATGACGGCGCCTGCCTTCGGCGATTTCTCGCTTTCGCCGCGCCAGCGCTGCTGCGACGGCGAGCGCGGCGGCGAGACGCAGGCGCGGCGAAAGCG
>JBEBFW010000188.1:0-6881 GCA_040081755.1 Parvularculaceae bacterium
GACATAATCGAAGTTTTTCTCGACGTAATCGCGCGCCCGGCGCGCCGCCTCCGCCATCGTCTCGCGCATCACGCCGAGGCGCTCCTCACGGCGCGGGCGGCCGCCGGCGACGACGGCCGGCGCCATGATGGCGCGCCCTATATTTGTCGAAGCGCAAAAAGGGCATTCAAGCGCCCCCTTCGCCGCCTGGCTGTCGAAATCATCGCTCGACCGGAACCAGCCTTCAAACGAGCAGCCGCTTTCGCACTTCAATTGATACTTGATCATGCTTCTACATTTAGGACTTTGACCGCCGTTTCAAGGGCGAGGCTCGGAATCTGGCGTCGCGTCCTGGCGACGCGCGAGGGGTCTATCTCGGCAAGGATAACGCAAGGTTCATCGCCCCGCGCCTCGGTCAAAATGTCGCCCCAGGGCGAAATGATCAGCGAGTGGCCGAAAGTCTCGCGCCCGTCTTCGTGGACGCCGCCTTGAGCGGCCGCGATGACAAAGGCGCCGCACTCGATCGCGCGCGCTGTTAAAAGCGCCTTCCAGTGCGCGCGGCCGGTCTGGCGGGTGAACGCCGCCGGCACGCAGAAAACCTCAGCGCCGGCCCTCGCCATCTCCCGGTAAAGTCGCGGAAAGCGGACGTCATAACATATCGACAACCCGAAACGCGCGAGCGGCGTCTCAACGACGACCGCTTCGCCGCCCGGATGGTAAATGCGCGATTCGCACCAGCTCTCGCCATTTTCGAGGCTGACGTCGAACATGTGAATCTTGTCGTAGCGCGCCGCGATTTCGCCATCCGGCCCGAACAGGAAACTGCGATTGGCGAGCTGTCCGTCGGCGCGCTTGATCGCCATCGACCCGATCAGCAGCCAGACGCCGTTTTCCGACGCCGACGCCGCGAACGCGCGCACTTCGTCGATATCTTCACCCCCCGGCAGCGCCGCGCGGAGCCGTTCGGCGTTCTTGTCGATGACATTGGTCATTTCCGGCGTGACGATGAAATGCGCGCCCTTTTGCGCGGCCTCATCGATGAGCAGAGCGGCCGCTTCGATATTCCTGGCGCGGTCAATCCCCGATCGCATCTGCACGCACGCCGCCCTGAAAGCGGTGCGGTCGGTATCGGCCCGGTCATCCATTGAGCAGCGGGTCGAGCTTGCCGGCGCCCTCAAGCGCGTAGAGTTCGTCGCAGCCGCCGACATGATAGTCGCCGACGAATATTTGCGGATAGGTCCTGGCGCCGTTCGCGCGCCGCATCATCTCCACGCGCTTGTCGTTGTCGAACGCCGCGCACACCTCGTTGATCGCCGCGCCCTTTTTCTTCAGGAGGGAAATCGCTCGCACGCAATAGGGGCACAGCGGTTTGGTGTAAACGGTTACCGGCTTCATCGACGGGTCAGCCTCGCTACGAACTGAACCGATGATCCCTCATTTTCTCATCAACGCCTAGCGGCGCCCGGCGATTTATTTTGAATGATCTTGAACCTCGCCGGGCTGGATCCGTCCAACCGCCATCGCCGCCAATGCGAGCGACCGGCGCGCCTCATCGCACCCGCTCGTCAGGCGAGCGCCGCACCGCCCCGAACGACGCGCGCGAGGACCAGCGCATCGACGCGACGCGCGCCGGCTTTTTTCAGCGCCCGCGCGCAAGCCGACATGGTCGCTCCGGTCGTCAGCACGTCATCGATAAGGACGACATGCGCGCCGGAAACCAGCGCCGCCTTGTCGGCGCGCACACCGAACGCGCCCGCGACATTGCGCCGTCGCGCCTCCGGCGAGAGATTTTTCTGCGGCGGCGTCGCGCGGGTGCGCGTCAGCGCCAGCGGTTCGGCGCGGGCGCCGGCAAGCTTGGCCGCGGCGACTGCAAGCAGCGCCGCCTGATTATAGCGGCGCGCGAACAGCCGCGTCGGGTGAAGCGGCGCGGGAACCAGCAAGGAGGCGTGGTCCAAAAGGCCTGTTCCGGCGCGCACCAGCCACTGCGCGAGAAGCGGCGTTAAATCCGTCCGGTCCGCATGCTTGAACGAGACGATCAGCCCATGGCTGTCATCGTCATAGATGACGGCCGCGCGCGCGCGGTCGAAATCCGGCGGCTCGGCGATGCAGCGCGCGCACTCGGCGCCGTCGCCGACCTGATGTGAAAACGGCGCGCCGCATCGTACGCAGACAGGATCGTCGATAAACCGCAATTTCGACCAGGCCCCCGCCGAGAGAACTCCCGGCGCCGACACGCGCTCATTCGTCACCGGGCAAAGCGGCGGCGTGATCGCATCAAGAAGTCTCGCCGGCATCGCCCGCAACAAGCCGCTACGATTCGATTTGATAAACTGACTCATGCAGTTGAAGAGATAAGTAACCAACCTTGGGAAAGCATTAAAGCCGATTAACCGTATTTCCTAACAAACTGTCAATTACGGCAGGGTAATCCTGGCCCCGTTCGACGAAATCGGAGTGCCGATTCAGCCAGTCGACCTTTGTCGGGGAAGAACAATGTTCGCGTTCACAAGATTTAGCGGCGACCGTGCTGGCAACATAACGATCATGTTTGCCCTGATGTTGTCCGTCATCCTGCTTTTTACAGGCGGAGCCGTCGATTTCTCGCGCCGCAACGCGGTGAGGGCCGATCTCATCGAATCGCTCGATGCGGCCGGCCTCGCCATCGCCCAGCTCGATGAATCGGGCAATTCCGAAATGGCGAACCTCTCCGCGGCGGAGAAGGACGCCTATCTGAAGGACTATGGAACCAAGTTCTTTCACGAGAATTTCAGCCACGAAAACGACATTGAGGATTTCAGCCTCGATTTCGTGATGACGGAACAGGCGATCAAGCCGGTTGCGCAGGGCGAAATCAAAACGCTGTTCCTCGGCATCGCCGAGGACTTGATGAACCTCAACAACAGCCAGTTCGACACGCTGTCAATGGCCGCATCGACCGAGATCACGCGCCGCGGCTCCGGCCCTATCGAACTTGCGCTCGTCCTCGACGTTACGGGCTCGATGAGCAGCTCCATCAACGGTACGGCGAAGATCGACTCGCTGAAAACCGCCGTCGACGCGATGCTGGATTCGCTTTATGGCGATGACCCCAACGCCACCAGCGAATTTGTAACGACCTCGGTTGTGCCGTTTGCCGCCTATGTGAATTCCGGCGGCGCGACATATGACGACGGCACGTCGGCTTGGGATTCGGCATGGGGCGACACCACCGCGTCGGCCTATTATCACGGCGCGCACTTCCTGCATGTCGACAATTCCGGCGTCATCGACCTGAACACCAAGGTCAATCATTTCAACCTGTTCAATTCGATCTCCGGTGAGAGCTGGGACGGCTGCAATGAAGAGCGTCCTTATCCGCTCGACGAGATCGATGTCGAATCCGGCACTGCGGCGTCCGACGCGACCATCAGCAGCTATAATCAGCTGCCGGAAGCGGGAATCACGAACTCCGTCGTCCTCAACGCCTTTTCCTCGGCGCCGTCGCTAAAGCTGTCGACCGCGCAACTGACGACGGTCGGCAATTCCAAGTTCGTGCCGTTGTTCCAGATGGAAGACCCGGACTGCAACAACAGCGCCTGCGAATGGGGAAGCACGAACAAAACGCTGAACGGCATCACCTACAAGGGCAACTGGTTCCACAACCCGTCCAATGACGGTTCCAGCGGTTACAACAATAGCTACATCAGAGACCGCTACTTCACGACAACTTCTTACAGCGCCAATCTCGGCAAGTATCTTCCGGTCGTCAAATACGCCGAAGAAACGTTGAAAGGCCATAATGGCGCGCTGCCCTCCACCACCCAGTGCTCAATGGGCACCAGAACCGACACGCCGCTGAACACCTGGCTCGGGGCGCGCGGCGCGACGGAGTGCGGCGACGACGAATATATCCTGCGCCAAGCCTATGTCGGCCAGTTTGACACCGGAACGAGCACCTATCTCGGCAAGCTCAACCAGCCGAACACCATCAGCTCATCGGTTGGACCGAATGATAACTGCCCCGCGGCCGCCATATTCGCCAACTCGCAGGATAAAGCGGCGATCCACAACTACGTCCAGGCCCTTTCACCCGGCGGCAACACCAACTCGGCCGAAGGCATGATGTGGGGATGGCGCGTTCTGTCGCCGGAAGCGCCGTTCGTCAGCGACTACGCTTACGACGACGACAAATGGCAAAAGGCCGTAGTTTTGATGACCGACGGTTTCAACACGATCTCCAGCAGCGCCACGCCCTGGGCCTCTGAAATGGCGCCTTACGGCTACGCCAGAGAAGAGCGCATGGGCGCCGGAGTCAACACCGCCAGCGAGATGCGCGACGAATTCGACAACAAGCTGGTCCGCATCTGCGCCCGCATGAAGGCGAAGGGGATCCTCGTCTACGCCGTCACTTTCGGACTTGACGACGCCGATCCGAACGAGCTTGCGACCAAGAAGGTCTTCCAGGCCTGCGCGACCGACGATGAGGCGCCTTATTATTTCGACGCGCCGTCCGGCGACGACCTTGAAGACGCCTTCGCCGATATCGCGTCGGATCTCGTGCAGCTGCATGTCAGCAAGTAAGAGAAAGCGGAAGGATACCGCCATGCGCATCCCCCTTCTCAACAAGCTCGCGGGCCGCATCAAGGATGCGGCCCGGGACAAGGCCGGATCGACTGCCGTTGACTTCTCGCTCGTCGTCCTGCCGTTCATGATGCTGATGATGTCGACCATGGAAGTCGGCTGGTTCTACTTCGCCAATTCGCAGACCGACGCGGCGACGATTGAGGCCGCCCGTTTCATCCGCACCGGCCAGGCGCAGGAAGGCGGGTTCGACAAGGATGAGTTCTTCCAGAAAGTATGCCCGAATCTTGCGGTGTTCGGCGACTGCAACTCGTCGCTGACGGTCGAGGTCGAGACGTTCGCATCCTTCGCGGCCCTCGCCGCGGATACCTCGCCAGTCGTCTGCAGCAACGACGACACCGCGGAAATCGGCGCGCTCGCCTACGACCCGGGCGCCGACAACTCGATCGTGCGCATTCGCGTCTGTCTCCTTTATCAGACCATCAATCCGACGATCGGCGTCAATGTGTCCGACGCTTCAAACAATATGAGGCGGCTTTATGGAACGTCGATTTTCCGGAATGAGCCCTATTCCAAGAACAACAAGAGCGTTTCCTGACAACTTCGAACTTGAAGGCGTTGATCATGGCCGTCATCACCAATAAGCGTCATCTAAAGGAAGCGGTCGCATTCGCCGCTGACCGGCGCGGCATCGCCGCCGTAGAATTCGCGCTGCTCTTGCCGGTGATGGCGATTCTGTTTTTCGGCATGCTTGAGGCGTCCGATCTCTTTACCGTCAATCGCCGCCTCGCCAGCGCAACCAACGCGCTGGTCGACCTTGCCGCGCAGGAGCCGTCAATCACGATTGCGGAGGTCGACGATCTGATCATCGGCGTCACCCGCATTCTTGAACCTTCAAACACCTCGACCGTGACGATGAAACTGGTGTCGGTGACGCGTGGGTCCGCCGCGAACAGTCCGGTCCTCGTTCACTGGAGCCGCGACGAGACAGGCAATACGCCCTATACGGTGGGGCAGACCTACGACAAACTATCCGATGATGAGTCGCTGAAGCCGGGACAATCGCTGGTCATATCGGAGATCGGATACCATTACGATTCAGGATTGACCGGATTTGTCATTTCAATACCGTTCGACTTCAACCATCGTGCGGCGCGCTGGCCGCGCAAATCCAACAAAGTGCAACTCTGCCAGGACGCCAATATTTCGAGCTGCACCACTTGATCGCGGCGGCGATTGCGCCTGACCTGACGACATTCTAAATTCGCCGCATGCGACAAGCGGCGCCGCCAGTCATATTCGATCGCCGGCTGTTTGCGCTTCGGCGCCGCCGCTCGGCGGCCGGCTTCGCCGGGCATGACTTCCTCCATAAAAGGGCGATGGCGGATGTGGTCGATCGTCTTGACTCAGTGACGCGGAGCTTTCCGCGCGCGCTATTTTACGGCGCAGGATCCTTGACGGCGATGGTGACGCCTTCCTGCGGCGTCGGCGACATCGTTCATGCGGACCTCGACGCCGCGCGGACCCGCCGGAGCGGGACTTCAGTCGTCTTTGACGAAGAAGCCTCGCCGTTCGCGCCGTCGTCGTTCGACCTGATCGTCAGTCTATTGACCTTGCATGCGGCGAACGATCCGGTCGGCGCGCTCAGCCAAATGCGCGCGGCGCTAAGGCCCGACGGCCTGATGATCGCCGTCCTGTTCGCGGAGGAAACGCTGACCGAATTGCGCCGGGCGCTCTACGAGAGCGAGTCGGAATGCGCCGGCGGCGTTTCCCCGCGCATTGCTCCCTTCGCCAGCGTCAGGGACCTCGGCGCGGCGTTGCAACGGGCGGGCCTTGCGCTTCCCGTCGCCGATCTCGACCGGGTGCGCGTCAGCTACCGGGATCCCGAACGCCTCTTCGCCGATATCAGGGGCATGGGCGAGGCGAGCTGTCTTTCACGGCGCGGCAAAGGGCTTCGGCGCGACACGCTTGACGCGGCGATGCAGCGCATCGCGGCGTCGGGCAAAGTCACTTTCGACCTCGTTACGATTACCGGCTGGGCGCCGCATGAAAGCCAGCAAAAACCCATGGCGCCGGGATCGGCGGCGCATTCGCTGAAAAAAGCGCTTGAGAATTTTTAGGCGCGTCTGGTTCTAATTCGTCAGCGCGCTCTGAATGTTCGAGTACATATTCGTGTTCGCGTCGGTAAAGCTGTTCACGGCCGCGAGGATTGCAATAAAGATCAGCGACACGATGAGGCCGTATTCGATCGCGGTCGATCCGCGCTCGTCCTGAACGAACCGGCCGATCAGGGAAAGAGAGTCCGATTGGCGCCCACATTCACTCATAACAGATCCCTCAAC
>JBEBFW010000024.1:0-23836 GCA_040081755.1 Parvularculaceae bacterium
CCGAGCGTCGCCGCGCCAGTATTGCGGGCGGCGGCGAGCGCGCGCCCGGCGTCCTCCTCCGGAGCCGGGAAGTCGCCCCCGCCAACGGCGTGCACCAATCGCCGCAGGAGGCTGGCGTCCACCCGCCCTGGTTCGGAAAGTCGCACCCAGCCGCTTTGGTGAAATGCGCCGCCGGCGAGCGCGAATGACTGGCGCTCCTCCCTGTCGAGACGTGCAGCAGCGCGCGACAGACGCACCGCCGAACGCGCCAGCGCTTCGCCGGTCAGAAGTTCTTGCGCCGACAACGCCGCCAGCAATCCCCTCACCCGCACGCGCTCGAAATCGGGATTCTCGTTGGACGGATCGCGCAGAAATGTCTGGCCGAACGCCTCGAGGCTGGCGTGAAGGCGCCGGCGCGGAAACCCGAGAAGCGGCCGCAGGAAGCGCACAGGCGGTCCGGCGCCGGCGGCAATCTCCAGGGACGCGTTCATGGCGGCGAGGCCGTTCAGCCCGGACCCGCGCGCCAATCGCATGAAAAGCGTCTCAGCCTGATCATCCGCATGATGAGCGATGAGGACCGCGCCGAAATCTGCAGACGACGCGTATTCGCAAAGCAGTCTGTAGCGGGCGAGGCGCGCTTGCTCCTGGACGCCCGTCGCGGGCTTGGCGCCAGGCCAGGGGAGAGTGACGTGAGCGACGCCAATCGCCGCAGCCCAGCGCGCGACCTGCGCCGCCTCCTCCGCCGACTCTGGTCTCAGCCCGTGATCGATAGTCGCCGCAGCGACCTCGCGCCGGCCATGCGCCGCCGTCAGCCGCAACAGCGCCATCGAGTCAGGGCCGCCGGAGACAGCGACAAGAATGCGGCCCGGCGCCTCAAGCGCATCGAGCGCTGAAATGAATTCCTCCACCGCGAGGGGCGCGGCGGAGGAATTTGGTTCGTCGGCCGACACGGATTACTTGCAGGAGATCTTCGTCATTTCGACGTTCGCCCGGTCCTGCACCGTTTGGGGCGCGCCCGGGAATTTGGCTTTCATCGTCTTGAAGACCTTGCACGCCTCGCTCGTCTGCTGCATGCGCGAGAACGCCGTGCCGAGTTTCAGATACGCCTCAGCCGCACGCGGATCGTTCGGGTATTTCTTGATGTGTGCGATGAAGGCGTCCGCCGCATCCGCGTTGGCGCCCGTGGCGAGATAAATCTCGCCCAGCCTGAACTGGGCTTCCGACGTGCGCGGATGATTGGGAAACGCCTTGAGATAAAGCTGGAACGCCGACTGGGCGCGGGAATAATCGCCGCTGAGCAGAAAAGCGTAGGCGTAGTCATACGCCGCTTCCGCATCGGCCGGCAGCGCCACGCCCGAGGCTGCGCCGCCGCTCTCGGCGATGCGGTCGGCGATCGGATCGCCCGAAGGGCTCACCGGTCCCGCCGCGGCGGTCGCGCCGCCAGAGAGGGCCGCGGTCACCGACGCGAGCCTGGCGTTCGCCTGATCGAGATCATAAGTCAGCTCCTCCACCCGGCCGGTCAGGGTCTGGATCTGCGCCTCAAGCTCGGCGATTTTCAGCGAGCTTTGCGACGCGGACGCCGAAGCGGACTGCAGGTCCGCGACCGCTCGCTCGAGGAGGCCAATGCGATCCTTGGTGTCGCCCGCGGCCGCCGGCCCCGACAGCGCCGCAACGCCCGCGAGGATCCAGAGAAACTTTGCTGCACGCATAAAGAAGACCTTTCACTGCACGACGAACCGGAGGCCAAGGCAGTCTAGCGGCGATCGCCCGCGCCCGCCATATCCGCATCGTCCGAAACTCGCGCAAGGTTGCGGCGTCCGCACGACAAGATTATGAATCCCGGCCTCATTTGCGATCACAACCTCGAAAGGCCGGCCCATGATCATCGGCGCACACGCAATCATTTATTCGAAGGACGCCGCGAAGGACCGGGCCTTCTTCCGCGACGTGCTTGATTTTCCAAATGTGGACGTGGGCGGCGGATGGCTCATTTTCGGACTGCCGCCCTCGGAGGCCGCCTTCCATCCCGGCTTCACGGGCAAGCACGAGTTCTATCTCATGTGCGAGGACGTCGAGGCGTTTGCAGCCGCCATGGCGGCCGCAGGCGTGCGCTGCAGCCCGCGGAAGAACCTCGGCTGGGGCGTATTGACGGAACTGACCCTGCCGAGCGGCGGACGGCTGGGCGTTTATCAGCCTCGACATGAAAGACCTCCAGCGCGCGCCGTGAAGAAAACAGATCGACCGGCGCCGAAAAAGGCCGGAAAGGCGCCCCCGAGGAAGGCGGCGACACGACCGGCGAAAAAGGCGGCAGCGAAAAAGTCCGCGAAGAAGAGGTCTGCAAAGAAGACCGCGCGGCGCAAATGAAAAACGCGCCGGAGGCCGGCGCGTTTTTCAAAAACTCAGCAGCGTGACGATCAGGAGCCGACCGCCGTGATAGTCGTCGTCGAATTGCGGTTCACGGACCAGGCGTCTTCCGTCGCCCGGCTGTCGAGCGGACGCTCTTTGCCGTAGGAAACCGTCTGGACGCGCGAGCCATCGACGCCGAGGCTGACGAGATAGGCGCGGGCGGATTCGGCGCGGCGGGCGCCGAGCGCGAGGTTGAACTCGCGCGTGCCGCGTTCGTCGCAATTGCCCGCGAGCATGATGCGCACGTTCGGATACTGCTTCAGCCAGGCCGCCTGACGCGCCAGCGTCGCCTGACCTTGCGGCGAGAGATTGTACTCATTGTAGCTGAAGAACACGCGATGGCCGGCGTTCTGCTCAAGGTCTTCCTGACTGCCGGGAACCGCGTTGCCCGTGCGCGAGCCGCTCGTCGAGCCGGTGTCGCCGTTGGCGACCACATCGGGGCCCGACTTGTTGCTGGCGCAAGCCGACATCAATACCAGCGCGCCTGCAACGCCTGCAAATTTCAACACAGAGGTGAATTTCATTCTCTTTCGTGCTCCACTTTGACTTTGGGACTGTCGCAGGCGCACCCCCGCTTCAATCCCCATTAAACCGCGCGACGCCCCGCCCAGGAAGGGCGCGAGATCGTCACGATTACACAAGAATCGTTAACCGCCCTTTGATTCGTAGCGAGCGCCGCGACGGCGATCAAGCGCGGCCGATCCCGCGCGACGATGAAATTCCTGTTACAGGTGCGGCGCAAGGCCTTGATTCATGGCGGATAAAGACTTTCGCTGTCGGCCATGCCCTGCGTTGATCGAAAATTCCTGTCCAAGGGTGGAAGGGCGGAAGCACGGCCGAGCGCAAAACCTTCGACGCCGCCGGAAAGACCGCGGAGAGAGGAGGCGCTGTAGGCAGGCGCCGTCCGGCCATCTTATGACTGGTTATCTCAGCCTGTAGGCAGAGCGAATGAGCGAGACGGCATCCTCACGAGTTAGGGGCACGTCGAAGGATTTCGGGTCGAGCGATACGTCATTCCCGACGGCTTCAACGAAAGCGTTCAGATCACTCCGAAGCGGCGTCGGCACGTCGATCGATGCGTCGCCGGGCAAGAGCTGGAGCAAACGAAACACGTCATTGCGGTGCTTTTTGATGTCGCCGCTATCGATCATTTCGCCCGCGCCTTTGCGCGCCGTCAGATCGAGAAAGGCTTTCGCCTTGAATGGGATCAGCAGTGTTTCGTCCAGGATGGTCACACCCTCGATCTCGCGCCGGGCCGCGCATAACGCTTCGTAGTAAATGTCATCCAGCAGGATGGCGGACAGACTGACAACGTCGTCCTCGACGTCGATCGGCGTCAGATGGGCGGTTTCAGGAAGGGTCAGCGCTTCGGGCTTGCGCGAGAAGAGCTCGATCATGTGCGGAAACGTTTTGTCGGACGGACCGGAGAAACGATGAAACTCCTTCCGGCCGGCGCCTCCGCGCTCGCGCGCTTCATAACCGCCAGCGGCCAGGAACGCGCTGAAACTCTTGCCAAACGCGGCATCGACAGCCTCGACGCAGAGCACCATGTCGATGTCCTTGGTCGCTCTGAAAGCGACCCCTGCCGCTCCAAAAATGAGTTCGCACGCTGCGCCGCCGATGATCGCATACTGATCTTCATGTCCCGCGAAATGCTCCCGGAACTTGTTGATTCCGACTACCATACAGTCTTCTCGAGGAGCCTTTCGGCGGCTGTCGCAACTCGCTCGTCGCGGTGATTGCGGAATTGCGCGTAGAGCGAAAGCGGATCGACGACGGGTCCGTCGGAAAGCCCGGCAGGATCGTAAGACCATGTCTCGACGGCGCGACTCCCTTCGTGCTCGACGACTTCCTTCAAATGAAAATGCGAGACGAGCGTTTTCCAGTTTTGCGCGGACGCCGCATATGTTTCCTTAAGGGGGGGCGTAAGGGCCGAGAGGTCCGCAAGGGCGCTATCGCCAGCGCGCTTCAGGTCTGGAAACCGATCGCCGAACAACACATGCTTCACTGTGCGAACGGGTGATCGCAGAAGCGGACGGGCGCCATCGAACAGTTCGCGGCGATCGGCGGCGAACTGGAGACGCCGCTCTCTGCCGGCGCGCACCGTGCTGGCAAGGCCAGTCGCGGACAGATTGTCAAAAGCGCGGCTGACCGACATGGCCGAACATCGGAGCGCCACAGCAATGACGGATGACGTCATGGCGGGGCTATCCCGGCGAAGAAGATAGTGAAACAGGACAGACTGAGCGGCCGGGGAAAGGCCTTTGCCCGAACCCGATCTTGGCGTTCGGAAATGCTCGCGCAAGTCCACCGCGAGTTCAGGGACATAGAGCTGGTTGCCAGGGACGGCGAAGGCGACCCCGTGACCGATGAGCCGCGCGCGATTATGGGCGCTCAGGGTAGATGTCGCCAAAATAATCACGGCATCGTCGATCACGCCGCGCGCTAAGTCGAGGTGCTTGGCGATGGCCGCCGGAGTATGGGCCGGCCCACTCGCCAGCAGAAAAACGCACCTTCGATCGGCGATGCGCGCTTCGTAGAAGGCGTAACTACGATCGAGAAAAGTCGGAGCCCCGGGAATTCGCCCAAGCGGCCTGAGCAAGAGCGCCGGGTGATGCAGGATGTCACTCAGGTAGCGCTCAAGTGCGGCGGAAAGCGCTTCAGCTTCCTGTGGGATTAGGCTCTCTAACGCCATAGTGCATGATAACACATTTAATGTTAGCATGCAAGACGCATGTTATCATGCTGATCACGGCAGCAGGGGGCTCCACGCCGGATCGGAGGCGTCGGACGGCGTCTTCACGCGGCGGAGGTTCCGGCCGGTGAGATCGACCGACCAGAGCGACGGGCCGTCGCCAGGCGACTGCTCGCGATGGAACATGAGCACACGCCCGTTCGGCGACCAGGTCGGGCCCTCGTCGAGATAGCTCTCGGTCAGCAGCCGCTCGCCCTGCCCGTCAGGGCGGATGACGCCGATATAGAAGCGTCCCTGATACTGGCGGGTGAACGCGATCAAGTCCCCGCGCGGGCTCCAGACCGGAGTCATGTAGCGCCCCTCGCCGAAGGTGATGCGCTTCTGGTTCGTCCCGCTGGCGTCCATTACATAGATCTGCTGCGAGCCGCCCCGGTCCGAGGCGAAGCCGACGCGGCGGCCGTCTGGCGACATGGTCGGCGACACATCGATCGCCGGACTGTCGGTGAGACGCGTCAGCTTGCGCGTCGCGAGCTCCATGCGAAAGATGTCGGAATTGCCGCTCCGCTCCATCGCCATCAGGACTTCCGTGCCGTCCGGCGAAAATCTCGGCGCGAAGGTCATGCCGCGAAACGTGCCGAGCTGCTCCTGCTCGCCCGTCGCGATGTTGAACAGGAATATCTGGCCCGGCTTGTTGTCGTAGAGGGCCATGTAGGTGATCTGCTGCTGCGTCGGCGAGAAGCGCGGCGTCAGCACCTGATAGTTCATGCCGTCGGTGAGCGGAGCCGGGTTGGCGCCGTCCTGATCCATGATCATGAGGCGCTTGACGCGCTTCGCCTTCGGCCCCGTCTCATGGATGAAGACGACGCGCGTGTCGAAATAGCCTTCCTCGCCGGTCAGCGACTTGTAGACGAAGTCCGCCACTTTATGCGCGGCGCGGCGCCAATTGTCTTGCGGCGTCTTGAAGGAGACGGCGCCGAGCTGCTCGTCGGCGTAGACGTCCCAGACTCGCGTAGCGACCTCAATTCGTCCGTCTCCCAACGATTTCACGTCGGCGATCACCAGCACCTGGGCGTTGATGAGGCGCCAGTCGGCGAAACGGGGCCGCACATTGACGCTGGCGACATCCTCGATATAGGCGCGCGGATCGATGACGCCGAAAAGGCCCGATCGGTCGAGATCGGCCTTGACGACGTCCGTGATGTCCTTGGCGAGCTGCGGCGCGCCGCCGGGCCCCGCGATGAATTCGGGCACGGCGATCGGCATCGGCTCGACATTGCCTTGCGTGATGTCGATCTGGACGCGGGCAAGCACGCTTGCCGGAGCGAGGGCGAGCGTCGCCAGCGCCGCAGCCCAAACCGCCGCCGCAAACCTCAAATTCCTCGTCATCGTTTCGTTTCCTGCATGCTTGATTTGATCGGTCTAGACTGCGGCGCGCAAGCGCCCAATAGGACGGGCCGCTCCCGCGGCCGAATTAAAATCCCGCCATTTGGCTGGGGTCGAAATTCAACTCCATTTCGCGCCACACATGATAGCGCTCGGCCGACAGGAAATCGTAGGGCTGGCACTGGATGACGGCGCGCACGGCGACCTGCTCGGCGACCTTCCAGAACTGATTGCCCGACAGGCCGATCTGAACGGAATTCATGACGCGCGGCTGGCTGCGGAGCGTGCCGTTCTCGTTCAATTCGAACTCGAGCCGCACGAGGAGCTTCTCGGGCTCTGGCGCGCCGATGAGCGCCTGCGTCTGCCAGCACTTGCCGACGGCGGCCTGCATCTTGGCGACATCGCTTGCGGTCAGGCGGTCGCCGGGGCCGACCTGCTCCTGATTCCGGTCGCCGACGGCGGCTTCAGAGGGCGCGCCGCTCTCGGGATCCTTCACGCGCTCCTTATCGACCAGCGCCGAGAGCCGATCGAAATCGAGGTCGTCGTTCCTGGGCGGCTTCACGGGCGGCTTCTCCGGCAGGACCGGTTTGACCTCCGGCTTCACTTCTGGTTTCGGGTCGGGCTTCACTTCCGGCTTGGGCTCGGGAAGCGGCGGCGGCTCGGCTTCCTCCGGCTTCGGCGGCTCGACCGTCTCCGTCGGGGCCGGCGGTTCTTCCTTCGGCGGTTCGGGTTTCGGCGGCGGCGTTTTTTGCATGGCCGGCACGCTCGTCAATTCAGCGAGTTCGGCCTTGCTGATGATTTCGATCGGAACGACGGGCTCGCTGACAATTTTCGAGCGCCAGCTTTCGGGGAGCGAGACAAAGGCCAGCCCCAGCACCCCGGCGTGCAACAAGACCGAACCTGGAACTCCCAAACGCATCTACGCGCGGCTCTCCGCGATTACTTGAGTTCCGGATCGGTGACGAGGCCGATCTGCCGGAACCCGGCGGCGTTGATCCGGCCCATGACGCGCACGATTTCGCCATAGGAGCGCGACTGGTCGCCGCGAATGAAGATGCGCTGTTCGTAGCCGGCCTGCGCGATCGCCTCGAGGCGCGGCACGAGCGCATCGATATCGACCTGCGTGTCTTCAACGAAAATGACGCCGTCGCCCGTCACGGTAACCGTCAGCGGCTCGCCCTGATCCGGAATGGGTTTGGCCGCGGTCTCCGGCAAATCGACGGCGACGCCGACGGTCAGGAGCGGCGCAGCGACCATGAACACGATCAGCAGGACCAGCATGACATCGACGAGCGGCGTCACGTTGATTTCGGACATCGGCCGCACGCGGCCGGGCCAAGGGCGATGCGCGCCGCTGCCGAGGGAAACGCCCATCAGCGCGCCCTCTCGTCAAGTTGGCGCGAGAGGATCGCGGAGAACTCGTCGGCGAAGCCTTGCAGCTTCACGGCGAAGGAGTTGAGCGCGGCGGAATAGCGGTTGTAACCGACGACTGCGGGGATAGCCGCGACGAGCCCAAGCGCCGTCGCGAACAGCGCCTCGGCGATGCCGGGCGCGACAACGGCGAGGTTGGTGTCCTTGGTGACCGCGATCGCCTGGAACGCGGTCATGATGCCCCAGACCGTGCCGAGAAGGCCGACGAAGGGCGCGGCTGAACCGATGGTCGCCAGCACGCCCAAATGACGCTCCGCCTCCTCAAGCTCGCGCGCCACGGCGACGTTCATCACCTTGTCGATGCGCTCCTTGGCCCCGGCGACCAGCGATTCCTGGCGGCCAATATCCTTGGTGCGGCCCCATTCGGTCATGCCGGAATCGAACACGCGCGCCATCGGATGATCGACCTTGTCGCCGAGCTTCCGGTGGAGGTCGTCCAGCGGCTTGCCGGACCAGAACGTGTCCTCAAAACGCTTCGACTTCGTTTTCAGACGTCCGAACAGCAGCGACTTGTCGATGATGATCGCCCAGGACCACACCGACGCGACCGCCAGAATGCCCATTACGATCTTGACGACGACGCCCGCGCTCAAGAACAGACTGACGAGGCTGAACTCCGCCCCGGCGCCGGCTGCCGCCGCAACGACTTCTGACTCCATAATCAAATCCCCTACGCTTGCCGGCGGCCTGCTGGCGCGCCCGGTCAGACCGGCTGGAAGTATCTGGGCGGCTCCTTCGCGGACCGCCTTCGATACTCCCTAACATCGCCCGAGCCCGTTTTCCTAGCCCGCGGCCGGCAAGGAACCACACGATTTGGAGAGTTTTCAGGCGGCGGCGGTGAGGGCCCGGTGCGGCGGCGCGAACGGAGCGCGGGGCCATCCTTCGCGACGCGCGCCCCTTGTTTCAACAGTGGAGATCGTTGAGGGGCGCGCTCCTCAGGATGAGACTCTGTGATTGTTTCTATGAAAGTCAAATGATTATGCGCGTTACATGTCCATATAAAAATATACAAAGGCCTCATCCTGAGGAGCGCTTCAAGACTTGCTCCGCGCGCGTCACAAGGGGCGCGCGTCGCGAAGGATGGCCCGGAACTCCAATCGCGCAAAAAAACTCCTTGAGGCGCGCCGCAATCAGCATCACGCGGCCGAGCCCGCCACCTTCGCCGCGATGTCCGCCGGCAGCCGCCTCGGCTTGCTCTCGAGATTCATGCAAGCCGCCTCGACTTCCGCCTTGCAGAGCAGCGCCTCGCCGCGCCGGATTTCCTGCTTCAGGAACATGCGCGCCCCGCGAATTTCCGTGAACGAGGTCCGCACTTCAAGAAGATCGTCGATACGCGCGGGCTGAATCCACTCCGTCGTCATCTTTCGGGCCGCGAAGGCGATCGGCTCGGCGCGCTTCAGCATTTCGCTGTGATGGACGCCGCACGCGCGCAGCGCTTCGGTTCGTCCGCGCTCGAAGAATTTCAAATACGCCGCGTGGTAGACGACGCCGGAAAAATCGGTGTCTTCGTAATAGATGCGGATGGGGAGGAGGTGGGGCGTATGCATTGGCAATTTCCCGATCAGTCCGATGCGCCTCTATGCGACGATCGCTTGCCCCGGCCTTTCGAAAAATACACCTTCAGACTCCGGCGCCCATGTGGAATGCCGACGATTTCGATGACGTCGGAGACGTAGTAGAAAATCACATGCGAGCCCACTTTCAAGCTTCGATAGCCAGATCCAATTTCGTCCCTCGCCCGTCCGGCCGTTTCATGCATTTGAATCAGCTGAAAAACCTTCCGGAAGGCAAGCTCGTAGCGCTCCGCCTGCGCTGCGCCGAAATTTTCGGTAGCGTACCGACGAATCGTGTCCAACTCGGCGCCCACGCGCGGCGCGAGGACGACAATCTTCATCGAGCGCGCTTGCGGTCGTTAAAAAACCGGTCGATGGCCGCCGCGTCCTTCAGCACAATTCCTTCGCCGCGCGCGATGGCGGCCCGACCCTCTTCCAGATAGGCTCGCAACGCGTCCAATCTCTCGTCCTCACGATCCATCAACTCGTCGAACGCCGACCGGCGCAAATCCGTTTCACTCGACCCCTCTCCGGCGTCTTCAGCCAATTGACGGAGCAGCTTCTTCAGATCGCTCGGGCCGTTATCCGCTCGCGCGGGTTCGGCGGGCTTCTCGCCTTCATAAGCCGCGACCGCGCGACGCACATATTCGCTGGCCGTGACGCCGGCGCGCTTGGCGCTTGCGGTGATGGTCCTCTTCTCGCGCGGCGCCACGAGCAGGGTCAGCCTTTCCGATTTCATGCGGCCTCCGACCTTACCATGCGCATGATAATGTGCATGTGGCCAGCGATCAAGCCAGGCGATCGCCGGGGCGACCCGCCGCCCCGCCATGTCGCCCCGCCATTGTGCGCTGCGGGAGGCTCCACTATACCCCGCCGCCTATGATTCCGCTGAAGAACATCCGCAATTTCTCGATCATCGCCCATATCGATCACGGGAAATCGACGCTCGCCGACCGTCTGATCCAGATGACGGGGGCGCTCTCGCTGCGCGAGATGCGCGAGCAGGTCCTCGATTCGATGGATCTCGAGCGCGAGCGCGGCATCACCATCAAGGCGAACACCGTGCGCCTCAATTACAAGGCGGCGAACGGGGAAGACTACGTCTTCAACCTGATCGACACGCCGGGCCATGTCGATTTCGGCTACGAGGTGTCGCGCTCGCTGTCGGCGTGCGAGGGCGCGCTCCTCGTCGTCGATGCGACGCAAGGGGTCGAGGCCCAGACGCTCGCCAATGTCTATCAGGCGATCGACCTCGATCTCGAAATCGTGCCCGTGCTCAACAAGATCGACCTGCCCGCCGCCGAGCCGGCGCGGGTCAAGACGCAGATCGAGGACGTGATCGGCCTCGACGCCTCGAACGCGATCGAGATCTCCGCCAAGACCGGCGTCGGCGTCGAGAACGTGCTCGAAGCGATCGTTCATCGCCTCCCGGCGCCGAAGGGCGACGCCAGCGCCCCGCTGAAGGCGCTCTTGGTCGACAGCTGGTACGACAGCTATCTCGGCGTCGTCGTCCTGGTGCGGATCGTCGATGGCGTCCTGAAGAAAGGCATGCGCGTCCGCATGATGGCGACCGGCGCCGCTTACGGCGTCGATCAGGTCGGCGTCTCGACGCCGAAGAAAATTCCGATCGGCGAACTCGGTCCCGGCGAGATCGGCTACATGACCGCCTCGATCAAGGAAGTCGCGGACACGAAGGTCGGCGACACCATCACCGAGGAGCGCCGCCCGACATCGGCGCCGCTCGCCGGTTTCAAGCCATCGCAGCCGGTCGTCTTCTGCGGCATGTTTCCGGTCGATGCGGCCGATTTCGAGACGCTGCGCGAGGCGATCGGCAAGCTGCGCCTCAACGACGCGAGCTTTCATTACGAGATGGAAACGTCGGCCGCCTTGGGCTTCGGCTTCCGTTGCGGCTTCCTCGGGCTTCTGCATCTCGAGATCATCCGTGAACGGCTGGAGCGCGAGTTCAATCTCGACATCATCACCACCGCGCCCTCGGTCGTCTACCGCGTGCATCTAACCAACGGCGAGAGCCTCGAGCTGCACAATCCGGCGGACCTCCCCGACGTCATGCGCATCGATCACATGGAAGAGCCGTGGATCAAGGCGACCATCCTGACGCCGGATGAGCATCTGGGCGCCATTCTGAAGCTGTGCGAGGAACGGCGCGGGCGCCAGATCGAACTCACCTACGCCGGCAGCCGCGCCATGCTGACCTACGAATTGCCCCTGAACGAAGTCGTCTTCGATTTCTACGATCGCCTGAAGTCGGTCTCCAAAGGCTACGCCAGCTTCGACTATCTCATCATGGGCTACCGCGAGGGCGATCTCGTCAGGATGTCGATCCTCGTCAACGAGGAGCCGGTCGATGCGCTCAACATGATCGTCCACCGCGAGAAAGCGGAGCTGCGCGGGCGCGTCATGTGCGAGAAGCTGAAAGACCTCATTCCCCGCCACCTCTTCAAGATCCCGATCCAGGCCGCGATCGGCGGCAAGGTCGTCGCCCGCGAGACGATCGCCGCGATGCGCAAGGACGTGACCGCCAAATGCTATGGCGGCGACGTCAGCCGCAAACGGAAGCTCCTCGACAAGCAGAAAGAGGGGAAGAAGAAGATGCGCCAGTTCGGCAGGGTCGAGATTCCACAGGAAGCCTTCATCAAGGCCCTGAAGATGGACAGCTGAGGCGCGGGACGCCGGCAATCAGACGACGTTGTCGCGCTCTAACTCTTGATCAGTCGTTCATAGGCGCGCGGTGTTCGGACCCCGCTCTCGCCGACCAGAATCGGCCAACTTTTTGAGGCGCAGCGAGGGATGCTGCGGGTCCGCCTTCAACAATTCGAAGTTCTTCCTCGCCGTCACCTGAATGCGGTCCGGGAGCACTCCGAAGGCCCGCCAGAACTCCGGGGGTCGCCCAATGCCTCAAAGCGCCGTGGTCCGGCCCGCACGATGATGCGCCGCCGCTTCGTCGCCGAATTTGTCGAGCTTGCCGGCATCAACGTCGGTTTCAAATTGCCGGTCCCACAATTCGCCTCGAAATTCGGCGAACCACGCCGCGAGCGCCTCTATTTCCCCGGCGGTAAGCGCGGAAATCGCCTGTTCGATTTTTTCGAGCGAAGTCATTGGATTAAAGTAGCAAAAGGCGGTCGATAATTCAAGGTTGGGCGGTCGCTACAGCGCCCGCTGGCGCTTGCCTTGTTTGGCGACTTTGCTTGTGAATGGCTTCTCTGCCGCAGCGCGCGCCTGATTGAGCTCAAAGAGACGCTTCAGTATTTCCTCCTCGGTCAGCGCGCCGGCATGGAAGTCGTCCTCCCAGCCATAGGCGCCCGCGACCGCTTCATCGAGCGCCTTGTGCGCGTGATCGAGCCAGGCGGGGCGCTCGTTGTAAAGGTTCGTGAGCGTCCTTTTCCTGAGGATTTTGTCCGCCGCTTCGTCGACGGGGAGAATGCGGTCGGGATAGCCGGCGACGACCTCGGGCGCGCGCTTCACGAGGTCTGGCGGATTGAGCCAGGCCGCGCGCAGTTGCTTCGCCGCCTCCGCGATGCCGGCGCCGTAGCGTTTTCTATTCCCGGGGCATTTGCTAGACCCTCTGCGACAACCAGCGAGTCGCCGGGACCATGCCCGTCATCCAAACTAGAATCGATACGCGCTCTGAAGGGTTCGCCGCCAACGCCGCCGCGCTGCGAAAACTCGTCGATGAGTTGAAGGCCAACACGGCAAAGGTCGCCGAGGGCGGGGGCGAGCGCTACGCCGCGCGCCACAAGGAACGCGGCAAGCTGCTCGCGCGCGAGCGCATCGAGCGGCTCCTCGACCCGGGCTCGCCGTTTCTCGAGGTCGGTAATTTCGCAGCCTTCGCCATGTATTCCGGGGACGTCAACGCCGCCGGCATGGTCACCGGCGTCGGGCGGATTTCGGGCGTCGAATGCATGATCGTCGCCAACGACCCGACAGTCAAAGGCGGCGCCTATCATCCGATGACGGTGAAGAAGCACCTGCGCGCGCAGGAGATCGCTGCGGAAAACCGCCTTCCATGCGTCTATCTGGTCGAATCGGGCGGCGCGTTCTTGCCGATGCAGGATGAAGTCTTTCCTGATAAGGACGATTTCGGCCGCATCTTCTACAATCAGGCCAACCTCTCCGCCGCCGGCATTCCGCAGATCGCCGTCGTGCACGGCTCTTGCACGGCCGGCGGCGCCTATGTGCCGGCGATGTCGGACGAGGCGATCATCGTGCGCCGGCAAGGGACGATTTTTCTCGCCGGTCCGCCGCTGGTCAAAGCCGCGACCGGCGAGATCGTCTCGGCGGAGGACCTCGGCGGCGGCGACGTGCATACGCGCCAATCGGGCGTCGCCGATCATCTGGCCGAAGATGACGACCACGCGCTGGGGCTTGCGCGCGCCATCGTCTCGCGCCTCAACTGGCGCAGGCTGGGCAGCCTGCAATGCGTCCCCGCCGAACCGCCAGTCTATCCCCTTGACGAAATATACGGCCTCGTCGAGCGGGACGCGCGAAAGCCGTATGACGCGCGCGAGATCATCGCGCGCACGGTCGATGGCTCGCGTTTCGACGAATTCAAGCCGCTCTACGGCTCTACGCTGGTGACCGGGTTCGCCCATCTTCACGGGTTTCCAGTCGGCATTCTTGCAAATAACGGCATCCTGTTCTCAGAAAGCGCGGTCAAGGGCGCGCACTTCATCGAGCTGTGCTGCCAGCGCGGCGTGCCGTTGATCTTCCTGCAGAACATCACCGGCTTCATGGTGGGCAAGGCGGCGGAAGCCGGCGGCATCGCCAAGGACGGGGCCAAGCTGGTGACCGCGGTCGCGACCGCGCGCGTGCCGAAATTCACCGTCATCGTCGGCGGCTCCTACGGCGCGGGCAATTACGGCATGTGCGGGCGCGCCTATTCCCCGCGCTTTCTCTTCATGTGGCCGAATGCGCGCATCTCGGTCATGGGCGGAGAGCAGGCGGCGAGCGTGCTCGCGACGGTCAAGCGCGAGGCGTTGCGTCCGGGCGATACCTGGCCGGCGGCGGATGAAGAGAAATTCAAGAATGAGATTCGCGCCGGCTACGACGCGCAGGGTTCGCCCTATTACTCCTCGGCTCGGCTCTGGGACGACGGGATCATCGACCCCGCGCAGACGCGCGATGTGCTGGGACTGTGCATTTCAGCCTCGCTCAACGCCGCCATCGAGCCGACGAAGTTCGGCGTATTCAGGATGTGAAGCCGGCAACCGGCAACCGCAAGAAAGGGTTCCCACAATGGACATCGCAATTGAGCCAGGCAGGGCGGGGGCGCCCTGGTTGCCGGTTGCCGGTTGCCGGTTGCCGTCCCCATGATGTCCCTCCTCACCACCATCGACAATCGCGGCGTCGCCCGGCTGACGCTGAACCGGCCGGACGTGCGCAACGCCTTCAACGAAAAGCTGATCGGCGACATTTGCGACACGATGGCGAGGCTCTCGACCGATCAGAATGTGCGCGTCATCGTCCTGACCGGCGCCGGGACCGCCTTCTGCGCGGGCGCCGATCTCGACATGATGCGGCGCGTCGCCGGCTATTCGCCGCAAGAGAACAAGGACGACGCGCGCCGCCTCGCCCATATGCTCCACACGATCTACTTCTGCGAGAAGCCGACCATCGCGCTCGTCAACGGCCCGGCGCTGGGCGGGGGCGTCGGCATTGTCGCGGCGTGCGATATCGCGATCGCCGCGGACGACGCCATTTTCGGCCTCACCGAGGTGCGCGTCGGTCTCATCCCCGCCGTCATATCGCCCTTCGTCATGCGCGCCATGGGCACGCGCCAGGCCCGTCGCTTCTTCATGACGGGCGAGCGCTTCGACGCCGACACGGCGCGGCGCATTTCGCTCGTTCATTTGGTCGCCATCGCGCCTCAGCTTGAGGCGACCCTCGACGGCGTCATAAAGGACCTTCTCGCCTGCGGCCCGGTCGCGCAGAAGGAAGCCAAGGACCTCATCCGCGCTGTCGCCTTTCAGCCGATCGACGATCGCATCATGGAGGAGACCGCCGCGCGCATTGCGCGCTTGAGGTCGAGCCCGGAGGGCAAGGAAGGCGTTCTCTCCTTCCTCGAAAAACGGAAGCCCGATTGGATCAAGTGATGCTGATACGCCCGGTCGAGCCGCATGACCGCAAGGCCGCGCTCGACATGATCGCGAGCGCCTTCGGCCGCGAGGACGAAGCGCGGCTGGTCGAGCGTTTGTGGGCGGCCAAAGCGATCGAATATGAAATCGTCGCGGCGGCGCGCGAGAGCATTGTCGCCTATTGCGCCTGCAGTCCCGTCGTCGTCGATCCGCCGGTCGACTACAAGGTGCTGGGCCTCGCTCCGCTCGCGGTGGCGCCGGCGAGGCAAAGGCAGGGGCTCGGCTCGTCGCTCGTCCTGGAGACGCTCGAGGACGTGCGCCAGGCAGGCGCCGGCGCGGTGGTGCTTCTGGGGAGTGCGGACTATTACCAGCGCTTCAAGTTCCGGCCGGCGTCGGCGAAAAACGTTCGCTGGGATGCGCGGGACGCCGGCGACGCCTTCCAGATGATCGAGTTCGCGAATGTCTTTGACGGCAAGGCGCGCAAAATCAGCTACCATCCCGCGTTTGCGCAGTTTTGAGGGAATAATGTTCCGCAAGATCCTCATCGCCAATCGCGGAGAGATCGCCATCCGGGTCGCGAAAACCGCGCGCCGGCTCGGCATTGCGACGGTCGCGGTTTATTCGGATGCGGATGAAAGCGCGCCCCATGCGCGCTTTTGCGACGAGGCGCTTCGTATTGGCGGCGCAAAACCCTCGGAGAGCTATTTGCGCGCCGAGCGCATCGTCGAGGCGGCGCTGAAATCGGGCGCGGAGGCGATCCATCCCGGTTACGGCTTCCTCTCCGAGAACGCCGACTTCGCCGATGCGCTGGAGAAGGCGGGACTCGTCTTCATCGGTCCGACAGCGAAGTCCATTCGCGCCATGGGCTCCAAGTCCGCCGCGAAGGACCTGATGGAGAAGGCGGGCGTGCCGACGACGCCAGGCTATCAGGGCGCGGATCAATCGCTGGAGACGTTCCGGCGCGAATGCGCGAAGATCGGCTATCCGGTGCTCCTGAAGGCGACCGCCGGCGGCGGCGGCAAGGGCATGAAGGTCGCCGCGAGCGAGACTGAGCTCGCCGAAGCGCTGGCCAGCGCGCAGCGCGAAGGCAAAAACTCTTTCGGCGACGACCGTGTGCTGGTCGAAAAATATGTCGCGCGCGCGCGCCATCTCGAAGTCCAGATCGTCGGCGACGGCAAGGGGGCGGTCGTCCACTTCTTCGAGCGCGACTGCTCGGTGCAGCGCCGCCACCAGAAGATCATCGAGGAGGCGCCGGCGCCGCGTCTACCCGCCCCGTTGCGCGAGCGTCTGCATCAGATCGGCGTCAACGCCGGCAAGGCCGTCGATTATCGCGGCGCCGGCACCGTCGAGTGTCTCTATGACGGCGGCGACAACGTCTATTTCATGGAGATGAACACGCGCCTGCAGGTCGAGCATCCGGTGACTGAGGCGATCGCCGGCGTCGATCTCGTCGAGTGGCAATTGCGCGTCGCTGCGGGCGAAGGCCTGCCGTTGAAACAGACCGACATCAAAGAGCAGGGTCACGCCTTCGAAGCGCGGCTATACGCCGAGAATCCTGACAATAATTTCGCACCCTCGATCGGCGTGCTGACGACCTTGCGCCTCCCCGACGACGCACGCATCGATTCCGGCGTCGAGGAAGGCCAGGAGATTACGCCCTGGTACGATCCGATGATCGCCAAGATCATCACGGCTGGCGCCACTCGAACCGAGGCGCTCGGCAAGATGCGCGCAGCGCTTGCGCAAACGCGCGTCGCCGGCGTCGAGACCAATGCGCGCTTTCTCCATGCGCTTGCCGGAAATCCGGATTTCGCGGCGGGCGACGTCTCGACGAAATATATCGACGAGCACCGCGAGGCGCTGTTCCGCCGGCCGCCTGCCGATGCGCGGGTCTATGCAGCGGCGCTGGCCTCGCGCCTGCCGCACCCTGCGGAGCCGCGCACAGCGCGGCGTCACGAAGGGCCTCAGGCGATCGGCGGCGGCGTGCTTCGTGACGGCGCTACGAGCCTCCACAGCATGAGGCCTTATGATCCATGGAAAAGTCTCACGGGCTTTCGCCTCAACAAGCCCGCAAAGACCGTGCTCTGGATCGACATCGACGGCGAGCCCGCGCTTGCGCGGCTGTTGGCGTCCGGCGACGGCTACGACGTCGAGATCGAGCCGCGCGCAACGGCGGCGGCGCGCAGGGAGTTACAATTTTCAAAACCCGCTCACCCCGGCGAAAGCCGGGGTCCAGGACCGCAGGCTTCGGAGCGTGGGGCTCTGGGTCCCGGCTTACGCCGGGATGAACGGGTTGATGGATTTGCGTCCGCAACCGCTGAACCGATCCGTTTCTCTTTCACCGGCAGCATGGCCGCGAACGGCGCGATGCGCCTCTCTGTCCACGGACAAAGCTTCGAAACCTTCGTCACGTCGCATGGCGAAGGGATCCGCGTCTTCATCGGCGCGGAGACCTGGGATGTCGCGTTCCCCGATCCCCTGTCGGGCGCGGCGGGGCATCACTCGGCGGAAGGCTCGCTCGCCGCGCCCATGCCGGGCGTCGTGACGTTGCTGAAAGCGAAACCCGGCGACGAGGTCGTAGCCGGCGCCGTGCTCATGGTCATGGAAGCCATGAAGATGGAGCACGCCATCAAGGCGCCCCATGACGGGGTCATCAAATCCTTCCGGTTCAGGCCGGGAGATCAGGTGAAACAGAACGAGGTACTGGTCGAATTCGAGGAGAGGGCGTGACGGACCTTGCCGATGACATCTCCTTCCAGACCCTGGCCAAGCCCTATCGCTTAAGGGCGTTCATTCGGGCTCGTTCCCCATGGTTCTTGATCGATCTCGGGTGGATGGCGAAGGGCAAAGACTGCGAATCCCATGGCGCAGAGCACGTCTGGCACAACATCGATAACATCCGGAGCGGCTGTTGTTATTGCGAGGTCGTTCGGGAAGGTCAGCTTTGGAAGAAATGAACATGATCCGCCGCATCGCCATCGTCGAAGTCGGACCGCGCGACGGCCTCCAGAACGAGAAGGAGATCGTCAGCGTCGAGACGAAGGTCGAACTCGTCGAGCGGCTCGCCGCGGCCGGCGCGATGTCGGTCGAGGCCGGGGCTTTCGTTTCCCCGAAATGGATTCCGCAAATGGCGGCGTCGGACGAGGTGATGGCGCGCATCAAGCGCCGCCAAGGCGTCTCCTATCCCGTTCTGACCCCCAATATGAAAGGCTATGAGGGCGCGCGCGCGGCCAAGGCCGACACGGTCGCCGTGTTCGGCGCGGCGTCGGAGACCTTCAGCAGCAAGAATATCAATTGCTCGATCGCCGAGAGCCTTGAGCGATTCAGGCCGGTGTTCGAGGCGGCCAAGGCGGATGGAATCCGCGTGCGCGGCTATGTCTCCTGTGTCAACGGCTGTCCCTATGAGGGCAAGGTCGCGCTTGGCAGCGTCGTGCGCGTTTCAAAGGCGCTGTACGACATGGGCGCCTATGAAATCTCTCTGGGCGACACCATCGGCGTCGGCACGCCGCGCGAAACCCAAGCGATGATCCGCGCCGTCGCGGGCGAGGTTCCGATCGCGAGGCTCGCCGGCCATTATCACGACACCTACGGCCAGGCGCTCGCCAATATCTGGGCCTCGATCGAGGAAGGCGTCGGCGTCTTCGATTCCTCCGTGTCCGGATTGGGCGGCTGCCCGTATGCCAAAGGCGCCTCCGGCAATGTGGCGACGGAAGATGTCGTCTATTCGCTGCATCGGTCCGGGATCGAGACCGGCCTCGATCTCGGCGCGCTCATCGAGACCAGTCTCTGGATATCTGAAAAGCTCGGGCGCCGGCCGCATTCGAAAGTGACGCTGGCCCGCAAGATCAGCGAATAATGAGTAGGGAATTTGCAATTCAGAGCGAACGCCGACCAAGCAGCAACACACTCCGCCTCATCCTTGAGCCCTTTCGCCGCGCCCATCGAGACGGGCCGCGCACGCGCGACGAGTGCCGAGCATAATGCGGGGCGGCCCTCCTCAGGGTGAGGCGAAAGGGCGTCTCGAAGGATGGAGACAGAGCGAATTACGCGCCGAACGCTCTGCCTACCGGCCCTTCACCAACTTGGCCTTCAGCTTCGAGCCGTCCGGGAGCGGAATATCCCACTCCTCATCGACCTTGCGGTCGGTCAACGGGTTGCAGCTTTCAACGCCCGCAGTCGGACCCTGGTCGAGCATCACGCAGAGCTTGCCCTCTTTGAGGGCCCACTTGCCCGTTCCGGCCGTCCCGTCCGGCATCACGGTCTTCATGGTGCCGTCATGGTTGTAATAGATTTTGGTGACGGCGCCGGACGCATCGGTCAGCGTCACGGTGTTCTCGTAGCGGCTCGCCATCGGATCGCCGGCGAGCGCGGCGCCGACCGTCAGCAGCGACGCGGCGAGCGCGAGCGCGATTTTTCTCATGGAAGACCTCCCTTTTGAGCCCCAGCAGCGCAGCGCTTTTACGGCGCATGCCCCATCTGAGTCCACCAGGTTCGGCGGCGTCGTCCGAGCCTCACTCGAGCGCGTTCGGAAACGCCGGCAGGCCCGCAACGTCCCCGGCGACGTGCTGAATGACGACGCGCGCGCCGGTCTCCGTCGCCAGCGCCTCGAACTTGTCCATCGAGGCGAGCGTCATCGCACGATCGACATTGAACGTCGGCACGCGCCGCTCCGTCCGGCTGCGCGGGAGGTGATAGAGATCGCCCGTGAGCAGAACGGGTCCGGCCTTGTCGAGCCGGACGAGAAGCGACATGTGCCCCGGCGTGTGGCCGGGCGTGCGCACCAGGCGAACCTTGCCATCGCCGAAGAGATCGAGGTCCTCGGTCACGTCGCGACGGGGCGCGGTCTTCATCGCCTCAAGGAGCGCCGGCACGACGAGGCCGCTGGCCGCAGTTTCTTCCTTGTACATCCATTCGAATTCCGCTGGATCGACCAGCCATGTCGAACCGGCGAACGTCGCCGCCTGACCCGAATGGTCGAAATGGCTGTGCGACATCGCGAAGAACTCGATGTCGGCGGGCTTGAGGCCGAGCTCTGCGAGTTGATCCTCGATCGTGCGTGCAAGGCTGGTCGTAAAACCGCCCTCGCCGGTCGGCCCGCTTTCGACGAGCGACGCCGGCAGGCCGGCGTCCCACATGAGGTCGCCGTCGGGATGGCGAATGAGGAAGCATGGAACGACCGCGGTTCCCGCCAGCCCGTCAAAGGCGCCCTCGTCAGAAAACGCAGCAAAGTCCTTTATGTCGATGCTGCCGCAATCGATCACATGAAGCTTTACGCCGGCCGCCGCCGACGCAGCGGGCGCCTCCGCCGTGCGGGATTCACGGGCGCACGCCGCCGCCAAAAGCGCCATCAGCGCCGCCGCAATTCTGAAATCCATGAGTCTCCCCGTTCCTCGCTGAACGCGCGGCGCTGGTTACAGCCGCTCCGGATAGACCGGCTGGATATCGACCGGCAAGTCCGTCATGCCGGCGATGACGGCTTTCGCCTGATCGTCGAGAACGGCGTTCGTCGCGAGGAAGGCCCCAGCCGCCGCGTAGTCGCCGTTCCCCTCGATCATGATGACGTCGCGCGTCAGATCGGCGATCGCCTGTTCGAGCTTGCCGAAATCGATGCGGTAGCGGCCGGCGCTCTCATCCCAGACAGCGGCGCCCTTGTCGCGGAAGTATTTGTACTGGAACGCCGCGCCTTTCCCGTGCGCTTCGGCGACGCCGAACCTCATCGCGCGAAAAACGCCGACGAAATAGGTCGCGAGGAAGTTCTCCTTCTCGGCGACCGGCATCTCGCCGCGCTTCATCATGTACAGAATATTGTAGGCCCCGAGCACGTCGGCCTTGCCCTCCTCGATCGGCGCATGAAGCTCCTTCAGCTCCGCCGTCACCGACGTTTCCTTGCCGTCCTTGACGATCGACCCCGGCCCGATCGAATGCGAGAGTTCGTGGAAGAGGGTCTCCGCGCCCATATATTTCTGCATCAGGAGCGAGGCTTGCTCCGGAACCAGCACCTTCGCCGCCATCGGCGACAGGATGCGGTCGAATTTCGCGCCCATGACGTTGTTGAGGAGCACTTTCTTCGCGCCCTTGGCTTCCCGCACGCGCTCGTCATTGGGCAGATTGAACGCAATCGTTTGAATGCCCGGCACGTTGTCGCCGCCGCCATGAACCTGCGCAACGACGGCGATCGGCGATTCAAAGCCGCGCTTGAAGTTCTTGTAGCGCTCCTCCACGGGGAGGTTCGCCTCCATGTCCTTGAGATAGTTCTTGTATTTGTCGAGCGCGGCGCTCTCGGCCGGGTTCTTCACGGTCACAAAGGCCTCGAAAGCCGTCTTGTAGCCGAAAAGACCGTCCGTATAGGTCTCATAAGGCCCGATGGCGATCTCGATCGGCCCGTCGAGGTCCATCCAGGCCGTCTCTGAGTCGTAGTATTCGTCCTTGAGGAAGGATTCCGCGCGCAGCGTCAGGAATTTCTTCAGGCTCTCATTGGTCGTGATCGCCGCTGCTTCGCGCAATTTGGCGGCCGCCGGCTCAAGCGCCTCGCGGTAGGCGGTTGAATAGGGGATGGCGACGAGTTTCTCGCCCTCGCGGCGAATGACCGTATACGGACTGATGAAGGCGTCCTTGTCTTCAGGATGCGCGGCGATCCAGGCCTCGAACTCCGCCTTGGTCATGTCGGCGGGATAGAACCCTGCGCCTTCCGGCCACGCCGCCGTTCCATAGAACGGCTTGTGGTGGTTGGTCTCGTCCCAGACGCCGTAATTCAGATCGAAGAGATCGAGGAGGAGCGCCTTGTCCGGCTGGTCGGACGCCGCAATCTCTTCTCGCAGCGCCGGCAACGCCTCACCGCGCTGGCGGAGATAGATGTCTGACATCGAGCCGGCGGCCTCGATGAGGAGGTTCACGACCTGACGCTCTTCGGCCGACAGGAACGAGACGTCGGGCGCCATATCGACCCGCGCGAACTGGGCCCTCATCGCCTGCAATTCAGGAAGCGCCGCCGCAGCGACCGTGTGGACCGCAGGCGCTGCAGCTTCCGGCTGGGGGGCTGGCGCTTCGACCGCCTTCTCTTTCTTCGAGCAGGCGGCGGCGAGCGCGATCATTGAAACGGCGAGAAGGAGGCGCATGGGGATTCCCTGTTGAAGAGCGGCCCGAGGCCGCATTCCGGCTGAATTTCCGGGCACCTTATGCCAAGCCCTCAGCGCAAAGAAGCGCCATCGGCGGCGATCCCGGTTACGGAATTGTGAGGCTCGCGGCCCATGTCCCGCCGCAAGGTTGGCCTCCCTTGTCCCCTGCCTGCGCTTCACCCTAAGAATGGCGGGGTGCGTAACAAGGACCAGAAAATGCGGCTCAGAATGGGGATTTGGGCGGGGCTTTCGATGGGCCTCCTTGCGATCGCGACGCCGGCGGCGGCCGTCGAGGATCAGTCCTTCGAGGACTGGCTCAAGGGCTTCCGCTCGGAAGCGGCGGCGGCCGGCATCAAGAAGGAGATTCTCGACAGCGCGCTCGCTGATGTGCGCGTCGTTCCGCGCGTCCTCGAACTCAACGACAATCAGCCCGAATTCGCCCGCAGCGTGTGGGACTATCTCGACGGCGCCCTGTCCGAGAGCCGGATCGCCAACGGCCGCGCCAAACTCGCCGAGCACGAGGCGCTCCTCGAGACGATCGAGGGCGCCTACGGCGTTGACGCCGAGACCATCGCCGCCATCTGGGGGCAGGAGTCTTCCTACGGCGCCATCATGGGCGATTACGATGTGATCGAGGCGCTGGCGACGCTCGCCTGGCAGGGGCGGCGCACAGCCTATGGCCGCGCCCAGCTCATCGGCGCCTTGAAAATCCTTCAGAACGGCTACGCGGATCGCGAGCAATTGCGCGGCTCGTGGGCCGGGGCCATGGGGCACACGCAATTCATCCCGACGACCTATCTCACTTTCGCGGTCGATAACGATCGCGACGGTCATCGCGATCTGTGGGCCAATCTCGGCGACGTCTTCGCATCGACGGCGAATTATCTCGCGCATTCGGGCTATCGCGCCGGGCATGCCTGGGGCGTCGAGGTGAAATTGCCGAACGGATTCGATTACGGTCTCGCCGATGTCGATACCAAGAAGGCGGTGGCGGAATGGCGCTCGGCCGGCATCGAGAGCGCGACGTCCGATCTCGTCGATATGGATCCGAACCTCCGCGGCCGCGTCTTCCTGCCCGCGGGCGCGCGCGGGCCGGCCTTCATCGTCTTCCAGAATTTCGAGGCGATCCTCAAATACAACAACTCGACCGCCTACGGTCTTGCGGTCTCGATGCTGGCCGAC
>JBEBFW010000189.1:0-6816 GCA_040081755.1 Parvularculaceae bacterium
CCGCCCCCGCCGCCGCCGGGCGGTGGTGGTGGATCGGGCGGAGGCTACACGCCGCCCCCGCCGCCGCCGGATGGTGGCGGACAGGGTGGAGGCTACCAGCCGCCGGCTCCGCCTTCGGGTGGTGGACAGGGCGGGGGTTATCAACCGCCGTCGC
Source organism: Parvularculaceae bacterium (assembly GCA_040081755.1). Taxonomy (GTDB): domain Bacteria; phylum Pseudomonadota; class Alphaproteobacteria; order Caulobacterales; family Parvularculaceae; genus Amphiplicatus. The sequence continues at coordinate 155 of JBEBFW010000189.1, forward strand.
CGCCCTCAGGCGGGCAGGGCGGGTCTGAACCTCCCCCCTCAGGCGACGGCTATGAGCCGCGTCAGGGGCCGCGCGAGCGACCCGATCCTCGGGGCGATGGCGGCCGCAAACACGAAGACTGACGCGCCCGGCCTCGCTTCGCCGGGACGCAGAATCTGACCTCTCACCTCGCGCGGGATGCGCATTTTTCCCGCGCGGGGGCAGTTCCGGGAGGCGCCGGCCGATAGCCGGGTCGCGGCTGTAACGCATTGATATTAAATGATAAAATAATCACGTTGCGCGCCCTCTAAAGGCAGTTATAGGAGGCTCTCCCCTTCGGCAGGAGCCCTCCCTTAATGACCGCCATCGTCGATATTATCGGCCGCGAGATTCTCGACAGTCGTGGCAATCCGACGATCGAAGTCGATGTCATCCTCGAAGACGGTTTCATGGGGCGTGCCGCGGTTCCCTCCGGCGCCTCGACAGGCGCGCATGAGGCTCACGAGCAACGTGACGGCGGCAAGCGCTACGGCGGCAGGGGCGTGCAAAAGGCCGTCGCTGCGGTGAATGGGGAAATTTTCGACGCGCTCTCTGGGTTCGACGCCGAAAATCAGGTTGAGATCGATGAGACGCTCATCAAGCTCGACGGCACAGCGAACAAGTCCCGCCTCGGCGCCAACGCCATCCTTGGCGTCTCTCTCGGCGTCGCCAAGGCCGCGGCGGAATCGACCGCGACGCCCCTCTATCGCTATGTCGGCGGCGTCAACGCCCGCCTCCTCCCGGCGCCGATGATGAACATCATCAATGGCGGCGCGCACGCCGACAATCCGATCGACATCCAGGAATTCATGATCATGCCCCTTGGCGCAGCTTCGTTCTCCGAAGCGCTGCGCGCAGGCGCGGAGATTTTCCACACGCTGAAGAAGCAGCTGAAGGACGCCGGACACAGCACCAACGTCGGCGACGAGGGCGGCTTCGCGCCGAACCTTCAATCGACCGATGAGGCGCTCGGCTTCATCATGAAGGCGATCGAGAAAGCCGGCCGCAAGCCCGGCGAGGATGTCTTCATCGCGCTCGACGCCGCGGCCACGGAGTTTCACAAGAGCGGCCGCTATCATCTCGAAGGCGAGGGCAAGAAGCTCGACGCCGGCGAGATGGTCGCCTATTTCTCCGACCTCGTCGGGCGCTACCCCATCGTCTCCATCGAAGACGGCATGGCCGAGGACGATTGGGAAGGCTGGGCGGCGCTGACCGACGCGCTCGGGAACAAGTGCCAACTTGTCGGCGACGATCTTTTCGTCACCAATCAGAAGCGCTTGCGAGTCGGGATCACCAAGGGCTGCGCCAACTCCATCCTGGTCAAAGTCAATCAGATCGGTACGCTGACTGAAGCACTCGCCGCGGTCGAGATGGCTCAGCGCGCCCGCTATACCGCCGTCATGTCGCATCGTTCGGGCGAGACCGAGGATTCAACGATCGCCGACCTCGCAGTCGCTACGAACTGCGGTCAGATCAAAACGGGCTCGCTTGCGCGCTCGGACAGGCTCGCGAAATACAATCAGCTGCTTCGCATCGAAGAAGAGCTTGGCGACACCGCGCGTTATGCCGGAAAGTCGATTCTGGCGCGTTGACGCTGGTAGGCGCACCAAACTTCGCGTTTCCGCCCGGGCTATGCCGGGCAGCTGGCGATAGCCGAAGCATAGTCCTGATCGCTCCCGACACCGCCGATCGCCCATCGCGGCGCAGCGCCTGCAGCGATGCGCACGGCGTCTTCAACGATCGCCGCCTGCTGCTCGAAGCCATAGGCGGCGAATGGAGTTCCGGCGCTGAGCTCATAGCGATAGCGGCGATGCATCAAGATTTCGAGACCGCTGCGCCTCAAGAACTCATACTGCCAAACATGCACAAGCTCATGGGCGAGATGCGCGCGCTCAGCGATTGTCGTCGCTTCGATCGGCGCATTCGCCCAGTAGATGCGGGGGCCGCGCACGACAGACTGATCTAGAAAGGCAGCCACGGGGTTGTGGAAACGCCCAACGACCCGCACGGCGCCAAGGTCGATTGAGGCCGCCATCACAGCGGGTAGAAGACGCATCTCTTCCTCCGTCAGCTGCCGAGGCGCGGCCAAAGGGCGGGCGAGCGCACGCCGCATCGCTCGCCCCAGCATGTTTCCGTCCAGAGCCAATCCCGTCAGCCTACAGAGCGCCCTTGGCGGCCGTCCGGCCGCAGGTCACGATCATAACGGGATTGAGCGAGGCCGCCAGCGGAACCGCTGGTGACCAGCGTCGTGCGCGGCGCCAGCGCCTTCACCGCGGAGCCGTCGAGCGGAATGCGGACCGCCTGTGCGAACTTCTCGGCGTATTGCGGATGTTCGGTGCCCATCCAGCGGTCCCACCACGTGAAATAAAGACCGTAATTCCACCCGGCCTGGGCATGGTGGAGATCGTGGTGGGTGACGGTGGTCATCCAGTCGACAAGGGGCCGCCCGTTGCGGCGTGCGGGGTACAGCTCATAGCCGGAATGCCCGATGACGTTGCGCACGATCATGTGGCCGAGGAAGAGGAAGATGGCAGGTTCGCTGACGGGCAAGACGACGAGCGCCAACGGCAGGAAGGCCGCATTGACGCAAGCTTCCGCCGCATCGAAGGAATAGGCCGCGAAGGGCGATGGGTTTCTCGATTTGTGGTGGAGCCCGTGCCAGCGTTTGAAGAGTTTGGGGTGATGGATCAGGCGGTGCGTCCAGTAGAACCAGGCGTCATGGAGGACGATCAGAATCGCGACCGACGCCCAGAACCAGAGCCACCCCAGTGCAGCCGGGTCCTCGTAGTTCCGCTGCAGGCCGTAGCGGCCGCCGACAATGCTGGCGACGCCGCTCAAGGAAAAAATCGCCACGGTCCGAATTGAGGCCAGAAATTCACGGGTCAACTGGGCCGTTTCGGGGAAATGCGCCCTGATCTTCCGGCCTGTCAGCGATCCGGCGAACGCCAGCCGCGTCAGGGCGAACACCACGATCGCCGCAAGGGCGTAGCGGCTGAACTCGAATGTCAGCATGTAGGGGAGGTAGGTCAGCGCCTCGCTGAACGGGCTCTGTTGGGTGTGGAACAGCGACGTATAGCTCACGGATGGGCCTCCTCTTTCAGCAGGCCCATCATGTCGGGAGCGGCGGCGTCGGTCTCGCCAACGCCTTAAATCTTCGCGCTTTTTCGAAAACGATCAGAGATTTTCAGACGCGATCACCGGATTTCTCGCGCCGCGGCCGACCTTAACCAAAGCCCCTAAAATTTTAACGCGATGGCAGTCGCCGAGGCTTAGCGTTTGAGACGGAGGACCAACGGTGACGGAGAAGACATTCATGTCCACGGCGATAGATCTGGCCCATCTCGATATGTATGTGTCAGGCGACTCGGCGTTGCTCGCTGAAATTCTGACCATCTTCGAGGAACAGGCGGACCTCTGGGTCTCGCGGCTGGAGCCTCTGTTGCCCGATGAGCCCTGGCGCAACGCCGCTCACGCCCTGAAAGGCGCATCGCGCGGGGTCGGAGCATGGGCGATCGGGGACCTTTGTGAGCACGCCGAGTCGCTGGTCGGCGGGATCGCCAACAAGCTCGGCGCGCGCAAGACCTGCCTCACAGAACTCAGAGCATGCCTCGATGAAGCGATCGACTGTGCACGAGACGTTCGGCGGCGCACGGCTTAAGCCAACGCCAGTGCCGGCGCATCAATCTCCGTCAGTCTCCTCAATCGGCTCCGGCAAATCGAGGGCATCGTCGCTTGGCGCGGCTTCGTCTTTCTTGCCCTTCTTCCTCTTTTCCTTCGCGGCAGGCGCCTCGTTGTCGTTGGCCGCGAGACCGTAGCGGGCCGCCTCAACGCCTTCGGCCGCCAGCAGCGCCGGGACGCCGTCGCTTCCGACAAGGTGCGCCGCGCCGACCGCGATGAGCTTCTTTCCCGGCTGATCGAGCGCGGCCTTGATGCGCGCCGTCCAGGCTTCGTTTCGCCGTTTCACCAGCACGTCGTAGACTTCCGGCGCCTCTTCGCGCATCGCCCGGTTCATGATCTCGTCGATGGCCTCGGCGTCGCCGGCTTTCCATGCGGCGAATAGCTGGTCGAATTCCTCCGCCTGCTGGTCCCAATCGCGCAAAGTCAGCGTCAGCAGCGATTTCTCGACTGCCGGAGCGAGATTTGTGAAGAAGCCGAGCTGCTGTTGCACTGTCTCAAGGAAGACGAACTCGCGGCCGCGCGCCCGGCCTTCGCCAAGGAGTTTGTTTTCAAGGCCTGAGCCCGGATCAAATCCCTTCGACTGGATCAGCTGAACGCTGAGAACCAGAAACGCCTGCCATGGGCGCATGCCATCGACCGCCGCGAAGGGCAGCCCGAGCGCGCCCGATATCTCCTCGAGTTTCGCCGCCTCGGTTTCTTCCAGCATCGCGGAGAGTTTGGCGCCCTTTTTCAGAAAACCGGCCGACTGCAGAATCTTGACAGTTTCCGCCTGCGCCGCCGGCGTATCGACCTCGGCCTCAAACCAGATTGCATCGGCGCCGTCGATGGCCTTGCCGAGTTCCGGTGAGCGCCAGTCGATGCCCGGCGGCAGAATATGGAAGGTGCCGAGGAGAACGATCTCCGTATCCTCGTCCGCTATGCGCCACATCGGCGGCGTCGCCACATTGGCCGCGGCGGCTTCGGACGACTTCCCGCTCCCCGCCTTTCTGGCAGGCTTGGACGGCGCATCGATTGTTGCGGCGTCGGCGTCGATTGCGGGATCTGGATCCGCCTGCGCCAGAGCCGAACTGGCCAGGAGCGCTGCAGCCAGAACAGAACACACCGCCCCACCAAAACTCAATTTCGACACAACTTGCTCCTTGCAGGGCGGCGGGATCGCCACGATCGCATTCTACCAGATTTTGGCGGGTCCAGAAGCTCCCGCGCCTCGCCAGTCCGATCAAACCGGCGTAATCTCGAAGGATGATCAGACCGTCAGCCCTCATATCCGTGTTGTTTCTCGGCGCCTGCGCCAGCGCGCCGCCGCCGGCGTCGGGTCCGGACGCCTTGCGCGGCTGCTGGATCGATCGGCAAAGCGACGGCGCCGCGACCATGCGCTGGTTTCCGGATGGCGACGCATGGCGAGGCGAGGCGCATTTCTATCGCGAAGGCGGGCGGGATCGTCAGTCCGTGTTGCGTCTTGAGCGCGCCGGCGCCGGCTGGCGCATCTGCACTATAGTGTTTGACGCGCCGCTGGCGGGTTCTTGCGCGCCGGCCTATTTCGGCGCTCCAGCCTCGCGCCCCGATGAAGCCTGGTCCGAAATCTACGCGACGGCGGACCGGCTGAAGATGGTCGCACAGAAGCGAGGCTCCAGCGCGCGGACCATAATCGACGCCTCCCGAGACGGGTGCGACTGACAGAATGGCGACGAGCGGAAAAAAGCAACCGGCCAAGGCCGACCGCAGACCGCTGACCCAATTGGGGCGCGCAGCTTCGGCGCCCTCATCGCCCGATGACGCGATTCTGGAAACAGTCGCCAATCCTCATCCGGGAACGAAATATCTCGTGCGCTTCTCGTGTCCGGAGTTCACCTCGCTCTGCCCGGTCACAGGCCAGCCGGACTTCGCACATCTTGTCATCGACTATGTTCCAGATCGCCTGATCATCGAGTCGAAGTCGCTTAAACTCTTTCTGGCCTCATTCCGAAATCACGGCGCATTTCACGAAGACTGCACGCTGTCGGTCGCAAATCGAATTGTGCAAGCGGCCAAAGCGAGCTGGCTGAGGATCGGCGGATACTGGTATCCGCGCGGCGGCATTCCGATCGACATCTATTGGCAATCCGGGCCGCCGCCCAAGGGACTGTGGCTGCCCGAGCCGGGCGTGCCGGCGTATCGGGGACGAGGATAAGGGAGACGATATGAGACTGGTCAGCTTTTCAGGCATTGCGCTGTTGCTCGCCGCGCCCGTTCTCGCTGAGCCCCTTGAGGGGCTGAAATCAGGCGCCGACATTCTCGGCGCGACGACGGCCGAAGATTGGCGCCCGCTCGATCCTGAGAACACGCTCTACATCGAGCTTCAGACCGGGCGCGTTGTGGTGGCTCTGTCGAACGCTCTCGGTCGTCCTCACGCGGAGCGCATGAAAGCGCTGGCGCGAGAAAAGTTCTATGACGGTCTTTCCTTCTATCGCGTCATCGACGGCTTCGTCGCCCAAGGGGGCGATCCCTTCGAGGTTCGCAAGACGGCGAGCGTCGGCCCCATCAAGGCCCAATTCGAAGAAGCCGCGCCGCCTCCCGGGGCGACATTCTTTGCGCTGCCAGACAAAGACGGCTTCGCCCGACAGGTCGGTTTTGTGGACAGCCTTCCGGCCGGTTACGACAAGAAAACAAAAACGGCATGGCATCTTCATTGCGCCGGCGCGATCGCGCTCGGGCGGAATGACGACAAGGACACGGCGTCCACCGAATTTTATGTCGCCCTCCAGCCGCAGCGCTATCTCGATCGCAACATGACCGTTTTCGGACGGGTCGTCTCCGGCATGGAGAAGCTGCAGGCATTGCGGCGCGTCGAGCCGCCTGAAAACGACAAGGACGACATCGGCGAGAGGATCGTCTCCATACGCGTGGCGGCGGACGTGCCGGAGAAGGAGCGGACCAATCTGGAGATGCTTCGAAGCGACCGCCCCGTTTTCGCTAATTTCGCCGAG
>JBEBFW010000190.1:0-6759 GCA_040081755.1 Parvularculaceae bacterium
TGCGTAGTGCGTAGGAATTCTTTTCTACGCACGACGAACGACGCACTACGCACTCGCCCAAAGGGCGATCATGGCGCAGGATTTTTATTCAACATTGGGCGTCAATCGCGACGCGGACGACGCGGCGATCAAGGGCGCGTTCCGCAAGGGCGCGATGCAGTACCATCCGGATCGTAACAATGGCGATCCGGAAGCCGAGAAGAAGTTCAAGGAGCTGAACGAGGCCTACGAGATTCTGTCCGATCCGCAAAAACGCGCGGCCTATGATCGCTTCGGCCACGCGGCCTTCAGGAACGGTGGCCAAGGCGGCTTCAACGGTTTCGGCGGCGGGTTTCAGTCGGCGAATTTCGCCGACGTCTTCGACGATATCTTCGGCGAGTTCATGGGCGCGCGCGGCCAGCGCCAGCGCGGGCCCGGACGCGGCGCCGACCTCAAATACACGCTCGACATCACGCTGTCGGAGGCCTTCGCCGGCAAGAAGGCCGAGATCACGGTGCCAGGCTCCGTCACCTGCGAGATCTGCGAGGGCTCGGGCGCCAGGAAGGGATCGGGGCCGACCGCCTGCACGACCTGCCGCGGGGCGGGGCGCGTCAGGATGCAGCAAGGCTTCTTCACCATCGAGCGCACCTGCCTGCAATGCGGCGGCGAGGGGCGCGTCATCGCCGATCCGTGTGCGGACTGCTCCGGACAGGGGCGCGTGCGGCGCGAGCGGATGCTGAAGGTCGATATTCCGGCCGGCATCGAGAACGGCACCCGCATCCGCCTTGCGGGCGAGGGCGAAGCGGGCCCGCGCGGCGGACCCGAGGGCGATCTCTATATCTTCGTCAACGTCGGAAGCCACGACCTCTTCGAGCGCGACGGCGGCGATCTCTATTGCACGCTGCCGCTGCCCATGACGGCCGCAGCGCTTGGCGGCGCCCTTGAAGCCCCAACCATCGAAGGTGGGCGCGTCAAGATCGACGTGCCCGAAGGCGCGCAGACGGGAAAACGCTTCCGCATCAAGGGCAAGGGCATGACGCGCTTGAACCAGAAGGGCCGTGGCGATCTCTTCGTTGAGATCCTCGTCGAAACGCCCGTCGGCCTCTCGGCCCGGCAGAAGGAACTCCTGCGCGAATTCTGCGAAGCCGGCGGCGACAAGAACTGTCCGCAGTCGGAGGGGTTTTTCAGGAAGGCGAAGAAGTTCTGGGATGGGCTGGCTTAAGCTCCGCGCTCGGTCAGAAAGTCAGCGTGCCGCCAATGGCTTGAAGCGGTCTCGTGCTGAGCCGCATTCAAATGTCGGATATCCCCAAAACGGACTTTGCGAGTTGTGGGCAACTGGCGTGAAGTTGTTTTAATCCATCCTCCAGTATCGTGCGGTAGTGTCTTGCTTGGTTTTGATTGGGCGGACTATTCATGTCACTTCGGATGATGCGCGATGTCTTGGCCCTGCGGGATATTGCATCCTACTGTCCACTTTGCGGGAGAAAATTTGGAAGGGTTGCCAAAACGCAGGAGCATATTTTTCCCCGCTGGCTGCAAAAACATCATCAGCTGGAAACACGGCGACTGACCCTGCCTAATTTCACAGACAAGACCTACAATAAGGTTCGGATCGATGTTTGTGACAAATGCAATCATCTCCGCTTCGGCCGGTTGGAATCTGAGGTTGCGCGCCGCCTGCGTTCGGACGATGCGTTTATCGCCGCAAAGGAGCTTGATCCGGAGCTGCTTGCGCTCTGGCTTGGCAAGATTTTCTGGCTCCTATGCCGCAAGAGCCATGCTTTCGAGGACCACCGGACACGAGAAAACCCGGTGCCGGACAGTATCTTTCCGCAGGTTTTCATGCCCGGCGCAGCCTATCTCGGCATGATCGAGCGAGCCTATGCAACGCGTAAGAGCATGTACTCATGCTATCTTACGGATCCACCGTTCCCGGAGTTTTTCTACGAACCGCCCTTTTCGCTCTATGTTGTCGAGATCGACACACAGGACACCCGGTTCGAAGCGTTTGATTTCGCTGATAATCTGATCACGCTTGGTGCTGCGTTAAGGACAGGCAATCTCGGCGTTATCTGCGCCTATGACGGCGGCGTCCATCGTCGGTTCCGGCGCGGCCGCTTTCAGCATATCATTTGCGAGAAACTGCACCCCGTCCAGTTCTGCGAGCTGGCGGCGCGGATTTTCTATGATAATATACAGTCCTGCATGAAGATGCGCAGCGCGTAGAGTATTACTGGAACGGAAACCTCAACGCCGTTATCGCCCAGACGCAGACGCCGCGCTCTTTCGACCCATTCCTTGCCGAGCACCATGATCCCAAGCTGCTTGCTAGGATGATCGGCTGGGGCATCAACGCCGACCCCAAAAAAATCCTCCATGAGAGCGGCAGCGTATTTACATGCCTCGAGGACCATAGGGGCAACTTTCTGCGCTACGCCGTCACAGAAGAGGAGATTGAGGCCGCGCGGAACGATCCCCACCAAATCCTTATGGGACCACTTGAATCGCGATGGCGCACGGATGCCAGAGGTTCCCAGTAAACGGCGGAAAAGTTCATCCGCCTCCCGTCAACCGCGCCGCGCCGCGCCGCGCGGTCGAGGCGAATTCCGACGAAAACCGCGTGTTCCGGTTGACGAGTCCGGCTAACCAAGCAACCGCCTCAACATCTGCTGGCGATGGTCCTGTCCGCCGAAGAAGATCGCGAGGATGCGCACTTCTTCGCGCGCATCGATGGTCTCGAAATAGAAGATCGCCCGATTGATCGTAACATGCCGGCGACCGGGCCCGAGATTGGGGTCCATGGTTCCGCGATGCGGCGCCTTCGCGAGGCTTGCCGCGTCGCGCCTCATGCTCATGGTGCGCTGCAAGGCGCGCTTGAGGGCGGAGTCGGCCGAGTCGCCGAAGCCGACATGACTGTCCGCCAGAAAGTCGAAGATCAACTCGAAATCCCGCTCGGCTTCGGGCGTGATGACGACGCTATAGGCCACGTTCGCGGCGCTTGCGTTCGATCATCGCGTCGAGGCGGCGCTCCATTTCCTCCATGCTGATGAACGGCCCGCGACTACGCCTGTCGAGCAGCTTGCGCAAAGCCGCCCGCTCAAGCTCTTCGTCCTCTGTCTTCGAGCGCAGGAGTTCGAGCCCCTGCTGGATGACGGCGCTGACGCTGGCGTAGCGCCCCGCTTCGACCAACTCGCGCGCGAACGCATTCTGCTCGTCGGTGAGGGAAATCGAGGACTTGACCGTCATGGTCCGGACGGTAGGATTTGGTAGCACCGTCGTCAAGGCGGGCTCGCCGCTTCCATTCGCTCGGGCGCACCAGCTGACTGGGCTGACGCGGGAGCGCTTTCGTGCTTGGCGCCGCGCCAACTTGAAGCGTCACGATCACGATGATAAATGGCCGAGGAACATACGAGGAACAACCGCATGAGCGAACGAACGCCCGCCCTTGGCGACCAGTCGTTTGAGAGCCTCAAGCGGACCAATTCCCACGGAGCGGAATATTGGAGCGCGCGCGAAATTCAGCCGTCGCTCGGCTACAGCCAGTGGCGGCGCTTCGAGGACTCGATCAAGCGCGCGATCGCCTCATGCGAGGCCTCTGGAAACAAGCCGGACAACCATTTTGCCGGCGCCGGCAAGATGGTCGATCTCGGCTCGGGCGCGACGCGCGAAGTGCCGGATTTCCATCTCTCGCGTTTCGCCTGCTATTTGATTGCGCAGAACGGCGATCCGCGAAAGCCGGAGATCGCGGCGGCTCAGCAATACTTTGCGGTGCAGACGCGACGTCAGGAGCTATCCGACGCGCTCGCCGCCGATGTCGAGCGGCTGGAATTGCGCAAACAGGCCGGCGAGGAGTTCAAGGCGCTGTCCGGCGCGGCGCACGCGGCGGGCGTCGAGAGCCGCATGTTCGGCGTCTTTCATGACGCCGGCTACAAGGGCCTGTATGGCGGGCTCGGCAATGAGGCCATCAAAGCGAGAAAGGGCATCCCGGCGAAAGACGCGCTCATGGACCGCATGAACGCGACCGAACTCGCGGCGAACCAGTTCCGCATGACGCAGACGCGCGACAAGCTGATGCGCGAGAGCGTCAAGGATCAGCAGAGCGCCATCCGCACGCATGAGAGCGTCGGGCGCGAAGTGCGCGATGCAATCAAACGCATTGGCGGCGCCCTGCCCGAGGCGATTCCGCCCGCCGAACACATCAAGACGGTGGAAAAGCGCGTGAAGACCGTCAGGCCGAAGCTGGCGCTGGATGAGACCTGCGCCGCCGGGCTGCTTGGAGCCGACGTCGCCCCGAAGAAGGGATAACGCGGGGCCGGAGCATGACGATTGAATTCGATCGCCGTTCTGCCGTCGCATTCTCTCGTGGCGAGCGGATGAAGTCCGCCCCCGCCCTACGCCAGAAACACCCGCAGCGGCTTCAGCTTGAGGCCGTCGAGTTCGCAGACGGCGACCGCCTCGCCGTGGAGGGAGGCGAGCACGGCGGGGAGAACGCCGGATTCTCCCGCGCGCAGGCCCCGCGCTGACGCCGGCGAGATCACGGCCGCCTGGCCGCGGCGAAGACGCTCGGCCTCGGGACCGCCCACCTCCGCCGTCGGCAGATCGGCCAGCGCGGCCGAGATCGGCAGGAGGGCGGCCTCGCGCGCTTCCGGGTCCGCCATCGCTTCGAGGTCCGCAAGTCTGACGCCATCCTCGGCGCGAAAGGGGCCGACGCCGAGGCGGCGCAAAGAGGCGACGTAGCCTTCGGTGCGCAGAGCCCTGGCGAGATCCCTGACCAGCGCGCGCACATAGGCGCCCTTGCCGGTCGCTGCCTCGAAAACGGCATGGTCCGCGTCCGGAATATCGATGAGACGAAACTCCCGGATTTCAACCGTGCGCGCCTCGATCGCGACGGTCTCGCCGGCGCGGGCGAGATCGTAAGCGCGCTCGCCGCCAATCTTGATCGCGGAGAACTGCGGCGGAACCTGCTCTATTGCACCGATGAACGCCGGGAGAGCGGCTTCGATCTCTGCGCGCGCCGGGCGCTTGTCCGAGGCAGCGACTGCTTCTCCTTCGCCGTCGTCGGTCGATGTGCGAATCCCCCATTTGGCCGTGAATCGATAAAGCTTCTCGCCTTCCATGATGTAGGGCACGGTCTTGGTCGCCTCGCCCAGCGCGATCGGGAGAACGCCGGTTGCGAGCGGGTCGAGCGTGCCGGCGTGACCAACCTTCTGGGCGTCGAACAAACGCTTGATCCTGGCGACGGCTTCGGTTGAGCCGAGATCGAAGTCCTTGTCGAGAATGAGCCAGCCGGAGACCGGCCGGCCCTTCTTTTTCCGCCTGCTCATGAGTTAGGATCTCCTGCGTGAGGCCGGATCGGACGGCGCTTCGCCGGCGCCCTTCAATCAGCCCGCGCCGCAGAGGTCAAGTCAGTGCGGCTCAAGATCGCGCTTCACTTCCGGTCGCGCGAGGAGTTCCTCGATCCGCCGGGCTTCCGCGAAGGTCGTGTCGGCGACGAATTTCAGCGCTGGCGTGAACTTCATGTCGATCCGCCGGCCGAGGAGCGCGCGAATGTGAGGGGCGACACGACCGAGCGCGGCGATCACGTCGCCGATTTGCTCGCCCCCGAGCGGCGTGCAGTAGACCGTCGCTTGCTTCAGGTCCGGCGTTGCGCGCACCTCGCTGACCGTGACGGAGACGCCGCGCAGCGCAGGCTCGCGCAAGTCCTCTCGCTGGAGAATCTCGACGAGCGCATGGCGGACGAGTTCGCCGGCGCGGAGCTGACGCTGCGACGGGCCCTTCGTCGACTGGCGATTGAACTGGCGGTTGGACATGACGACGGAACCTGGGGCAATCTGGGCCTCAAGCGGCCCGCCGGAATGAAATATGAAAAACCGCGCAACGACAAGACGCGATGTCCTGCAGGGCGCCGGAATGGCGGGAATTGCAGCCGCACTTGGGGCGCCTGTGGTGCAGGCCGCGCCAGCAGGGTTCGTGCCCATCCTCCTTGCCGGCGCCGGCGGCAAGAACAGTCTCGTACTCGTCAACGACAAGCCGCTCTGTCTCGAGACGCCGCCGCACCTTCTTGATGATGATGTAACGCCTGCGGAGCGGTTTTTCGTGCGCGATAACGGATTGCCGCCGGCTGGCGTGAACGTCGGGGACTGGAGCCTTCGCATAGACGGCGAAGTGGAGGCGCCGCTCAGCCTGTCGCTAGCGGACCTGAAGCGCGACTTCGAGACCGTGACCCTGCGTCTCGCGCTCGAATGCGCCGGGAACGGACGGAAGTTCTATCGCCCCGCCGTTTCCGGACAGCAATGGACGTTCGGCGCGGTCGGGTTCGGCGACTGGACAGGCGTCAGGCTCGCGGATGTCCTGAAGAAGGCGGGCGTCAAGAAAACCGCCGTCTACACCGGCCATTACGGGGCGGACCGCCATTTGTCGGGCGATCCCGAAAAACAGGCGATTTCGCGCGGCCTCCCCATCGCCAAAGCGCTTGAGCCGCACACGCTGATCGCCTTCGGCCTTAACGGCGCCGATCTCCCTGCAGCGAATGGCTATCCCTTGCGACTTGTCGTCCCCGGCTGGCCCGGTTCGTGCTCGCAGAAATGGCTGACGCGCATCTTTGTGCGCGACCTTCCGCACGACGGCGAGAAGATGCTCGAATACGACTACCGCATGCCGGCCTATCCGGTGGCGCCGGGAACAAACGTTCCGGAAGGCGACATGCGGATCATCGAAGGCGTTCCGGTGAAATCGCTCATCACCTTCCCGGCGCTGCTGGCCGCCGGCTATCAGCCGGTC
>JBEBFW010000332.1:0-1659 GCA_040081755.1 Parvularculaceae bacterium
GGTTTCATCGAGCGCACCATCTCCTCCGAAAGGAGCTTCGGCGCGGGCCGGCCGGGGATCAGCGCCGTGGTGATGACAATGTCCTGGTTCTTGATGTGCTGGCCGACAAACTCCGCCTGCCGGCGCCTGAAGTCGTCCGACATCTCTTTGGCGTAACCGCCGGATGTTTCAGCGTTTTTCATCGCCTCTTCATCGACGGTCACGAACGAAGCGCCAAGACTCTCGACCTGTTCTTTCGCGGCGAACCGCACATCCGTCGCCGAGACGATGGCGCCGAGGCGGCGCGCCGTGGCGATCGCCTGCAGGCCGGCGACGCCGGCCCCCATCACAAAGACCCGCGCCGGATTGATCGGCCCGGCGGCCGTCGACATGCGGGGGATCGCCCGGCCGAAATAGGCCGCCGCATCGATCACCGCCTTGTAGCCGGCGAGATTGGACTGCGAGGAAAGGACATCCATCGACTGGGCGCGCGTGATGCGCGGCATCAGATCCATGGCGAACGCATCGAGGCCGGCGCTCGCATAGGCTTTGAGCAATTCGGGCTCGGCATGGGGCGACAGGATGGCGACGAGCCTCGCCCCGCGCGGCATGAAGGCGACCTCGCGGGTTGTCGGCCGCTGCACTTTCAAAATGAGATCGGCGGCGTTGCAGGCGTCCGCGACGCTCTTCGCTATCTCGGCGCCGACATCGCGATAGGCCTGGTCTGAAAAGCGCGCCCCGTCGCCGGCGCCGGTCTCAACCGCAACGGCGGCGCCGAGGCTGGCGAACTTCTTCACCGTGTCCGGGGTGGCGGCGACCCTGGTCTCGCCGGGGCGCGATTCCTTCAAGACGGCGATCTTCATCCAGCCTCCCGGCGCACAGGGAGCGCCCTCAATTTCATGGTGGGCTGAGTCGGCCGCCGCTGGCTACGCCAATGCGCGAGGCGCGTCAGTGAGAAAAGAAGGTTTTCACGACGAAAAAGACCAGCAGATAAGTGATGACCCCGGCGACCAGCGCAATGCCGACGCCGTTGCGCATGACGAGATTGGTGAAGAAGACGCCAAGGGCCAGGCAAAACGGCACGCCCACCTCGCCGGTCGCCTTCATGACGCCGACATAGGACCTGCGATGCTCTTCCGCGTCCATCAGACGCTGCGCGGTGTCGTCGGCCATCGTCCTCGCCCCTGGTCGAACTCCGGAATCTACTGGCGGAATTCACGAGATTCGGCAAGGGGGCGGCGCTTACCGCCGTGTCTGCCTAAGCATCGAACCCGCCCGGGGAGGCCTATCTCACCGTGAAGCTGAAGAGGTCCGATGACTTCCCGTCCGGATTGTTGACCTTGACCTTCCAGGCGCCGGCGTCGCCGAGGTTGTTGAACTCATAGCTGATCTGGCCGCTCGACACGAAAGTCAGCTTGCTCGCCGAGCTGGCGATCGTCGTGCCGCCCGGCGTGGTGAAGGTCAGCGTCGCTCCACTCACGAAGCTCGCCCCGTTGACCTTCATCGTCTGGTTGCTGCTGCTCGCCGGATACGAACCCGGCGACAGGCCGCTGATCGACGGCGCAGTCGTCGGGGCCGCCGTCACCGTGAAGCTGAAGAGGTCCGATGACTTCCCGTCCGGATTGTTGACCTTGACCTTCCAGGCGCCGGCGTCGCCGAGGTTGTTGAACTCATAGCTGA
>JBEBFW010000191.1:0-6685 GCA_040081755.1 Parvularculaceae bacterium
AGGAGCGCCATGTCGCCGATCGCCCGCGCCGCAGCCGCAGGTCCCGCGCGCGCTTCAGGCCCGCTCGCCAGCCATTGGCGGGCGAGCGAACTCGCCTTGCTGCGCGCGCCTGACTCCGAATACTGCTTGAGAAGGTTTTGCTGCGCAGATCTGTGCGCCGGGTCGATGGCGAGCACCTGCTCGTAGAGTTCGATGCGCCGTTCCGGGGAATTGCCTTGCCCCCGCACCAGCGCATGAAGCGCTTCGACATGGCGCGGATTGGCGCGCACCGCTCGCTCATAGAAATTGATGATCGCGGGATCGGCGATGGGACCGCCGAGTTCTGCGCCGCTGCGCATTTCGGCGACCCACCCCGTCGCGAACAGAACGTCAGCGGATTGCGGCTGGAGGTTCACGGCTTGGGCCAGCGCCGCGCTGGCGACCTCGTCGAACCCGTCGGTCCGCCCGGTCGGACCTTCAAGCTCAGCGCCTGCAGCCGTCATCTGCGCCGCAGCGACCGCGAGATAGGCTTGCGCCAGCGCATGACGGGGATCGAGGCCGACGGCTGCGCGAAACTTCTCGAACGCGGCCGGCCACTGTCGGCGCGTCAGCAGCGCGCGTCCCTCTAAGTAGACCTCGTGGGCCCGGGGATCGACGTCTCCAACCGCTGCGGGGTTGAGAACGCCGCTCTGCGGAAGCTTGCCGAGCAGCTCAGTGACGACGACGCGCGCGACGTCGTCCTGGATGGCGAAGATGTCGTCGATCTGGCGGTCATAGGTTTCTGACCACAGATGATAGCCGGTCTTCGCCTCGATCAGCTGCGCGGTGATCCGCAGCGCGTCGCCGGAACGACGGACGCTGCCCTCGAGGAGATAGTCGACGCTGAGCCGCTCGCCGATGGCGCGCAGGTCATCCGCCTTGTCCTTGAACTGGAAAGACGAAGTGCGCCCCGGCACTTTGAGCCCCTCGACATTGCCGAGCCAATTGAGAAGCTCTTCGGTGAGGCCGTCGGCGAAATGTTCCTGATCGGGGTCCGAGGACAAATTCGTGAACGGAAGAACTGCGAGGCCGACGCTTTCCTTGACCGCCGCGTCCGTGACCGCCTCTGGCGCCTTCGCAAGAGGCGGGGCGCCCGGGTCGGCTTGAGCGGCCGCCTCTTTCGGCGGCCCGGAGGGCGCTTGCAAAGCAAAGAGCAACCCCGCCGCTACCGCAATCGCCGCTCCTGCGGCGCCGAGGGCGAAGCGCGGGCGCCGCCGCAATTGAGCGAGGGCGCCGCCCATGGCGTCCGAAGCCGGCGGGATAATCGTCGCCGCGGCGCTGCCAAGGCGCCTCGCGATCGAGGCGCGCAAGGCCGTAAACTCGGCGCCCGCCGCATCCCCGCGCCATCCGGAAAAATCGAACGTGTGGAACTGCTGAAAGCCGAGCGGCGGGGCGCCCGCGTCCAGCTGTATTGGCAGCAGCGTTTTGAGATCGCGCGCCAGCGAGGCCTCATCGCGGACCCAAGGCGAAGCCGCCCCGGCCGCCGACCACGCGACAATGGCGACCTTCGCCGCGCGCAGCTCGCGCTCTATGTCCCTTGTGAATTCCGCGCCGGCGTCGATCCGACGATCCCACCAGACCGACCGGCCGTCAGCCTCCAGCAAGGCTGCGAGCGTCTCGATCCGTGCGCGGTCTTCGCGCGCATAGGAGATGAAGACATCCGCCAATTACGCCTCCGGTCAGCGACGGCCGCCGGCAGCATAGCGCAAAGTCAGGAGGCTGACCAAGTCATGGCGCCCTTGCGACGCCTCGAATGTTGGCGCGGGGCCAGGCGAGCGCCCAAAGGCTCAATAGCCGACAGCGACGCCGTCCTTGCGCATCTCGGTCGCGCCCGCGTAAACGCCGGTCGCCGGGTCGCGCATGATCGCCTGATAGCCGCCGAAGACGATGCCATCGGCGACGATTTCAACCTTGTGCCCCATTTTCTTGAGGCGCTCGACGGTCGCGGCGGGTACGCCGGGCTCAAGCTGAAGAAGGCCCAGAGGGTTTTCATCGATTCCGGTCGGCTGGCGCCCGCCCTGGTGATGGAGACGCGCCGCGTCGCCCGCTTCCTGCAGGTTCATGCCGTAGTCGACGAGATTGACGATGATCTGGACATGGCCCTGCGGCTGCATGCCCCCGCCCATGAGGCCGAAGGAGAGCCAGGGCTTGCCGTCTTTCAGTGCGAAGGCCGGAATAATGGTCTGGAACGGGCGCTTTCCGGGTTCGTAGGCATTCGGATGATCCTTATCGAGACTGAAAAGCTCGCCCCGGTCGTGCAGCATGAAGCCAAGCCCGTCGGGCGAAAGCCCTGAACCCATACCGCGATAGTTCGACTGGATCAGCGAGACCATCATGCCGTCCTTGTCGGCAACGGTGAAATAGGTCGTGTCCGAACTTTTATCGAGCGGCGAGTGCATGAATATGCCCGGCTCCGGCGCGGCCATCGCCTTCTTCGGATCGATCAAGGCGAAGCGCTCGGCGCCATACGCGTCGGAGAGCAGAGCGTCGACGGGCATTTCAGCGAAAGCGGGATCGGCGTAATAACGGGCGAGGTCTTCGAACGCGAGGCGCTTGGCTTCAGTTATGTAGTGAACGGTTTCGGCCGAACCGCGCGGCCATCGCTTCAGATCGACATTCTTGAGGATGTTCAGCATTTGCAGCGCGGCGAAGCCCTGCCCGTTCGGCGGAAGCTCGCACACCGAAACCCCGCGATAATCGACGCAGCCGGGCTCCACCCATTCCGATATGTGCGCGGCGAAATCCTCGTAGCGCAGGTCGCCGCCGATGCGCCTCATATAGGCGTCGATGGTTCTGGCGATAGGCCCGCGATAGAAAGCGTCGGCGCCGCCCTTGGCGATCAACCGGTAGGTCTTGGCCAGCGCCGGGTTCTTGAATATCTCGCCGGCCTTGGGCGGCCCGTTCCGGAACCAGATGCCGCGCGCGTTGTCGAACTCGCCGATCATGGCGAGGCGGCGTTCGAAGCCCGCGTAATTGCGCTCGAGATACATGGCGATCACCGGCGAGACCGGGAAGCCCTCTTCCGCGTAGGCGATAGCCGGGGCCAGAATCCTCCGCATCGGGAGTTTTCCGAAACGCTCGTGCAATTCCTCCCAGGCGTCGACGGTTCCGGGCACCGTCACCGGCAAAGCCCCAAGCGGGGGAATGCCCTTGCCTTCGCCGACAATCGCCGCCGACTTCACCCTCGTCTCTTCGAGCGAGCGGCCCATGGGCGATCGTCCTGAGCCGTTGATCCCGTAGAGCTTCCGGGTCTTCGGGTCCCAGACGATGGCAAAGAGATCGCCGCCGACACCGCATCCGGTAGGCTCCATGAGGCCGAGCGCAGCGTTAGCGGCGATCGCGGCATCGACCGCCGTCCCGCCCTGCTTCAGGATGTCGATGGCGATCTGAGTAGCCAAAGGTTGCGCCGTCGCCGCCATGCCGTTCGCCGCGTAGACCGGGCTCCTCGACCACTCCTCGCCGATCGGCCGCGCGCCGGGACCGATGCCTGGCTCGGCTGCCTGCACCGCGCCGGCGAGCAGTGTTGCGGCAATAACGAAAAGGCGCATGGCGTCCTCCGGGGTCACGGCGCTTTTAGCGCGCCATGGGTTCGAAATCCAACTTCGATGGCTGCTGCAGAACCTTGCGCTGCGCGCGCGCCGGGAGAAAGTGCAGCGGATCAATTGAAGGAGGCCCCATGACGCTCAAGGTCTATCACGCCGCCCCGACACGCTCGGTCCGCATCGTCTGGGCGCTCGAAGAACTGGGCCTGCCCTACGAGACGCCGCCCTTCAAGTTCGACCGCGCTTATTTGAAAACGCCGGAATGGCGCGCCATGAGCCCGCTCGGAAAGGTGCCGGTCGTTTTCGACGGCAAGGAGCGTTTGATCGAATCCGTCGCCATCATCCACTATCTCTCCGAAAAATACGCCGACGGGCGCCTCTCGCGCCGGCCGCGCGACGCCGACTACGGACAATTCCTGCAATGGCTCCATTTCGGCGAGGCGGGCATGGGGCCTTACGCCGGCATGCTGATCGGCCAGACGCGCATCCTGCCGCCGGAGCAGCGCATCGAGGCGATGAAGCAGTGGGCGATCATGGAATCGAAAAACGCCTGCGATTTCGTCGAAGAGAGTCTCGGCGACAAGCCGTATCTGCTGGGCGACGATTTCTCGCTGGCCGATATCTCGGTCAACTACATGCTGCACCTCCTTCGCCTCTCCGGCGAATCGAAGGCGATCGTCGGCCCACGGACCTATGCCTATTACACGCGCTTGTGCGAGCGGCCAGGGTGGAAGAAGGCGATTGCGTGAGCGCCCGCTCGGTCAGCGGATTTCAGCAGTCTCTTTCAGTGACGCTGATCAGAACCTGGGCGTTGATCAGTTTTGAGCGGAAAACCTTGATAGCGCGGCGTTCTATATGGATGCGGGCGAGCTGGCGCGCGGATGGATCATGACGGCGCTTTCCATTGCGGTCGCCTTTCGCGCGCGCGACCTCGGCAGACTGTTCGCCTGGCTGCGGGAGGCCGGGCTCAGGAAGCCGGAGGCCGAATAGGGAGTCGTTTCGCGAACTTGGCGCCGCCGTAAAGCGCGGCGCCAACCGCAACCAGCGCAACGAAGACGCGCCACGCTTCAAGCTTTGACTGCGCAATCGCCCATGCGCAGAACGCAAGGCCGAGCATCAGAATCATTGGCGCTAAAATCTTCATCACACCCGTCCGGGCCGGCGCGCCGCGCTTCTTGCGAACAAGGGGCAAAGCGGCGAGGCTGATCGCATAGACGAAGAGGCGCGCCAGCGTGGAGACGACGGCCAGCAGTTTGAATGTGCCGGAAAGCGCGAGGACGAGCGAAAGCGCCGCGAAGAGCAGCGTCGCGTTCGCCGGAGTCGCGAAGCGCGGGTTCGTAGCGGCGAGCCATTTCGGCAAAAGCCCGTCGAGCGCCAGCGCATAGGCGATGCGCGGCGTCGAAGCCGTCGCGCCGAGGCAATTGCCGGCGATCGAGAACAGCGCGGCGAGCGAGATGATGACGGCGCCGGCCTCGCCGAGCAGAGCCTCGCCGAAGGCGGCGAGCGGGGCCTTGCCGCCGTCGCTTGTTCCCATCGCGGCGACATAGGCCAGCTGAACGACGAAATAGAGCGCGATGGTCGCGAGGAGCGTCGCCGTCATGGCGCGCGGGATCGTGCGCCGCGCATCTCTCGCCTCGCCGCCGAAGACCAGAATGTGCTCGAAGCCGATGAACGCGTAGAGAATGAGAAGGCTCGCGGTCTCGATCTCGCTGAACCGCGGCAGCGTAACCGGCGCGTCGCCGAAGCCCTTCAAGACGAAGGCGAGGCCCGCGAGCCCAATCAGCGGAGCGATCTTCAGGATGCTGAGCGCGTTGAGCGCCCGCACGACCTGGCGGACGCCGACGATGTTGACGACAGCGCAGAAGACTGTCGTCGCCGCAATGACCCCCGCGCGGCCGGCGGCGCCGTCAAGCTGAGGAAAGAGTGCGCCCGCATAAGCGGCGAGCACCGTCACGTTCGCCGCGAAGGCGGAGAGCCGCGCGATGAAATAGGTCCATCCCGCCTGCAGCGCTGCGAACGGACCGAACGCCTCGCGCGCATAGGAGACAGGGCCGCCAGTGCGGTCGTAGAAAGAAGCGAGTTCGGCGAGCGGAATGGCGATCAGAAAGATCGGCAGGCCGAAGATCAGGATCATCCATGGGCTGAAGGCGCCGAACTCGCCGGCGAGCGCTCCCGGCAGCGCGAAAATCCCGGCGCCGATGATTCCATTGAGCGCGATGACGGCGGAGCCGACAAACCCGATGTCGCGCTTCAGTCTCTCCGGGCTGTGCTGGCTCACGCGGTCAGCATGTCCTCGATCTGGCCGAGCCGCTCCTTGCCGAAGAACATCTCGTCGCCGACAAAGAAGGTCGGAATGCCGAAAGCGCCGCGATCGACGGCTCTTTGCGTGTTGGCGGCGAGGCGATCCTTGATGCGCTGGTCCTGCGCCAGCGCAAATAGCCGCTCTCCGTCGAGCCCGGCGGAAGCGACGACCTCGCCGATGACGGCGGGATCGTCCATCTTGAGACCATCCTCCCACATGGCGACAAGACCGGCTTCGAGATAGGCGGATGTCACGCCCAACTCCTGCGCAGCGACGAGCCCGCGCATGAGCATGAGCGTGTTCATCGGAAAATGCGGGTTCAGCCTGAATTTCGTCAGACGATGCTTCTCGACGAAACGCCGCATTTCAAGCATGTCGTAGGCGTTCTTGCCTTTGACGTTCGCAAACGCCGTGAAGGGCGCCTGGTTGCCGGTCAGCTTGAAAATGCCGCCGAGGAGGCACGGTATCGAATTGAGGCTCGCCCCCGTTCGCCCAAGAATCGGCGGCAGCGCCCGATAAGCGAGCCAGGCGTTGGGACTTGCGAAGTCGAAAATGAAATCGAGCGTCTTGCCCATCACCAGCTCTCCGTCCACGGACGTAAATCAAGCTCGTGCGTCCAGGCGGAGCGCGGCTGTTTCCACAGCGCGACGTAGTTCGAGGCGATGTCCGCCGGCTTCAGGATCTCGTCGCGGGCGAGGCGATCCTCAAAATCGGGGACGACGCCGCGGATGAAATCGCCTTCGATGGCGCCATCGACAATGACATGCGCGACATGGACGCCCTTCGGCCCGAGTTCGCGGCTCCAGGTCTTGGTGAAGCCGAT
>JBEBFW010000192.1:0-6684 GCA_040081755.1 Parvularculaceae bacterium
GTCAGGCTTGCCGTGAGGCGCAGGTAAACCCCCCCCGCCTCCAGCCCGCGGTTCACACCCAGCCGGTCGAACGCATCGGCCTGGGCGCGGCTGTCGAGGTCGCCGGCACCCCGCATGGCCATCTCGCTGAGCACGGGTGCGAGCCCGCGCCGGTCCGCCGGAATCGCAAATGCGGTCTTCCCGGCGCCATGCGCCTCAAACTTTCCGAATACGATGAGACCGCCGGAGATGTCGGCCGGATCGCTCCGCTTGTGATCGCCGCGCCGCGGCGAAAAATAGATGCGCGCCGTCCGCGCCGCCTCGATCGGATTGCGCACGCCGCCGATGCTCAAGCGGCCGCCATCGGCGACCATCATGGTCGTCACGTCGTGGCGCGTGTCGCGCTCTGGCGCGACATCGAGGGCGCCGTCGATGCGTATCCACGCCATCGGGACAACAGCGTTTGAATCGAGCGTCACGGAGATGTCGCGCGGAATGAGAACGCGGCCTCCGGCGGCCGGAACGCCCGCGCTCCAGGTGGTTGGATCCGACCACGAACCGCTTCGAACGGCCTTGGTCGAGGCCGATGAGGGCTCGAAGAGCCGGTATACGAAATCGTGCCCTTCATGGGTCGCGGACTTCAGGTGATCGGCATGATCCGCCGACGCACTCGCCAGCGACGTGCCGGGGGCGGCGAGAAGAACCGCCGCCGACCCCATGGCCAGGAAACCGGCGCGCATTCCAGGAATGTCGATCATGAGCTCTCCCCTCGCGATGACGTCCGCATTGGCCCCCACCGTTCGGCGGGTGTCAAGGCGCGCACGGCGCCGGTAGTCTTGGTCAAATGCCGCAGAAAGCCGCGTTGATGGGGCCTCAACTACCGCACAAGCGAGATCGTAGGATACTCCCAGTAAACTCCCGAATTCATCGTAGGAGGCCCTTTCGATAGCGTCTGCGTCGCCCACCAGGCCCCAAATCAGAACCGCCGCCGACAGCGCCGGCTTCAGTCCGCGGTCTGATCGTCGAGCGTTGCGCCGGCGGCGCCCGCCATCACGCTCTTGACGCCGCTATCGCACGAGGTCTCGCTGTCGTACATTTCCGACTGGCCGATGACCTGATTATTGGCGGCCTTCAGCACGAAATGGTGCTTGCCGCCAGCGGCGGCTTTTTTCGCGTAGCGCGCAGCATCGCCGGCGTTCTTCCTGACGGACTCGACGCCGTTGAGGGCGCCCGCGCGGTCCTTGTAGCTTTCGGACGCCAGGACGATCTCGCCGTTCCCGGCTCTCAACCGAAAGCGAAACTCGCCCTTTTTGTCTTTGAACAACTCGAATTTTCCAGCCATTTCAGGTCTCCTCATTCGCCAGCGGCCGCTCTAGCGGGCCGCGCAAAGCCTGTCATCGGCGGCTGGCGCCAGGGATGTCCGTCGCCCGACTGGCGCGGCGGATGTTCCAGAATCGTTCTCCCTGGTTTAGGGTCGGATCGATGACATCCCGCCCCTCCATTTCCGAGCGCGCCCTTGCCGGCCTTGGCCCCGGTTTCGCCGAGACGCAGGGGCATTTCGCGCAGAACGCCGCCGATGGGGCCGCCTACTTTGAGGGCCTCAACGACGAGCAGAGAGCGGCGGTGCTGGCGACAGACGGCCCGGTCCTCATGCTGGCGGGGGCCGGCACCGGCAAGACGCGGGCTCTGACCGCGCGCCTGGCGCATCTGCTGGCGACGGGTCTCGCCCGCCCCTCGCAAATTCTCGCCGTCACCTTCACCAACAAGGCGGCGCGGGAAATGAAGAACCGTGTCACGCGCCTCATCGGCCCAGCCGCAGAGGGCCTCCAGTGGCTCGGCACATTTCATTCCGTCTCCGCGCAGATTCTGCGCCGTCACGCCGCGCTGGTGGGTTTGAAATCGACCTTCGCCATCATCGACGCCGACGATCAGGCGCGCCTTGCAAAGCAAGCGATCGAGGCCGAAGGGCTCGACGAGAAGCGCTGGAGCGGGCGCGTGCTCGGCTTCATGATCGACGGCTGGAAGAATCGCGGTCTGACGCCGGCCAAGGTCCCCGCCGACGAGGCCTGGCGCTTCGCGGAAGGGAAAGCCGTGAAGCTCTACGCCGCCTATCAGGCGCGGCTGACGACGCTCAACGCCGCCGATTTCGGCGACCTTCTGGTGCACAATCTGACGATCTTTCAGCAGCATGCGGATATTCTCGCCGAGTATCAGGACCGCTTCCGCTACATGCTGGTCGATGAGTATCAGGACACCAATGTCGCGCAGTATTTGTGGCTCCGCCTCCTCGCGCAAAAGCGATGCAACATCTGCTGCGTCGGCGACGACGACCAGTCGATCTATGGCTGGCGCGGCGCTGAAGTCGAAAACATTCTGAAATTCGAGAAGGATTTTCCGGGCGCCAAAGTCATCCGCCTCGAGAGGAATTACCGCTCGACGCCGGCGATCCTCGCCGCCGCCTCCGGCATCATCGCCGCCAACGAGCAGCGCCTCGGCAAGACCTTGTGGACCGACCGGCAGGAGGGCGAGAAGGTCATGGTGCGCGGCGTCTGGGATGCGGACGAAGAGGCGCGCCTCGTCGGCGGCGACATCGAAACCGAACAGTCGATGGGCCGCGCGCTGTCCGACATGGCGGTCCTCGTGCGCGCGGCCTTCCAGATGCGCGCCTTCGAGGATCGCTTCAACACGCTGGGGCTCGCCTATCGCGTGGTGGGCGGCCCCCGCTTCTACGAGCGGGAGGAATCGCGCGACGCGCTCGCCTATCTGCGGCTCATCCGCAACAGCGAAGACGACCTCTCCTTCGAGCGCATCGTCAACAAACCGAAGCGCGGCTTAGGCGACAAGGCGCTGCAGACCTTGCACGTCGTCGCGCGCGCGCGCGGCGTGTCGCTGATGACGGCGTCGCGGCTTGCTCTCGAGACGGACGATCTCGCCGGCGCCGCCAGGAAGGCGCTCGCGCGCTTCATCGGAGATGTCGAGCGCTGGGCGCGCGACGCAAAGGACATGGCGCCCGCCGACATCGCCGAGCTGGCGCTCGAGGAATCCGGCTATATCGACATGTGGAAGACATCGAAGTCCGCCCTGGCCGACGGCAAGCTCGACAACCTCAAGGAGCTGGTGCGCGCGGCCTCGGAATTCGAGGCGCTCGAAGGCTATCTCGATCACGTGGCGCTGGTGTCCGAGCTTACCGAAGCCTCGGAGTCGGGCCAGGTCTGGCTCATGACCCTGCACGCGGCGAAGGGGCTGGAGTTTCCGGTCGTCTTTCTCCCGGGCTGGGAAGAGGGGATTTTTCCTTCGCAGCGCTCGCTTGAGGAGAAGGGCGCCGCCGCGCTCGAGGAGGAACGGCGCCTCGCCTATGTCGGGATTACGCGAGCGGAGGAGAGCTGCCGGATTTCGTTCGCCGCCAATCGTCAGGTCTATGGACGCTGGCAGACGGCTGCGCCGTCGCGCTTTATCGATGAACTGCCGGAAGAGGTCGTTGAGGTCGTCTCCCAGCCCGGCCTCTATGGCGCGGCCGCCGCCGCCTTCGCGAGCCATTCCTCCTTTGACGGATCAAAATTGAAGGAAGACGCCTACTACGACAATCCCGGCTGGCGCCGCGCGCGAGCCGCGTCCGCGCGCGGGCCGTCGGCGCCTCCCCAGATCGAGGGGCGGGCGAGCGCGATCTCGGTTTCCGCGCCGGGGCGCTCGCGCTTCGCTGTCGGAACCCGCGTCTTCCATCAGAAGTTCGGATACGGCAAAGTGGTCGTTGTCGAAGGCCAGAAGCTGACGGTCGATTTCGAGCATTCAGGCGAGAAAAAAGTGGTCGATGCCTTTCTGGAGGCGTCCTAGCCGCGAACGCCGCCGGCCGTGGACGCGGCCTCGACGAGTTCGATAGTTCGCAACAGGCTCGCCGCGTCGACCGTGAAGCCCTCCTCCTGCGGATCGCCGACGATAAAGCCGTAATGGACGCCGATTGCGTCCGTTCGCCTCTTGATCCCCGTGCCGAAGCGGAACGGCGGCATGATCAGCAGAAGGCCGCCGCCCCGCGGCAAACACAGCAACGAATGAGCGATCTGGCTTCCTTCAACGCCGACGACGAGTTCCACGCCGTGCAACGCCGCGGTGATTTCCTCGACAGTCATTTCGGAGGGCGTGATCACGTCGAACCCCTCGCGCGCGAGCGCCTCGATCACCGCTTCCTCATTGACGAATTTCCGAGGCCCGCGGTCCGCGACGCCGCGGCGCACGAACACTCTCTTCCGCCTGACGGCGGCGCCAAGGCGGCCTTTCAATCTCTCGCGCAGATGTTCAAGGCGTGCGCCCTTGTGGGCCGTGTATTCCTCATCCTGAAAAAACACGACCTGCTTGAACCGCACATTCTCCTCGCAGCGCCACGGCAATTCGAGGAGGCGCGCATAGGCGGCGATCTGATCCTCGCTCATGGCGGAACGATGAATATTCGGCGGCGTCGGGGATACGGCCTCCCCATACTCGCTGGCGAGCAGCGCGAGCGGCGCGTCGTCGCACAGCCAGTGGCCGAAAAAGAGCATGCCGAGAGGACTGCCGGTGATTGCGCCTTCGGCGATGTCGACCACCGGATACTCGCTCGACTCGAAGGGCTCCACGCTGCGCCTGAGAACGTCCACCTCCCCTTGAGGCACGATCAGGAGTTCCCCCCGCCCCTTGTAGACGCCGCCCCGATGCAAGATCGCGTCGCGAACCATGAAGGCGTTTACCGGGGGCAAGGCGACCGGACCGCCGCGCACGCGTCTGGTCTCGACTTCCCAAGTGGTCCAAAAGGCGATGTCGCGCGCTTTCTCGAATTCTCCCGGCAGGCAAACTGAGGGCGGCATGTGCAACATTGCGGACGGCGCCACTTCCCAGGCCTTTTCCGCGAGATCGACGAGATTGAGCGAGCGCCCCAGCCGGCGCGCTACGCGAAACCCGACGCGCCGCGCAGCAAGATCCGCGCGCTTGAGCATGTCGGCAGGTCCAGTCAGCGGCGCATCTCCTCAGTCCCTGGTGTCCCGAATCCGAAGTTCGCACCTTTGTCGCGAGTCCCGGGCGAACTTCGGATTCGGCAAGGACACTAGCAAGATCATGTGTCTAGTGTGGCTTATGGATTTGAAATTCGCGTCAGGACTCGGCCGAAGTTACGGAGCGAATTTCAAATCCGCCACACTGGCGGGCATGCGGGAAAATGAAATCCAAGGCAAGAGAACGGAAGCGGCATGAAGACTTACAAATTGGTTTGGACGGGCGCGGCCGCCGCGCTGGAGGCCGCATCGACGCTGCTGATGGAGACTCTGGGGACGCCGGCCGGCGCGGTGAGCCTCACGCGCCCGGACGATGCGGCGGCGGACGATGCTGTAGCCTGGCGGCTCGACGCCTATTTCGCCGAGACGCCAGATCTGAACGCAATCAGGGAAGCCCTTGCGGAGGTCGGCGGACTCTCCGCCCCAACTCTCGAAACGCTTCCCGATATTGACTGGGTCGCTCATGCGCTGGCGGGACTTGGCGTCGTGCGCGCCGGCCGCTTCGTGCTCTACGGCGCACATGACGCCGATAAACTCCCCGACGAGCCTGGCGACATCGCCATCCGCATCGACGCCAATGAGGCCTTCGGCACCGGCCACCATCCGACGACGGCAGGATGCCTCACCTTGCTCGACCGTATCGCCGGGGTGGCGCCGGAGAAAATTCTCGATCTCGGCACAGGCTCGGCAGTCCTCGCGATTGCGGCGGCGAAGGTTTGGGACCGCTCCGTGCTGGCGACCGACATCGACGAAAAATCGGCCGAGATCGCGCGCAGAAACGTCGCCATCAACGGCGTCGGCGACTGTGTCCAGGTCATCGCGGCGGACGGCTTCGACCACGAAGCGTTCGGCGCGCAAGCGCCCTTCGACTTCATCTTCGCCAACATTCTGGCCGGGCCGCTCGTGGCGCTGGCGCCGGCCGTCGCCAGCTGCGCCGCAAGCAAGGCCCGGGTCATGCTGGCGGGCCTCATGTGCGATCAAGAGAAGGCCGTCGCCGACGCCTATGAAGCGGCCGGCTTTCGGCGCCTGAACCGCCTCGATCACCCGACCTGGCCGGTGCTCCTGTTTTT
This sequence comes from Parvularculaceae bacterium, assembly GCA_040081755.1. Classification (GTDB taxonomy): domain Bacteria; phylum Pseudomonadota; class Alphaproteobacteria; order Caulobacterales; family Parvularculaceae; genus Amphiplicatus. Next base: position 6,068 of record JBEBFW010000192.1, read on the forward strand.
CAAGCCGTAAGGCAGGCCATTAAGGCGCACTTGAGCGCGCGGTCCGGCGCCGTCATATTGAAGAGACATCAAGAGGCGCCCCATGTTCCAGACGTTCGAGCCCGTCTCCGACCGCAGCTATGCGATGAAGCACTTGCCGCTGCTGCGCGCGGAGCTCAAGAAGCGCAATCTCGACGGCTTCATCGTTCCGCACGATGACGAATATCAGAACGAATACATACCGGACTACGCCGAACGCCTGATGTGGGTCTCGGGATTCTCAGGCTCGGCCGGGGCGGCGATCGTTCTGCAGGACGCCGCCGTCGTTTTCGTCGATGGCCGCTACACGCTTCAGGTGCGCCAGCAGGTGGACGACAAGTTCTTCGCCTATGAAGACCTTGTCGAAACGCCTCCCGACCAGTGGCTCGCGCGAAACGGCCGGAAGGGCGCGCGCATCGGCTACGATCCGATGCTGCATACCAGCGCCGGCCTCGCCCGGCTTGAGGCCGCGGCGAAAAAGGCGGGCTTCGCGCTCGTCGCCGTTGCGGAGAATCCGATCGATGCAGCGTGGGCGGATCAGCCGGCCCGGCCGACAGCGAAGGTGAAGCCTCACGGCGTCGAGTTCGCCGGCCTCACCT
>JBEBFW010000193.1:0-6663 GCA_040081755.1 Parvularculaceae bacterium
TCTCCGGCGCCTGAGGCGCGGGAGACGACCGAGTTTCGCCCGGCGCCTGCGGCGAGCCCAGCGCTGAACGCAATCCCGGCGACGGAACGGGCGGCAGCATCGGCGCCGGCAATGAGTTTCGACATGGCGCTGAATGCGGCCGGGCTCATATATATCTACGGGGCATTGCTGGCATTCGGGGTCTATTTCGTGCGCGGCGCGCTTTTTGCGCGGCAGGTGCATCAGGCGAAGCCTGTCGAGCATCCTGAGCTTCTCAAGTCCCTGTCAGCCGTTGCGCGGCGCCTCGACGTGAAGGAAAACTTCTCGGTACGCCGGTCCGACGCCGTCTCGACGGTTTGCGTTTTCGGCGCTTTCCGCCCGGTGATCCTGTTGCCGCAGGATATCGAGGCGCGTCTCTCTTTTCAGGACCTTGTGCTGATGGGCGCACATGAACTCGCTCATGTGAAGCGTGGCGACGCGACGCTCTTTACGTTTGCAGCGGTCCTGCGCATCGTCTTCTGGTTCAACCCGTTCATCCGCCACCTTGCAGCGCGCGCCGAATTGGCGGCCGAGCAGGGCGCGGACGCTCTGGTTCTCTCTATGGGAGCCGATCGCCGGCGCTACGCCGCCTGCTTCATCGAAGGCCTGAAATTCGCGGCCGAACGCGCGCAACTCGCGCATTTCGCCACGCCGTCGTTCACGCCTTTCGACCGCCAGAGCCGGCGCGATCGTCTCAACGCCATCCTGACGGGCGAGATGCGCGACGGACGTCCGCTGAAGCTCGCAGGCGCCCTCGCTGCCGTATTGGCGTTCGGCGCAGCGTTCGCCCAGGCTGGTCTCGCCGTGACGCCCGAGATTAAGGTCGCTGCGCGCGAGCCTGTGACGATCGACACGCGCGAGGGAAGGGTCATGCGTTCCCCCTTCGACGGCGTCGTCGTCGAAGCGACCGACGTCTATCGCGGCAAGCCCTCGCTCGGCAAAGTCGTTGTGATCAAACATGACGACAAGCGCTCGACGCAGTACGCGCGCTTGAAGAGCTACAGCGTCAAGAAGGGCGATCAGGTGCGCCGCGGCGATGCGATCGGGATCGCCGGCAAGGACATGGACGTGACGATCACGACGGGTGCCCGCGCGGCTGCGCCTGTCGCCCTCGCCGCGCCGGTCGTCGCAGCGGCCCCGCTGGCCGATGTCGCCGACGCGGCGGAACCTGCCGAAACCGAGCCCGTTGTCGCCGTCTGGCCCGACCCCGCTTCGCCGGAGGACAAACTCGACTCGGCGCTTGAGGGCGGTCAATCCGGGACCTCGCTCGGCGTCAGCGTGCTGGCGGACGCCTGGGTCAAATCCGAGGACCGCTGGTTTGAATGCGGCGCCAGGGGCGCTGTTTGCGAGTTCACCGTGCCGAAGAATTCAACGCACGTGCTTATGGCGACAGGCCCCAGGACGCAGGACCTGCGCTGGAGCGGCTGCAAGCCTTCGGAGAACGGCAAGAGCTGCAGCGTTAGCGTCGGCAAGGGGCCGGCGCGAGTCCTTGTCTGGAACAAGAATGACCAGCGAGCCTTGCTCGATGAGGCGTTTGCAGGCGGCAAGGAGATTGTCGGTTCGAACTATGCCTTCGTAGCGCCGAGCGGGGCCGCCTATGTCTTCGAGACGAAGGACGGCAAGACAGAACTCGTCTTCAAGAAGGCAGACGGTTCGTACTACACGGCGGATGGCCGCGAGCTGAGCAAGGAAGAGAAGGAGCGCTTCGAGAAGAAATTTGAGGGGCTCAAGGAAAAGATGCGGGATCAGGGGACCGAGATGAATAGCTGGTTCCAGTTTGACGGCGCGGCTCTCGAAAATTTGCGCGAACAAGCCGCCCTCGACGCGAGCGAGCTTGCCGCCCGGCTGAGCCGCACTCACGCGCTCTCCGCCCGCGAACAGGAGAAAATCAGCCGGACGGTTGAACGTGCGATGCGCGACGCCGAACGGGCGATCGAGAAGAGCGGCGCCCAATTCGATCAGAAATGGTTCTCGCGCTTTGCCAATGATGGGGCTTGCGACGAGGACTGTCGCGCCGACGCTGAACAAGAACGCGAACAAGCGCTGGCGGAGGCCGCGCAGGAACGGGCTGAAGCACTCGCGGAAGCCGAGGCGGCTCGCGAGGAGGCGCTTGCGGAGGCGCAGGCCGCCCGAGAGGAAGCGCTTGCAGAAGCGCAAGCCGAACGCGCCGAGGCGGAAGAAGAACGCCATCAGATCGAGGAAGAGATTCGCGAACGCGCTGAATCTCTCGCCGAAGCTGAACGCAGTCTCGCGGAAGAACGCGCCGATCTCGAGCGGTTGAAGGCTGAACTCGCTGCGAAACATGAGAAGAAGGGCGCGACCTGGTAAGTCTCGCCTCGCACCAGAGCCGCTCGCGCCCTCCGTATAAGGACGCTGGACCTGAGCTGGGATGCGCGTCATCGGTTCCGCGCGGCGCTCTCTACAAGGAAGCCGTTTCCCAAAATTCGCCGCGACGACATCCTGCTGACTTCGGCAGCGCGCAGCGTCGAGGGGCTGCCGAGAGGCGAAATTCAATAATGGCATCGAGACTCAACTCGCCGCACTTGTCCCTCAGCTAGTCGAGCGCCGCCTTGAATTCATGCCAGCACGCGCGCCCAATGGATTGCTGCAATCGCCATGGTGGACGGGCGTGCGCGCAGTTGCAGCGGTTGCGGGGTTTCCTGAGGAGCGCGCTATGGGCCTGACCAAGATCTGTCTGAAGAATCCAGCCGCGGTGGCGGTCGTCCTGGCGGTCCTTGCGCTGTTCGGCGGGCTGTCGATCGTCAAGCTGCCGATCCAGCTCCTCCCGAATATCGAGCGGCCGGTCATCGGCATCTGGACCGGCTGGCGGTCGGCCAGCCCGCGCGAGGTTGAAAGCGAGGTCACCGAGCCGATCGAGCGCGAACTGCGCGGGATCAGCGGGCTGAAGTCGATGCAGTCCTTCTCGAATACGGGCGGCGCGTTCATCGCGCTTGAATTCGAACTCGGCGCTGACATGTCCGAGGCGCGCACGGACGTAACGAGCCGCCTGCAGCGTGTGCGCGGTCTTCCCGCCGACGCCGATCGGCCGTCCATGAACGGCGGCGGGTTCGGCGACGCGGGCGAAACGCTGATCTTCCTCTTTTTGCAGCGCCTGTCCGGAAGTCAGAATGACGGGGCAAGGCTTTCCGAATTCGCCGAGAGCCGCATCCGGCCGGAGCTCGAGACCATTCCAGGCGTCGCCGGCCTCGAGATCAATTCGGACGAGGGCGAGGAGATTGTGCGCATCTCGTTCGATCCCTTCCTGGCCGCGCAGTATGGCGTCACCATCGATCAGATCGCGCAGAATGTGAACCGATCCTCGGATGTGACGGGCGGCTCGGTCGAAGTCGGCCGGCGCAACTATACGATGCGCTTCGAGGGACGGTTCACGGCGGATGAACTGAAAGACACGATCCTCGCCTGGCGGGACGGTGCGCCGATCCGCCTCTCCGACATCTCCGATGTCGATGTCGCGCTGGACCGGCGCGGCGGGGTTGTCTTCCAGAATGGCAATCCGGCCATCGGCATGCGCGTCTTGCGCGAGCCCGGCGCGAACGTCCTCAAATCGCTCGATGCGCTGACGGTGAAGTTGAACGAGTTGAACTCAGGCCCTCTCGCGGAGATGGGTTACACGATTCAGAAGAGCTTCGATCCCTCGCTGTTCATCAAGAACGCGCTGTCGCTTCTGACCGGCAACCTGATTCTGGGCGTCCTCCTGACGATGGGGATCCTCTACGCTTTTCTGCGCCGGAGCGTCGCCACGCTGCTCATCGCCGTTTCAATTCCCATCTGCCTTTCCGCGACGATCATTTTTCTCAATCTGACCGGTCGGACGATCAATGTGATCTCGCTGGCCGGTCTCGCATTTGCGACCGGCATGGTGGTCGACGCCGCCATTATCGTTCTCGAAAACTACATGCGCATGCGGAAGGAAGGCTTGGCGCCCAAAGAGGCGGCCGCGCAAGGCGTCGCGCAAGTGTTCGGCGCGCTCCTGTCATCGACCGTCACAACCGTCGCCGTGTTCCTGCCAGTCCTCTTTTTCGAGGATGTCGAAGGCCAGCTCTTTGCAGATCTTGCGCTCACCATCGCCGTCGCCGTTTCAATAAGCCTCGTCGTCGCCGTGACTGTCCTGCCGACGGGGGCCGCGCTCTTCATGCGAGGCGAGGCGCGTGAGCCGCCGAAGAAGCAGGGGTTTTTCGACGCCGTTCCCGATTTCATCATGCGCCTCACGGATAATCGGCGGTCGCGCTATGCGTGGATCGCCGGGCTGGTCGTCGTTCCGATCGTAGTCAGCTGGTTCCTCTTCCCCTCGCTCAACTATCTCCCGCCGGTGAAACGCGCCGCCATCGATGGGTTCGTCTCGTTCCCCTCCGGCGCCAGCGCGGACATGATCCGCGAGGAGTTCGCCAAGGTCGTCGTCCAACGGCTCGACCCCTACATGAAAGGCGAGAAGGAGCCCGCACTCCTCAATTATTACCTCTATTCCGGGGAATGGGGCGGGAACATCGGCGTGCGGCCGAAAGAACAGGCGCGCATGAAGGACCTTGAGAAAATCGTCAACGAAGAGATTCTCTCCGGTTTCCCCGACACGCGCGTTTTCGCACAGGAGGGCGACCTCTTCGGCGATTTCGGCGGCGGCGGTCAGATCGGCATCGAACTCCAGGCGGCAGACTACGAGGCGCTGGCTGAAGCAATTCCCGCCGCCTCGGACATCATCATGAAAGCCGTGCCGGGCGCGACCGTCTGGCCAAATCCGGATCCGCAGACAGTGACGCCCGAGATCCGCATTCTGCCAAACGACCGGCGCCTCGCCGAGGTCGGCATGAGCCGCTCGGGCCTCGCGAGCGCCGTGCGCGCTTTCGGCGACGGCATGTGGCTGGGCGAGTTCTTTCACGAAGACGGCCGCATCGACATCTACCTCGAGGCGAAGAACGTGACGACCCCGGAATCGCTGCGCAACATTCCGCTGGCGACCCCATCCGGCGCCGTCGTCCCGCTGGGCGAACTCGCGATCATTTCTCGCAGCGTCGGCCCGCAGCAGATCATGCGCAAGGACGCGCGCCGCACGATCACGCTCGGAATCAATGCGCCGGAGGGGGTTGCGCTCGGCGACATCATCGCGAAACTGAAGGGCGGCGCCGAAAAGGAGCTTTACGCTGCGCTCCCTGAGGGCGCGTCGATCAAGTATGCAGGCGAGGCCGACAGCCTCAACCGCGCCATCACCAACCTTGGCGGCAATTTCCTGCTCGCCGTCGCCATGCTGTTCCTCATCATGGCGGCGCTCTTCAAGTCCATTCGCGACGCCGCCTATGTCATTGTGGCGCTGCCTATGGCGGCGGTCGGCGGGATCATCGCCGTCAGAATCCTCAACCTCGTGACGCCAGCGCCCCTCGATCTCCTCGGCATGATCGGCTTCATTATTCTGCTCGGCATCGTGGTGAACAACGCCATTCTCCTCGTCGAGCAGACGCGCCAGTCGGAAGCCGAAGGCCTCGATCGGCGCTCGGCCGTCCGCGAAGCCCTCCGCTTGCGAACAAAGCCGATCTTCATGACGACGGCGACGACCCTCGCCGGCATGCTGCCTTTGGTGCTGGCGCCGGGCCAGGGCGCGCAAATCTATCGCGGCCTTGCGACGGTGATCGTCGGCGGCATGGCGATCTCGACAATCTTCACGCTCCTGCTCTTGCCCTCGCTCTTGCGCCTTGGAACGGCGAAAGCCGCCGCTAAAGCGCCCGGGGGACTCGTTCTCCAACCGGCGGAATAGGTGAGACACATGATCAAACTCTCGAAGCGAAACCGCCTCGTCGCCGCGGCTGCGATGGTGCTCGCGGTTGGGGGCGGCGGCGCCTACTTCTTCGGCGCCGGCAAGAGCGGCGCAAAGACGGCGGACGCTGCAGAGGGCGGCGAGGCCGGCGCGCCGCAGGGTCCGCCGCCTGCGAATGTCGTTGTCGCCGAGGCCGTCGAGGCGCGGCTTGCGCCGTCGTCGGAGGCGCCTGGCTCGGTCGTCGGCCTGCGCGACAGTCTCATCGCGGCGGAAACGAGCGGCAAGATCGTCTGGGTCGCCGAGGTGGGGGCCGAAATCGAAGAAGGCGCGCCGATCGCGCGCATCGATCAGAAGGACGCGACCTTCGCCCGCGACGAAGCCGCAGCCGATGTCGGCCGTCTCAAGGCCCGCGCCGACTATCTCACCCGCAACGTCAAGCGCTTCGTCGATATGGGCGATGAGTCGGGCGAAAGCGCTGCGTCGGTCGATCAGATGAAATCCGAACGCGACGAGGCTCTCCAGAATCTCGCCCGGGCGCGAGTGGCGCTCGAGCGCGCGGAAGCCAACCTGCAGCGGACGGAAGTGCGCGCGCCGTTTGTCGGACGGCTGGTGTCGCAGGACACGCAGATCGGCGAGTACGTTTCGCCCGGTGCGCCGATCGCCCGCCTTGTCGATACCAAACGACTCGAAGTGACCGCCCAGGCGCCAGCCTCGCTTCTAAAGTCCGTCAAGCCCGGCGACGTGATCGAAGTGACGTTCGGAGCCGAGCGCGTGAAGGCGCATATCCGCGCCATTGTGCCGGTGGGCGACCAGCTCTCGCGCACCATGGAAGTGCGGCTCGCGCTTCCCGGCGATCGCTGGAACATCGGTCTGCGGAAGCG
>JBEBFW010000194.1:0-6658 GCA_040081755.1 Parvularculaceae bacterium
GACCATCGCCCGGCGCCTCAAGGAGGCGCAGGAAAACGCCGCCATGCTCACGACGTTCAACGACGTCGATATGACGGCGGTGATGGCGACGCGCGGTCAGTACAAGGAATTGTTCGAGAAGAAACACGGCGTCAAGCTCGGCTTCATGTCGTTTTTCGTCAAAGCCTGCGTCCACGCCTTGCGGGAAGTGCCGGACGTCAACGCCGAGATCGACGGCCAAGATGTGATCTACAAGAACCATTACGACATCGGCGTCGCGGTCGGCACGGAGCGGGGGCTCGTGGTGCCTGTGCTGCGCGACGCAGACCTGAAATCGATGGCGGCGATCGAGAAGGAGATCGCCGAATTCGGCAAGCGCGCCCGCGACGGCGCGCTGACGCTGGAGGAAATGCAGGGCGGCACCTTCACCATCTCGAACGGGGGCGTCTACGGTTCGCTCATGTCGACGCCGATTTTGAACCCGCCGCAGTCCGGCGTCCTCGGCATGCACCGCATCGAGGAGCGGCCCGTGGCGCGCAACGGGCAAGTCGTCGTGCGCCCGATGATGTATCTGGCGCTCTCCTACGATCATCGGATCGTCGACGGCAAAGGCGCCGTCACCTTCCTCGTCCGCGTGAAGGAGAATCTCGAGGATCCGCAGCGACTGCTGCTGGATCTGTGACCAAGTGCGCCTTGTTAGGCTCGAGTATCATCTATTCGAGAGCGATGCCGTTTGGCTCGGGCTCATCGACGCCGTCCTGGCGGCTACATAGCGAATCCCCGCCGCGGCGGATAACCCAAACCCCCGCTGCGCGACGGCTCAATAGTGGTATCGACACGCAAGAATAATCAGCGCGTCGCGCTCGACCTTGTAGACAAGCCGGTGCTCCTGATCGATGCGGCGGGACCAGCAGCCGGCGAGTTCGAATTTCAGAGGTTCGGGTTTCCCCAGTCCTTCGAACGGCGAGGCGAGCGTGTTTTCGATCAGATCGACGATCTTCAGCGCCTTGCGTCGATCCGTGTCGATCCAATGACGCAGATCCTCGAACGCGTTCGGATCAAAGACCAGTTTCAAGGCGCAGCTTCTTCACGGATTTGAAGGTCTTGCGGGCTCGCTTCGCGCGTCCTGCGGCGGCGAGCAGGCGGCGCGCATTCGCGGGCGAGCGCAGGAGATACGCTGTCTCCTCGAGGGATTCATAATCTTCTCGTGCGATCAGGACGATATCGCCGCCAGCCTGGCGTTCGACGACGATCGGGGCGCGATCGTCGCAAACCCTGTCCATCGCCGATTTCAGGTTGGCGCGAAGGCGCGAATACGATATCGACTGCATCGGATAGTTGTACAACAACTCTGTACGGATTGCAATCGTCGCCCCCTTGCCGCCGCCAGCCTTCCGGCCGTAACGGAACCCCATGACCCAACCCTACGACGTCATCATCATCGGCGCCGGCCCTGGCGGCTACAACGCGGCGATCCGCGCCGGCCAATTGGGCCTGAAGGCCGCCATCGTCGAGAAGCGCGAGACGAAAAAGCTCGGCGGAACCTGCCTCAACGTCGGCTGCATTCCGTCCAAGGCGCTGCTTCACGCCTCCGATCTTTATGAAGCGGCGCAAACGCGCTTCGCGGGTCTCGGAATCAAGGCGATTGTCAGCCTCGATCTCAAACAGATGCTGAAGCAGAAGGATGAGGCCGTCGAGGGACTGACCAAAGGCGTCGAGTTCCTCATGAAGAAAAACAAGGTCGAGATCATCATGGGCGCCGGCGAGATCGTCGCTCCGGGGAAGGTGCGAGTCACAGGCGCCGCCGGCAAGACGAGCGATCTCGCGGCCCGCCACATCGTCATCGCGACGGGCTCGGAGCCCGCGCCGCTGAAGGGCGCCCTGATCGACGAGAATCGCATTGTCTCCTCGACCGGCGCGCTCGCGTTTTCGTCGGTTCCAAAGCATCTCGTCGTCATCGGAGCTGGCGTGATCGGCCTTGAGCTTGGGAGCGTCTGGCGTCGCCTCGGGGCCAAGGTGACCGTCGTCGAATTTCTTGACCGCGTGCTGCCGGGCATGGATGGCGAAGTCTCGAAGGCGTTTCAGCGCCTGATGGCGAAACAAGGCATGACGTTCAGACTTTCATCGAAAGTCACGTCCGTCCAGAAAGGGAAATCCGGGCTCAAAGTTCATGTCGAACCGGCTTCCGGCGGCGCCGACGAGATCATCGAGGCCGACGCCGTTCTGGTCGCCATCGGCCGCCGTCCGTATACGGCGGGTCTCGGACTCGAACGCATTGGCGTCAAGACAGATCAGCGCGGCTTCGTGCTGACTGATCATTTCCGGACGAACGTCGAAGGCGTCTGGGCGATCGGCGATGCCATCCATGGCCCGATGCTCGCGCACAAGGCGGAAGATGACGCCGTCGCCTGCGTCGAAACGATCGCGGGCAAGCCGGGTCACGTGAACTACGACGCCGTGCCGAACGTCGTTTACACCTGGCCGGAGGTCGCCTCGGTCGGCAAGAGCGAGGAGGAGCTGAAGTCCGCCGGCGTCGCCTACAAGACTGGCAAGTTCCTGTTCGCCGCCAACAGCCGCGCGAAAACCAATCACGAGACGGATGGATTTGTGAAAATTCTCGCGGACGCGACGACCGACCGCCTGCTCGGCTGCCACATCGTCGGCGTCGAGGCGGGCGAAATGATCGCGGAAGCCGTCGCCGTCATCGAATTCGGCGGCTCATCCGAAGACATCGCCCGGACGAGTCACGCCCATCCGACTCGCTCCGAAGCCGTCCGCCAGGCCGCCATGGCGGTCGAGGGCTGGACTATGCAAGCGTGATTGACGCGTGACGCGCGTCATGATACAATTGCCTTGTGATTGAGACCCTTCCCGCGGATGCGGTGCGACGAATGTTGGCTGAGGCAGGCCTGTCGATCGCCGCCGGCGCGACGCGTCTCGGCGTCAGCCGCCAACAGCTGACGCGTCTTCTTGGCGGAAAATCGGCTCTCTCGGCCGAGATGGCGCTGCGGCTGGAGCGCGTTTTCGGGGTTTCCGCCAAAGAGTTGATCAGCTTACAGATGACGCGCGATCTTGAAGGCGCGCAACGGGCCGGGGCAGCGGCGCTGGCGGCTCTTCGATCGTATCGCCCCTCAAAATCGCCAATGCGCGCCGAAGCGACGAAGCGCCTGCGCGCACACAAGGACGAGTTGCGCAAACGCGGGATCGAGCGGCTTTATCTATTCGGCTCGGTTGCGCGCGACGAGGCGCGGGCGGGCTCGGACGTCGATCTTTTTTTCGAGAGCGGCGAACGCTCCGGGATCGGATTGATCGAGTTGCAAAGGCTTGAGAGCCGCATCGGAGAAATTTTGGGCGCCGAGGTCGATCTCGTTCCAGCGGACGGCCTTGGGTCAAGCGTGCGCGTCAGGGCCGAGCGCGACGCCATTCGTATCTTTTGATGCAGAAACGGGCGCGCTATTCACAGCTCCATCTGCTCGAACATATCATCGAGCTCTGTGAGACGATCAACAAGGAGTTGACTGGCAAGGTCTTCGAGGACTTTCAGAGTGATCGCAATCTTGTCGACGCCACCGCGTTCCGACTGCAGGCGATAGGCGAGGCCTGCACGAAACTCGAAGACCGAATAAAGGCGGCGCACGATCTGCCCTGGAAGGAAATCATCGGCATGAGACAGGTCCTGAGCCACAACTACATGGGCCTTTCGAAGGTCACTGTGTGGCGCACGGCCATCGGCGATCTCGGCGAACTTCACGCGGCGTGCGCGATCGCCGCAGCAGTCGAGCGGGGTCGAACATGAGCGCGTCTGCAAGCAGCCTGACCATCGCGATTCCCGATCTCATCGGTCACGTCGGCGTCACGCTGATCGTCGCGACCTATTTCCTTGTCCAGGTCGGCCGGATGGATGCAACGAGACCGCTTTATCCGGCGGTCAACGGCGTCGGCGCCGCGCTCATCCTTTGTTCGCTCTACTACAACCCGAACTGGCCTTCGGTTGTGATGGAGGCCTTCTGGCTGCTCATTTCGATGATCGGCGTCATCCGCGCGCTGAGGAGCCGGAAGGCGACGCGCTGACCGCGGCCGCAAGTTGCGCAGCGAGAACGGCGCCTTCATCGCCGGGCCAGGGCGACATCTCGCCGCGTCCCCAGATCGGGTGCGGCCAGGCCTCGTCGTCCTCGCGTCGCGCGACGACATGAACATGCAGCTGGCGCACAAGGTTGCCGAGGGCTGCGACATTCATCTTGTGCGCTGCGGTAATAGTTGAGAGCGCTTTCGAAACGATCGCGATTTCATCGGTGAGAATCCGCAGGTCCGCCGATGAGAGGTCGAAGATTTCGACGAGCCCGGCGCGACGCGGCGCGAGGATCGCCCACGGATACCGACGATCGTTCATCAGGCGGAGCGATGAAAGCGGAAGCTCCGCGACGGGCGTTGAGTCCGCTGCGAGCCGCGCATCGAGGCGAAATTCGGCCATCGGAGTCTTCCGGGCTGGATTTTGCCGCGCCCCTTCGCCTAGATTGCGCGCTTCGAGCCCGCGGGTCCACCCGGCGGGCTTTTTTGAAGGCCGCCGGGCAGGCGGCTCATGCGCTGGGCGGCGCGCGACGATTTTGAGGAGGCGACATGACGGATACGACGAAGGCGGCGACTGCGTCCATGGCGGGCGGCTCGCCCGGCGGCGGCGGCGAGAAAACCTGGTTCGGTCATCCAAGGCAGCTCGCGCTTTTGTTCACATCCGAGATGTGGGAGCGCTTCGGCTATTACGGGATGCGGGCCCTCCTCATCCTCTACCTCGTCGAGCACTTCATCTTTCGCGACAATGTCGCGAATGGGCTCTATGGCGCGTTTACGTCGCTCGTCTACCTGACGCCGCTGATCGGCGGCCTCGTCGCCGACCAGTATCTCGGCTCGAAAAAAGCGGTGAAGTTCGGGGCCGTGCTGATGTCGGCCGGCTATCTTCTGCTGGCCTTCTCCGGCGGCGATCACGCCAAGCCCTATGTGACGATCGGCGGCGCGGAATACGCCGTCGATGTCGTTAGGGACGGCGAAAACGCGACGCAATACGTCGTCGATGGTCAAAACAAATACAAGATCAGCGGCAACGAAGACGGTTCTATCTCGCTTGAGGGCGCCACCGGCGCCGTTCCGGCGACCGTTCCTTCCACGGACTACAAGTTCGACGCCAGGCGCGATCCGACGTCGGTGACGCTGCTCTTCTTGTCGCTCGGCCTCATCATCGTCGGCAACGGCTATTTCAAGCCGAACATCTCGACGATCGTCGGCACGCTCTATCCTGAAGGCGACCGCCGCCGGGATGCGGGCTTCACGATTTTCTACATGGGCATCAACCTCGGTTCGATCATCTCGCAGTTCCTCGCGCCGCTGATCGCCGTCAAGTTCGGCTACCAATGGGGCTTCGCGCTCGCCGGCGTCGGCATGCTGCTCGCCTGGGCAAGATTCCAGTTCGGTGAAAAGCAGATCGCGGATTATGGCAACCCGCCGGCCGGCGCCAAAAACCGCGATCCGATCATCGTCATCGCGTCGCTGCTCGCCATTCCCGTGGTGTGGTTCCTGCTCAACAACGCCATGACCTCGGCGACGATCGCCCATGAAGTCGCCGCCACGGGGATTGTCGGCTACATCGCCGCGCAACCCCTCCTCGGCAAGATCATGTTCTTCATCTATTTGGTCGCCATGGTCGGCATCCCGGTATGGGCGGTGATGTCGCTTAAGGCGCAAGAGCGCGACCGCATGATTGTCGCTGTCGTGCTGACGTTCTTCTCGGTCGTGTTCTGGACGCTGTTCGAACAGGCGGGCTCGTCGCTGACGCTCTTCGCCGACCGCAACACCGACCGGAACATCGGCGACTACCTGATGCCGGCGGGGCAGGTGCAGATCTTCAACCCGCTCTTCATCGTGATCTTCGCGCCCATATTCAGCATCATGTGGATATGGCTGAGCAAGCGCGGGCTCGAGCCTTCCGTACCGCTCAAATTCGCCATCGGCCTCATCCTCGTGGGCGTCGGCTTCCTGGTGCTCGTATTCGGCGCGCAGTTCCATGACTCGAACTTCATGGTGCCGCTGTTCTGGCTGGGGCTCGCCTATTTCATCCATTCGATCGCCGAGCTCTGTCTGTCGCCGGTCGGCCTCTCCATGATCACCAAGCTCTCGATCCCCAAGCTCGTCGGCATGATGATGGGCGTGTGGTTCCTGTCATCGGCGATGGCGCAATATGTCGGCGGCATCGTCGCGCAATTCGCCTCGAGCGAAACGGTCGGCGGCGAGGTGCTCAACAACGAGATCTCGCTCAACACCTATCTCGGCGTGTTCCAGACCATCGGCGTCTGGGGCGTCGGTTTCGGCATTGTGCTGCTTGTCCTCTGGCCCATCCTCAGAAAGGGCATGCACGGGGTGAATTGAGAACCTCGACAGATCCAAATCGAAGCCCGGCGGGACGACCGCCGGGCTTTTTTTTGCGCGTCAGGCTTGACTATGTTAGTCATTCTTGACCATATTTCGACATGGTCCGTCAATTCAACATCGCCGAGGCCAAGGCGAAGCTTTCCGAACTCGTAGATGCGGCGAGCAGGGGCGAGGAGATCGTCCTCGCGCGACATGGCAGGCCGATGGCGCGCCTCTCGTCCATCGGCGCTGCGGCCCGACCGCAGCAACGCAAATTCGGCAA
>JBEBFW010000025.1:0-23361 GCA_040081755.1 Parvularculaceae bacterium
CATCTGGGGCTCATCGGCGGCAGCCACGCCCAGCGCCATGTCTTCATTGAGACCATCGAGGCGGCGGCGCCCACGACAAAGGCGGCCGCGCGGCAACGCTAGACCCAATTAAGGAGGCGAGAATGGGCGTGACGGGGATCGGCGGTTTCTTCTTTCGCGCGAAAGATCCGGACGCGCTGCGCGCCTGGTATGTGACGCATCTCGGCGTCGGCTCGGCGCCCTACGGCTCATGGGAGACACTGGCTGGGCCGAGCGTCTTCTCGCCTTTCTCGGCCGACACCGATTATTTCGCTGCGGATCGTCAATGGATGCTCAACTTGCGGGTCGATGATCTCGATGGCCTCATCGCCTCGCTCCGCGAGGCGGGGATCGCGGTGACCACCAAGCCCGAATGGGACATGCCGGGGGTCGGCCGCTTCGCCCGCATTCATGATCCGGAAGACAATCCGATCGAGCTGTGGCAGCCCGACGAAGCCTAGTTTTTTGGGCGCGCCGGGCGTAGGAAGCCCGCCACCGAGCAGCCGAGGCCCATGACAAACCATCTTCATTCCGGCGACCTTCCCGAGGGTCTCGATCTCGGGTCAGTCGTGGCGGTCGATTGCGAAACCATGGGGCTCAACACCCACCGTGACCGCCTCTGCCTCGTTCAACTCTCCGCCGGAGACGGCCACGCGCACCTCGTGCAGTTCGGCGCGCGCGGCTATGGGGCGCCGCGGCTCAAGCGGCTGCTGGCGAACCCGAATGTGCTCAAGCTGTTCCATTTCGCGCGGTTCGACATCGCCGCGCTGAAGCATTGGCTCGGGGCGGAGGTGCGGCCCGTCTACTGCACCAAGGTCGCTTCCCGCCTGACGAGGACCTTCACCGACCGGCACGGCCTCAAAGACCTCGCCAAGGATATTCTCGGCATCGAAATCTCCAAGCAGCAGCAGAGTTCTGACTGGGGCAGCGGCGCCTTGAGCGAGGCGCAGCTCGACTATGCGGCGACGGACGTCCTCTACCTGCACGCCCTCCGCGAGAGGCTCGACGTCATGCTCGCCCGGGAGGGGCGCGTCGATCTCGCCAGGGCCTGTTTCGATTTTTTGCCGGCGCGGGCCGACCTCGATCTGGCCGGATGGCCGGAAATCGACATCCTGGCCCACATTTGAGCGACAATGTTGCGTGCATCGGCCCCTTGGCGGACTATATTTCCCCAGAGTGGCATGCCTCAGGCAAGCATCCGGATAAATGACCGAAGAACCGCCCCTTCGCGCCAGCCCCAGGCTGGAATCGCTTCCGAGCCGGCAACGGATCACCGGGGAGCAGGCGGCTGCGCGGACCAAAATGGTCCGCCGACTTCGACTGGCCTTGCCGGCCCTGGCGCTCGTGCTGGTCGCCGGCCTGTTCTTGAACACGCGCAACAACAAGGTCGACGAGGCGTTCCTCGACGACTTCAAGGATCTGAAGGCGACGCCGGACGAATACCGGATGGCCAAGCCGAAATTCGCGGGCGTCGATGGCAACGGCAAGCCCTATGAGATTACGGCCGACTCCGCATCGCAAACTCCCGGCGAACAAGAGGTCGTGTCGCTGGTGAAGCCGCGCGCGATCACGCATGGGCCGGACGAGGAGACTGAGGTCTCCGCCGAAAAGGGCGTCTTCCGCTCCGAGGCCAGCAGGCTCGAGCTTAGCGACGACGTGACCTTGAGGCACCGCATCGGCGGCGAGGTCTATGTTCTGAAGACGCCGGCGGCGACCGTCACCATGAACGACGAGACGGTGCACTCGACCTCCGGCGTCGAGGGTACCAGCGAAGCCGGCACCTTGCGCGCCGACAGAATGCGCGCTTACAACGGCGAGGGGCGCGTGGTGTTCGAAGGCAATGTCCGTATGCGCATCTATCCGAAGAAGCTGAAGCTCGGCGAGGCGGCGGGCGCGACGAACAAGGAACCGGCAGGGGAGGGAGCGCCGCAATGAACTTGAAGATCATCGCCGCCGCAGCGGCGCTGGCGTTTTGCGCCGGCGGCGCGGCCGCGCAGCTTGAACTCGACAGCGAACAACCGATCGACGTGCAAGGGGACAGCGGCGAGACCGTCGATGATCTCATGACGCTCACGGGCAATGTGAGCGTCGTCCAGGGCGAGTCGATGCTTCGCTCGGACAAGCTGGTCGCGCAGATGGGCGGAGAGAGCAATTTCGAAACGATCGAAGTGACGGGGAGCGTGCGCTACTGGAACGGCAAGGAAGCGATCGCAAGCGACACGGCTTTCTACGATTCAGCCGCGCGCACGATCACCTTCACCGACAATGTCGTCATCACCCAGGGCGAGACCGTCATCAGCGGCGGCGCGCTCGTCTATTGGCTCGACTCCGGCAGGATCAAGCTGACCTCTCCCGGCGGAGGCCGGATAAGGGGGATCTTCCACACCAAGGCGGGCGCCCGCCCGCAGTTGTAATCGTTAGAGAGAGACGCTCCCGTCATGGCCGACGACGCTGCCCCTACCGCCGAGCCCGCCCGCAAGCCGCCGCGCCCGCACGGCAAGTCGCGGCCGAAAGTCGTCGAGGGCAGCGGGGGTCTTTTCGCCGAGAACCTGCGCAAGGCTTTCAAACGTCGCCCCGTGGTGCGCGGCGTGTCGATCAGTCTGCGCCGCGGCGAGGTAGTCGGGCTTCTCGGTCCCAACGGCGCCGGCAAGACGACCTGCTTCTACATGATCACCGGACTTATTCCGGTCGATTCAGGAACCATTAACATCGACGGCCACGACGTCACGCGGCTGCCCATGTACCAGCGCGCGCGCCTCGGCGTCGGCTATCTGCCGCAAGAGGCGTCGATCTTTCGCGGTCTGACGGTCGAGCAGAACCTGCGCGCCGTGATCGAACTCGTTGAGCGCAACAAGGACCGGCAGGAATCGCTCATTGACGACCTCCTCGCCGAATTCAACATCACGCATATCCGAAAAGCCTCGGCGCTCGCTCTGTCGGGCGGCGAGAGACGGCGCGTCGAGATCGCGCGGGCTCTGGCGACGGGCCCCGCCTTCATGCTGCTCGATGAGCCCTTCGCCGGCATCGACCCGCTGGCCATCGCCGATATTCGGGAATTGGTAATACATCTGAAGCAACGCGGGCTCGGCGTCCTCATCACCGACCACAACGTTCGAGAAACGCTCGATATCATCGACCGCGCGTATATTATTCACGAAGGCGAGGTATTGATCGAGGGCAAGCCAGGGGACATCGTCGGGGACAAGGACGTCCGACGCGTCTACCTTGGCGATCGGTTCCAGATGTAGGATTTTTCCGGGGGCGTTGTGGCGTTAGCTCCGAAACTAGAGTTCAGGCAGTCCCAGCAGCTGGTGATGACGCCGCAGCTGCAGCAGGCGATCAAGCTCCTGCAGCTCTCCAATCTCGAACTCGCCGAATATGTCGAAGACCAGATAGAGCAGAACCCCCTGCTTGAGCGCCCTGACGCCGAAGCGGCCGAGCCGGCCGACGCGGCGGATGCGGGCGAGGCGCAGTCTGCAAACGCGGACGAAACGCCGATCGATCTCTCCAGGGACGAAACCGCGCACAAGGCCCGCGACGACCTCGATCTCGACAATGAAGACGGCGAGCCGGGCGCCGGCCGGGCGGCCGAGGCCGACTACAAGGTGAATGAGTGGGCATCGGTCGGGAACGGCGGCTCCCTCAATGACGAAGATCGGGAGTTCGGCGCGACGCTGAAGCAGGAAATCTCCCTGCGCGATCACCTCGGCGAACAGCTGAAGATGGCGACGCGCAGCCCGTTCGAGCTTTTCCTCGGCTCCTACCTTATCGATCTCATCGACGACGCCGGCTATCTCCGCGAAGGCGTGCAGGCGATCGCCGAACGTCTCGGCGCCGAGGAATCGGACGTCGAGCGCGTGCTGGCCATCATCCAGAATTTCGATCCGTCCGGCGTCGGCGCGCGGGACTTCAAGGAATGCCTGAAACTCCAGCTCATCGAACGCGATCGCTACGATCCGGCGATGGCCGCCTTTGTCGACAACATCGAACTGCTGGCCAAGGGCGATCTGAAAGCCCTGATGAAAGCCACCGGCGCCGATGAGGAGGACGTCCGCGACATGATCGCGGAGGTGCGCTCCCTCACGCCCAAGCCCGGCTACGCCTATGGCGGCGAGACCGTGCAGGTCGTCGCGCCGGATGTGTTCGTCTCGAAAGCGGCGGACGGCGGCTGGAAGATCGAGCTCAACAACGAGACGATGCCGAAGGTCCTCGTCAATCAGCGCTACTACGCGGAGATTTCAAAAAAGGCGAGTTCGCGAGACGCTGACAAGGTCTTTTTGAACGAGCAGCTCGCCAACGCAAACTGGCTGGTCAAAAGCCTCGATCAGCGTGCGCGCACCATTTTGAAGGTCGCCAGCGAAATCGTCCGCCAGCAGGACGGGTTCTTCGTTTTCGGCGTGAGGCACCTGCGCCCGCTCAATCTCAAGGTCGTCGCCGACGCGATCTCCATGCACGAATCGACTGTCTCTCGCGTCACCGCCAACAAATACATGGCGACGCCGCGCGGGCTCTTCGAGCTGAAATACTTCTTCACGGCGGCCATCGCCTCCAGCGAAGGCGGCGAGGCGCATTCAGCCGAGGCCGTCCGCCATCGCATTCGCGAGCTCATCGCTTCTGAGGATCCGGGCGCCATTCTGTCCGACGACCGCATTGTGGAAATCTTGAGGGACGCCGGAGTCGAAATCGCGCGCCGGACTGTCGCCAAGTATCGCGAAACGTTGAATATCCCGTCCTCGGTGCAGCGGCGCCGGCAGGCTGTCAGCCCGGCCATCTAGGACCTTTAATCTGCGGCCGAAGCGCCGATATGACTCTTGTCCCCAAATGCGAGGCGCTCGATGGAAATTCTGGTCTCCGGCAAGAACATGGATCTCGGCGGCTCGCTGCAGGCGCACGTCAACGAGCGTCTGACCGAGGGCGTCTCCAAATATTTCGGCGGGGGCGCTGAGGCCGCCGTCACCTTCGCCAAGGAGCGGTTTCAGGTCGAATGCGAGTTGACGGCCCATCTGGCCTCGGGCGTGTTCCTGGCGGCTCATGGCGAAGGCGGAGACGCCTACAGCGCTTTTGAGGACGCCCTCGAAAAGCTGGAGAAGCGCGTCCGTCGCTACAAGCGCAGGTTGAAAAACCATCACGCCAACGAGAGGGGTCCGCTCCCCAGCGAACCGGCCTCCTACTATCTGTTGAAGCCGCTCGAGGCTGAAGGCGAGGACGACGACGCCGCCGGCGCGGATGACCCCCAGCCGGTTGTCGTCGCCGAGAGCCTCACTGCCGTTCGGGAGATGACGGTGGGGTCTGCAGTCATGCAGTTAGACCTTGCGGAGAGTCCGGTGATCGTGTTCAAGAACGCCGCCCATGGAAGGGTAAACGTCGTTTACCGCAGGCGTGACGGCCACATTGGCTGGATAGATCCGGCTCCTTGAAGGTTCCTTAGGCTCCGGGGTTAATCATAAGCGCCATGCCGCTTTGGGTGTTCGTTTGATCGGCCTTGAAGAATTGTTGTCGCCCGACGCGGTGATCGCCAACATGAAGGCGCGCTGCAAGAGGGACGTGCTGGCCCAGCTGGCCGACAAGGCGGCGGAACTGACTCGCGTCAATGCGGACGAGATCCAGAAGACGCTCGCCGAGCGAGAGCAGTTGGGATCGACGGGGGTCGGCCGCGGCGTCGCCATCCCGCACGGAAAGATCGACGGACTTTCGCGGATGGCGGGTGTGCTTGCGCGCCTGGAGAAACCAGTCGATTTCGAAGCCGTCGATGACCAGGCGGTTGACCTTGTCTTCCTGATCCTCGCGCCGTCCGACGCCTCCGCCGCTCACCTAAAGGCCCTGGCGAAGGTCTCGCGCCTCTTCCGCGACGAGCATGCGCGCGAAGCGATCAGGGGCGCCAAGTCCGCGGAAGCGATTTTCGCGATCGCGGTCGATCCGGCGAGGCCGGACGCCGCCTGAAGGTCAGTGAACGCTGACGGGATTCATCTCGTGCTGGCGCGCGGCCGCGAACGCGAGTTCGCGGTCTCCAACGAGGGCGATGCGCTCTCCGTCCGACGAGTGGACGGAATAGAGCGTGGTCTCGCCAGGGACGTCGATGACGACGTCGCCTTCCTCATCGATCAGTTCGTCCCGAACGTCGCGCGCAAGGACCGTCCGAACATAGACAAGCTTGCGCCCGCCAAGTTCGGCGAATTCACGCTCGGTCAGCGAACCTGCTTTCCTCGCGGTCTTTTCGACGTGAACTTGCTTGGGTGCGGCCATGTTTCCCAGTGTCCTCCTTGGACATAACGGTCAGTTTCGCCGCGATTGGCTGACAAACCGTGAAGCCTAACCTTCCTCGCTCGAATCTAAGGCTATTTTATAACATTGCAATGTCCGGATTCAGGCTTCGATTAACCGTGACGTTTGAGCATCTCGGCAAAAAGTCCCGGATCGATATTTCCCCCGGAAAGGACGACGCCGACGGTTTTGCCCTTTGTTTCGATCTTTCCTGCAAGCGCCGCCGCAAGGCCGGCGGCTCCGCCCGGCTCAACGACGAGCTTTAGATATTTGAAGGCGAAGGCGATCGCGAAACTCACATCTTCGTCAGAAACGCTCGCGCCGCCCCTGACGAGGCGCCTCATGATCGGCAGCGTCAGGTCGCCGGGCGCAGGCGTTGCGATGGCGTCGCACAGGGTCGGCTTTTTCGTGTCGGCCCGCCGTTTCTCGCCGGAGCTGATTGAAGCCCAGCTCTCGTCATAGAATTGCGGCTCCGCGATCCACATCTGCGTTTGCGGCGAGCGCGCCTCGAGCGCGAGGGCGCAGCCGGCGGTCATGCCGCCGCCGCCGCAGGGGACGATGACGCTGTCGAGGGAGACGCCGAGCGCGCGAGCCTGCAAGACCGCTTCAAGCGCGAGCGTCCCCTGGCCTTCAATGATGTCGATATCGTCGTAGGATGGCGCGAGGACGAGGCGTCTTTCGTCGGCGATGCGCCGGCCGATCGTCTCGCGATCGTCCGTATAGCGATCGTAGAGGATGATCTCGGCCCCGTCGGCCTTGACCCGCTCCGCCTTGATGGCGGGCGCGTCTTTCGGCATGACGATGACCGCCGGAACGCCGAGGATCTTGCCGGCGCGCGCAACGCCTTGCGCGTGGTTGCCTGAGGACCAGGCGAGAACGCCGCGCCGCCGCTCCTCGGCCGTCAGCTGGGACATCTTGTTGTAGGCCCCGCGGAACTTGAATGAGCCGCAGTGCTGCAGCGTTTCGGCCTTCAGGAGGACCCGCCCGCCCGCGCGCTCATTGATCTCGGCGTTCTCGATAAGCGGCGTCATCAGGGCTATGCCCCTCAGTCTTTCCGCTGCTGCTTCGATGCCGGCGATGGATGGCGTCAGTGCGGACATGAGAATTCCTCGGGATCTCCAGGCGGAAATCTGCCTCTTGAGTTCGATGAGTCGATGGCGGCGGCGCGGCGAAAGCGCGTCAGCGCGCCTGGGCCTTGTCCGCTGCAAGATAGCGATAGGCGATCGCCGGCGGAACCGTCCACAACGCGTTCATGAACAGGTTGTAAACGTAGATCGTTGCGGCGCGCAGCGGAAAGCCGGGGCTGCCGGGCGCGAGGCCCTCGACTTGCTCGCGCGTCATGCGGACCTGAACCTCGTGCGCCTTCGCCAGGTCGTCGCCGGCCGCGACGAGCGCCTGCACATCGCCGAAGTAGTTCGGCATGACCAGCATCATGTAGAGCGCCGCTGCCGGGACCATGACGGCGATCCAGAACAGGAAATAGAGGAGCAGGGCCGCCGAGTTGCCCTTTCCGGCGCGCCACGAATAGGGGAGCCCGATCTTCTTTTCGGCGACGGTCGCCGCAAGAGACAGGGAGAGGCGCAGGGCGAGCCAGACCATGACGGCGGAAAAAACGCCGCCGAGAACAAGGACGACCGGCGCCGCCGCGCCTATGGCGAGCGCCCCCAGCGCTGCGGTCAGCGCGACAAAGGACAGGGCCCCCACCACGTAGACGAGCGTGAACATGATCATCATGAGGATGAATGCGGCCGCCACGCGCAGTTCGTCGGCGCCGAAGCCGAGATAGAAAGGCGCACGCAGGCTCTGCCCGCGGAGCACATGGCGCATGGCGCCGACATAGCTCATCGGTTGAAAGACGAACGCCGCGAGCAGAATGACGCCGATCCACTGGAGCGCCGGACCCATCAAGGCCGCAGCCTGTTGCGGATTGGGCGTCGGTCCGAGCTCCATGATCGCCAGCATCGGGCCCATATATTTGGGCAGCGCGTAAATGATGGCGGCGTTGAACAGGAGCGTCGGCAGCCACAGCGCCTTCAGGAGGTCGAGACCATGGCTCATGAAATAGGCGAACGACGCGCCGATCGCCTTGAATACCGGTAGTTTCATATGCGCCCCCTCTGTGTTCCAGCGCTGACGTCACTCTATCAGGATCTGGACCCGTTCGCTGGGGGCCGAAACCTCATTTTCGCGCTGGAACCGCCATGATGTTGATGGCGATGGAGACGCGGTCGCGCGCTCCCTGGTGCGGCTTGACGCCATGCATCAACCAGGAGGGGAAAATCACCATGCGGCCGGGCACGGGCTTGATGTGGACAGTCGGTTCCTCCGCGACGCCGCCGTCAGCGAAGACGAGATCGTTTGCGCCCATGCGATTCATGGGGAAGCGCGGGTCGAGCAGCGTCAGTGCGCCGTTGTCCGGATCGCCCCCGTCGTCAACATAATAGACCGCCGACCACAGCGCGCCGGGATGCGCGTGCATCTGGTTCACGGCGCCCGCCGGCAAGACGTTCGCCCACATATCGACCGCCATCTGGAAACGGGGCTCGCCGCCGGGCCGCGCGCCAGCATCGTGCGTGCAGGCGCCGCACGCTGTCAGCGCTCCGAGCGCAACATGCCTCGCCGCCTCTCCGCCCCACTTCGCCATTTCGATGTCGGAGTGCCAGCCGCCGACATTCGAGCGCGCAATGCCCGGATGCTGAGCGCGGCGGGCGGCGATCGTCGTCAACAGAACCGGGTTGATCGCCGCCGCGTTCGCGAGGTCGAACTCGATGAGAGGCGTCGCGAAAAGGCGCCTGATGTTCGGTTTGTCGGTTTCGCTCATAGGCCCTGAAGCTCTCCGTCGGACTGGGCCCGGAACCCTAAACCACGTTTCCCGAAACGCGAGTCGGCAAACGTGTCCCGGTTCTTGTTCGGGTCGCGCGTTTTGACGGAAACCGCACGCGCCTTTCGGAAACGGGCTCCTGCACTGGTCGCGCTTTGCGTCGCGACCGACGCAGGCCATGCTCGCCGCCGCCTCAGGGAGAAGACACTTGCTCGACCTAATTCGCGCCGCCTTGCTCGGGATTCTTCAGGGCCTCACTGAGTTCCTCCCCGTTTCCTCGACGGCGCATCTTCTGATCGGCCAGCAGCTCATCGGTTATGTGGACGAGGGCAGCGTCTTCACCGTCATGATCCAGCTCGGCTCGATTCTCGCGGTCATGTGGCTCTATCGCCAGCGCATCATCGATGTGGTCGCCGGCCTGCCGACGAAGCCGGAAGCCCGGCGCTTCGCCTTGATGCTGTTTCTCGCCTTTCTGCCGGCGGCGCCTCTCGCGCTCCTCGGCAAGGACTTCGTCACGGGCGCCTTGCACCAGAGCATGACCGTCATCGCCGCGGCGTTCGTTCTCGGCGGCCTCGCCATGCTGGCGATCGAACGCTTCGGCCCCAAAGCGACAGTGACGGATGCGGCGGCGACGCCCATCTGGCGCGCGGTCGGCGTCGGCTTCTTTCAGGCCATCGCGCTCATCCCGGGCGTGTCGCGTTCCGGGGCGACGATTTTCGGCGGCATGCTTTTGGGGCTCGATCGCCGCGCGGCGGCCGAGTTCTCGTTCTTCCTCGCCATGCCGACGATGGTCGGCGCTTTTATCGTCGAATTTCTCGAGGTGAAGGATCACCTGACGGCCGACCGGGTGGGCGAGATCTCGGTCGGATTTGTCTTCGCGTTCATTTCAGCCCTTCTGGTGGTGAAGCCGTTTTTGAATTTTGTCACCAAAGTCGGCTTCGCGCCCTTCGCCTGGTATCGGATCGGCCTCGGCGCGGTCATGCTCATCGGGATAGCGTTGGGCCGGGGTTAGCGACGACCGGGTTAGAGGCGAATTAGGGGGCCTCCCGCCGTCTTGCGCCGGGCCGAAAATATCCCATCTAAGCCGCGTAGGCGCGCCGCCTCCTTGAGGGACGCGCCGACAAAGGACGCTCTTTTGGAGGCCTCATGCAGTTCGAGAATTACACCGATCGCGCCAAGGGATTCGTGCAAGCCGCGCAGGGCATAGCGGTTCGCGAGAACCATCAGCAGTTCGCGCCGGAACACCTCTTGAAGGCGCTCCTTGACGACGGCGAAGGGTTTGCCGCGAACCTCATGCGCTCCGCTGGCGGACGTCCCGAAGACGCCTCGCGAGCCGTGGACCTTGCGCTCTCGAAGGCGCCGAAGGTGCAGGGCGGCGGCGGTCAACTCTATATGGGCCCTGGAACCGCCAGGGTTTTTGCGACCGCCGAAGACCTTGCCAAGAAAGCGAAAGACCAGTTCGTCACCGCCGAGCGATTGCTGACCGCGCTCGCGATCGAACCGGACGCTGCAACCTCGAGAATCCTGAAAGACGCCGGGGTCACGCCTGTCAGGCTGAACGAAGCGATCAATGGGCTGCGCAAGGGCCGCACCGCCGATACGGCGTCCACGGAGCAAGGATATGACGCCCTGAAACGCTATGCCCGCGATCTCACCGAAGCGGCGCGCGCGGGCAAGCTCGATCCGGTGATCGGGCGCGATGAGGAAATCCGGCGCACCATGCAGGTGCTGTCGCGCCGCACCAAGAATAACCCAGTGCTTATCGGCGAACCCGGCGTCGGCAAGACCGCGATCGCCGAAGGCCTTGCGCT
Source organism: Parvularculaceae bacterium (assembly GCA_040081755.1). GTDB lineage: Bacteria > Pseudomonadota > Alphaproteobacteria > Caulobacterales > Parvularculaceae > Amphiplicatus. Next base: position 10,912 of record JBEBFW010000025.1, read on the forward strand.
CCGCATCGTCAACGGCGACGTGCCCGAGAGCATCAAGGACAAGAAGCTGCTCGCGCTCGATATGGGCTCTCTTATCGCCGGCGCAAAATACCGCGGCGAGTTCGAGGAGCGCCTCAAGGCGGTGCTGCAGGAAGTGACGTCCGCTGACGGCCAGATCATCCTCTTCATCGACGAAATGCACACGCTGGTCGGCGCCGGAAAATCGGAAGGCGCTATGGACGCCTCCAACCTGTTGAAGCCGGCGCTGGCGCGCGGCGAACTGCATTGCATCGGCGCGACGACGCTCGACGAATACCGAAAGCATGTCGAGAAGGACGCGGCGCTCGCGCGCCGCTTTCAGTCGGTGTTCGTCGGCGAGCCGACCGTCGAGGACACGGTCTCGATCCTGCGCGGCCTCAAGGAGAAATACGAACTGCATCATGGCGTGCGCATCGCCGACAGCGCCATCGTCGCGGCGGCGACGCTCTCGCACCGCTACATCACGGATCGGTTTCTGCCGGACAAGGCGATCGATCTCATGGACGAGGCGGCGTCGCGCCTCAGGATGGAGGTCGACTCCAAGCCCGAAGAACTTGATGAACTTGATCGCCGCATCATCCAGATGAAGATCGAGCGCGAGGCGCTGAAGAAGGAAACCGACGCCGCGTCGAAGGACCGGCTTGAGCGCCTTGACGAAGAGCTGGTCGAACTCGAAGAGCGTGCGAGCGCCCTCACAGCGCGCTGGCGCGCCGAAAAGGAGCGCCTCGCCTCCGCCACCAAAGTCAAGGAAGAGCTCGATCACGCGCGCCAGTCGCTCGTCGATGCCGAACGCCGCGGCGACCTCACGCGCGCATCGGAGCTGAAATACGGCGCCATCCCCGCGCTCGAAAAGCAGCTGGCGAAAGCCGATGCGGACGCGGGCGACACGCTCGTTCAGGAAGTCGTCGACGCCGAACACATTGCGGGCGTCGTGTCGCGCTGGACCGGCATTCCCGTCGACAAGATGCTCGAAGGCGAGCGTGAAAAGCTTCTCAAGATGGAGGAGGATCTCTCCCGGCGCGTCGTCGGCCAGCGCGAGGCGGTCGAGGCGGTCTCCGCTGCAGTGCGCCGCGCGCGCGCGGGCCTTCAGGACCCCAATCGCCCGCTCGGCTCGTTTCTCTTTCTCGGGCCGACTGGCGTCGGCAAGACCGAACTCACCAAAGCGCTCGCCGCTTTCCTTTTCGACGACGACGCCGCGATCGCGCGCATCGACATGTCGGAATTCATGGAAAAACATTCCGTATCGAGACTGATCGGCGCGCCGCCCGGCTATGTCGGCTATGAGGAGGGCGGGGTCCTGACCGAGGCTGTGCGCCGGCGGCCCTATCAGGTCGTTCTCTTCGACGAGGTCGAAAAGGCTCACCCCGACGTCTTCAATGTGCTCTTGCAGGTGCTCGACGACGGGCGCTTGACCGACGGTCAGGGCCGCACCGTCGATTTCAGGAACGCGATCATCATCCTCACCTCGAACCTCGGCGCCGAATACCTCGCCGCCCAGCCGGAAGGCCAGGATTCAGACGCCGTGCGCGGTCAGGTGATGGAGGCCGTGCGCGCGCGTTTCCGGCCGGAGTTTCTCAACCGGCTCGACGAGATGATCCTTTTCCACCGCCTGACGCGCGCGAACATGAACTCCATTGTCGATATCCAGATCAAGCGGCTGCAGAAGCTTCTGGAGGGCCGCAAAATTGAAATCGAACTCGACGATGCGGCGAAGAAGTGGCTTGGCGACGCCGGCTACGATCCTGTCTACGGGGCGCGGCCGTTGAAGCGGGTCATTCAAAAGAGCTTGCAAGACCCGCTCGCCGAGTTGATCCTCAAAGGTGAAATCGCCGAGGGGGCCGCCGTCGAGGTCTCGTCGGGACCGGGCGGCCTGACAATTGGCGGGCGCCCGGCCGCGCTCCGGGCGCCGAGCGGCTTTCGTTCATCCGGGCGCCCGACCGACGCGCTGCTGAACTAGTGTCCCGAATCCGAAGTTCGCACCGTTTGTCGCGAGTCCTGAGCGAGCCTCGGATTCGACAAGGACACTAGCAAGATCATATGTCTAGCGTGGCTTATGGATTTGAAATTCGCGTCAGGACTCGTCGAAGTTGCGGAGCGAATTTCAAATCCGCCACACTAGGAGGTCTCCATGAGCAGGAAATTCGTTCCGGAAGACGACAAGGCGCTGAAGAAGCTCGTTCGCGAGACCGCCAAAGCAGCGGGCGCGGACGATTTGACAACGCCTCATCGCCGGACGCGAGCGCGCCTCAAGGCGCAAGCGGCCGGCGAGATCGATGTCGATGAATACGTCAAACGTCAGAAGGCCGACCAGAAGAAAAGGCGGTAAGGGACGCGCGAGGCTCGATATCGCCGTTGCTCCGCCGTCGTGAGATCGTCGGGCGCGCGACACTTTTCCGGTTCACTGGCGCCTCAAAGAGGTCTTTTCCAGTATAGCTGCCGTTTCAACCGCCGATTGCTGGCGGTTGAAAGGTCTGTGGTTAGTCTGCCGGCTTCTTGAGGGGGCCAGCGCCCGCTTCGGGCGGCGGCGCTGAACTCGCATTCCTGCGACGGCTCCATTCAGCTTCCGGGGCTTCGGCATGCGCCGCGTTTTTGGGCGGATCGCTCTCATTGTGTCCGCCCTTGCGTTGAGCATCGGACCCGCCGCCGCGTCTCCCTGGCCGCGCGGCAAGGACCGGCTCTTTATCGCGACGAAAACGAACTACTTCAAATCGACGAGCGACGAGACCCCGGCCGGCGCCGGCGGCCGGCCATTCTTCCAGCGCTTTGACGGCGATCTATATGCCGAATACGGATTATTCAGGGATCTGACGCTCGGCGCGAAGGTCGTCTATGGCAATGCGACGTTCTACGACGGGTTCTTCGAGTCCCATGTGGACGGCGTGGCGGAGATCGAGGCGAGCGTTCAGTATGCGATTTTCAACGGCCGCGCCGGCGCGCTCAGCGTCAAAGCGACCGGGATAACCCCGACGCGGTTTGAGGAAGGCGGCCGGCCCGGCGTCTTCAGCGACGGCCTCGATGCGGAACTGCGCATCCTCTACGGGCGGACGCTGATCGACGAGCCGTTCAAGGTCTATGCATCCGCCGAGGCCGGCTACAGGCGCCGCTTCGGCGACGGCGCCGATCAGGTGCGCGGCGATCTGTTGGTCGGCCTGCAGCCGATCCGGCAGGCGCTCGTGCTTCTTGAGGCGCAATCGAGAATGTCGCTCCGCAACGAGGCGCCCGGCGGCGCCGACTACGACGTCGTCATTCTGCAGCCCTCGCTGGTCTATCGCGCCGCCCGGCGCTGGTCGGTTCAGGGTGGCGTCTCTTGCGAGGCCGCCGGGCGCAATCTGGAGAGAGGCGTCGGCTACTTTATCGCTCTGTGGACGGAGTATCTAGCATCCGCCACAAGCGGTGAAGCCCGGCCGGGGCCATATTTTTGCTCATGGCCGACAGCAACAAATACGCCCTTGCCGCGCTTAAGAACCAGCGCGCCACCATCGCCGGTGAAATCATCGAGTTGAAGCGCAAGGTCGAATGGCGACAGGACCAGCTCCGGCACATTGACGCGACGATTGAGGTATTCGAGCCCGGCTACGACGTGAACGGCATACCGACGAAGCACGTGCGCAAGAACGTGAAGCTGTTCCGGCAAGGCGAGCTTGGCCGCCTCATTATGAACGCGCTCAGGACCGCCAATGGGCCGCTCAGGACGCAAGAAGTCGTCACCGCCGTGATGAAGGCGCTCGGCCACGATGAACAGGCGCGCCATGCGCTATCGAAGCGCGTCCGGGGCAACCTGCAATACCTGACATGCAAGCGCGGCGTGGTTGCGAAGATCGGAACGGCGCGGGATGCCAGGTGGATGCTCCGCTAGGCTCCAAACCGGAACCAAATTAACCATTTAGCTCGCGTTGTGCGGTTGCTACATAAAACGCCAAAATCGACAAACGGAGCGTGGGGGCGCGTATTATTCCGCTTTTTGGCCGCATTTTAATGCCACGCACAGCTTCCACCGACGTGAAATCCGTGTATTTTTAGAGCGTTGTGGGAGCTTGTGGTGGGACGGTGGGTCTGATCGGGAACGAATGATCGGGCTCGTATGTTGGGGTGTGCGTGACGCGCGCGTCACGCACACGTAAAAAGTTACTGTTAAGGTCTCTTTTCCCCTTGACAGGCAACCCCATATTTACCTCGGTCAAGCCAGAATCGCCCGCATGGCGATTGGATTGTGAGGAGCGTGGAACTTAAGTGAGAAGGAGGCAGGTTATGAACGCCAAGGAAAATGGAGCTTTGGAATCCCTGCTGTTTGGGTCAGACGGCGCAGGGGTCGCGGATTTTAAGTGTTTCCGCGGCGATCGCGACGACGTGTCTGAAGACGATCTCAGGGACCAAATTCACTCCGCTCTTATGCAGAAGCGAATGAAGCGGGCGTCGATTTCCAAGGATGCCCCGCGCAAGGCACCTATCGTCTCACAAAATATTCGCGAGTTTGTGAAGGGCTTGGCAGAACCGGCCTAACCAGCCTAAAAAACTGCAAGCCGGAAGCCCAAGGCTCAATCCTTGGGCTTTTTTTTGATTAGACCACGATGTCATTTCGCAAACTACTCGAAGCCTTTGAAGGGGAAGAAACGCTTCCGGTTCCGGTTGATCGGATCGCGAAGTGGTTGATGGACAATGGAATCCAAGATGAGATCGACTTTGTCGGAGTTGACTTGGATACGGGGGTCATACGAGGCTTCCTGCACCGCTTCACCTATCACAAAGTGCCGTATGGCGCTCCTGTTATGTGTGCCAATATATATTATGCGCGAAATCAAGATCAAGACTGGATAAACTTGGTGTGCGCCAAGGAACTAATTCACATGATGGATAAAAACCATCGCGTGACAAAAAAAGAACAATTTGACACTTTAATTAGCCGACTCGTATTGCCGAGAGAGCTCAAAGTATTACTGGAAGACCCAGCCTATGCTCTGTCAGACAAATTTGGCGACGCGTTTGCGGCGGCAATCCTATTGCCGCTAGCATCCCGCAGCCTATTGATAGAGCCTTACAAAAATGACGAAGTGACCGCAGCAGATATTGCGCTAGTGGCAGAAATGCCCGTGCATTACGTGAGGCTGGTAATGTCTGACGAATGGCCGGCCGCATATGAACGAATGAAGACTATAGGCGAGACGGCTAAACCGCCCGTTGCCAATACCCCGTGAAATCCGGGCTCGCCTTGGACGCCAGCGCGTTGCGGGCGACGCGGTTGACTTGAGCGCCGTTCGCCATCTTGCGGTGATCCTCGCGCCACGACGCCTCTTGCGCGTAGCGGAGAAGGTAGGGGCCGCTAATCGAGTGATGGTGGCCTTGCTCGGCGCGGCGAAGGCGGGAGAAGAACGACTCCGCTTGATTGGTGCACGAGCCGTCCCACGAAAAGGCTTGCTCGTGATTGATGCGGCGCATGTCGAAACGGGCATGCAGCGCGTTCCATGACGGCGCTTCGTCCGCGTGCAGAACGGTATTGCGATCAACGCGCGAGGCGATCCAGTTAGTCGCGTCGGCCTCGTGCTTGAACACCGCCGGGAGCGTCTTGCCGCCGCGCTCGCGGACGATGACGACGAAGCGTTTGCGCGCCGACTGGTTAACGGCAAGGCGGCGATCAACGCGGTCTTCCTTCGCGTTCTCCTGCTTCACGTAGTGGCCAAACACGGCGCCGTCGATTTCCGCTTCGATGCCTTCGCCGCCGACCGTGCGGCCTTTCAATTCGAGCGCCATCGCCTCGCGGAGCTTATGGCAGAGGACGAAGGAGGTCATGTAAGACACGCCAAGCTCGCGGCTCATGGCGAGCATGCTCTTGCCCTTCACCTCGTTGCAGAAAAGCAGGATCGCGGTGAGATAGATGCGCAGCGGGAGCTTGTGGGAGGCGAACAGCGTCCCGGATGTGATGCTGAAATCCTTGCCGCAGTCCTTGCAACGCCAGCGGGGCGCGCCGGACGGGCGGCGGCAGTCATAGACGGTGAGCGAGCCGCAATGGGCGCAAACGGCCTCGCCATGCGTTTCGGGCCAGCGGAGCTGCGCGAACAGCTTCTCGACCGCCTCATCCGACATGCGAAACAGGTCGGCCAGATTGAGGGTCTTGGCGGCGCGGGAGAGGAGGAAATGTTGGGCCATATCACCAAATCAGGTGTTACTGCACACCTGATCTAATGCGTTGCATCACCTGTTGCAAGGGCTTATATCACCTGTTGTGGTGATATTTTGAGGCCCTATGACTGCCCCGCCCAAAGCCGCGCCTTGGAAAGCTGATCCAATCAACCAAGAGTTTGAAACTCTTGCGAAAAATCTCCTGAAAGGGGAGCTAAAGCGGCGGGGAGTGACTTACGCCCAACTTGCGGAGAAGCTGGCCGAGATTGGCGTTCAGGAAAACGAGCGGAACCTGAACAACAAGATCAGCCGGGGGGGCTTCAGTGCGGCTTTCTTGCTCCAATGCCTAAACGCGATTGGGTGCGCGACGCTCCAATTATCGGTCTAATCGGCCTTGCGATCCTCGCCTTGGGATTCTTCATGGGGCGGATCGAGTCAGTTGACCGCCCATCCAAAAATGAACGCGCCTGCGCAGAGGGAAATTACGCCTATTGCGATACCACCCCAAAGACTTTTGACCCTCTTAGCGGCGAGTATCGGCCCGCAGACCCCTATGAAAAAAGCAACCGGGACGAGTATCGCGACGAGCGCGACCTTATCGCTCAGAAAGACATGGCGACTTGGGCGAGCCTGATGTTTTTCGCGACGGCCGCCGGCGTCATCCTGATTTTTTTCACTCTTCAAGAAACGGTGAAGGCCGCGAAGTTCGCCGCTCGAACTCTCAAAGAAGCTGAGGACGCCACAATGGCGGCGATCGCGACGATCGCGGTTACCCGCGAGGTCGGGGAAGCTCAGGCGCGGGCATACCTCATTGTAAAGAGCGTTCGCATCAGCTTCAGGCCCGAGCCGAAGACCATTAAGATAAGAATTGCGTTCGCGAACGGCGGAAATACGCCAGCGCAGCAAGTCGCGGTGCAAATCGGACATCGCGCTGGCGGCTTTGAAGAGATGGTGGGCTACGACCCGTGGGCCGACGCTGTTGCGCGGCTGGGCATGCGATTGAGAGGTTGGGACCAAGGGCCGCTTCGTCCACAACGAGGTGGCGCGATCCGGACGCAAGGCTGGAGCGGAGAAAGCGCCCCATTTTACGCTGAGGATGGCATAATCAAGGTTTGGGGCGTCCTCAGATGGCGGGATATATTTCACCGTCGGCTGGCCTATAGATTTGGCTATTCTTGCACCACTCCCCTTTCGCCAAGGTTCATCAAAATGGGAGTGGACTCCGTTATGCCGAATGAGTTTGTCCGGGCGCTTGATATCGAACGGTATTTCGGACCAGACTTCGAAAACGAAGACGAGCAAGAGGGCGAGTAGCCAGCCCATCGCTGGCGCCGCAGACGCCAGCGGCTTCTGGCGTCTGCTAGATAATACCGCTGACCCGTCTCTTCGCCCTCGAGTATGCGCTCTGGTTCGATCTGTTCCTGCCTGCGCTCGAGCGCCTTGGCATGCCGATTCCCCTTGGCGGCACGTCGAACATCTTCCGCGCCGACATCTTGCGGCAGGTCGGCGGCTGGGATCCGTTCAATGTGACCGAAGACGCCGATCTCGGTTTGCGCCTGGCGCGCTTCGGCTATCGGACCGCGATCCTCGATTCCACCACCTTGGAGGAAGCCAATTGCCGGCTGCCGAACTGGATTCGCCAGCGTTCGCGCTGGATGAAGGGCTACATGCAGACCTGGCTCGTCCACATGCGCGCGCCCCTTGAGTTTCAGCGCGCCGCGGGATGGCGAGGGCTTGCGGCGCTGCAGCTCTTCGTCGCCGGAAATGTCTTCAGCGCCCTGATCAATCCACTACTTCTCGGCCTTGCAGCCGCATGGACGTTCGGCGATGGGGCGGAGGTTCCGCCGGCGCTGGCGGCCTTGAACGTCTCGGCTCTCGTGGCCGGCAATCTCTTGTTCATTTTCCTTGCCGCGATCGCGCCCGCGCGGCGCGGATGGAACGGGCTCGTTCCTTATGCGCTCTTTGCGCCGGTTTACTGCCTGATTGCCTCTCTCGCTGCCTGGCGCGCCCTCTTTCAGCTGTTCACACAGCCCTCGCATTGGGAGAAAACCGCGCATGCGCTGAGTTCGGCCGCGAAAGCCAAGCGCGAGGAGGCGCTGCGTCGGCTCGGCGCCGGAGCCTGAGCGCGCGATCGCCGTTCAACCCGGGATGTATTTGGGCAAGAAGCCTTCCATGGTTTCAAGGGCTCCGGTTAGGCGCCCCTCGGCCGCCTCAAGAGTCTCGTCGCTGGCGACATTCGTCAGCAAGCGCACCATGGCGCCGTCCGAGCGATGCCGTGTGACGGCGTCGAAGGTGAGATAGAAGCGCATCATGAATTCGTTGGCGATGTTCCGGCCGCGCTGGGGATACCAATAATAGACGAGCTGGCGCTGCCCGCGGTTTTCGATGACGAGGCGGTTGTAGTTCAGCGGCGCGCCGTTGAACGCCCCGCGCGACACGACGGTGTGGCTTTTTATCTCCCAGCCGCCGCCCGGAATGCACTGGCGCGGGCTGTGCCAGGAGCGCCCGTCCCGCCGCGCCTCAAGATAGGCCGCATAGATATTGAGGAGTTCGCCCTTCGGCGAGACCATATCGACGACGATCGTATCGTCGGCGCCGATAACCTCGGCGACGTCGGGCGTCAGCTCGCGCACCGAAGACCGCCAGCCGGCGAACTCCTGCGGCAGGCGGTCGAAATCCTCGCGCGGCGGCGTAATCAGCGTATCGACCGTCGTTGCGCGCGCGACAAGCAGTGTCGCGGCGGCGAGCGCGGCGAGGCCCGCGAGCGAGGGCAGGCGCTTCAGCTTTCCGGCGCTTGGTTTCGACGCCGGCAGTTCAGGAGAGCCGAGCGCGGCGAGCGCCGACAGGCGAGGCTTCTGCATCAGGCCGAGCAGGCTCACGACGGCGAACAGGGCAATGAGGCAGAGGAGGAACACCACCCAGCCCTCGAAGAAATGGAGCGCGCCCTCGGCATGGGTCGTGCCATAGGCCTGCACGAGCGCGCCGGTGACGGCGATGCGGAAGCTGTTCATAAAGATGGTGATCGGCACGGTCGCAACGACGATCGCCGCCTTCTGCCAGAGCGGGCCGCGATAGATGAAAGCGGTCATCACGCCGAGGCTCAGGAAAGGGAAGAGGTATCTCAAGCCAGAACAGGCTTCGGCGACCTGCAGCTTGTAATCGCCAAGGTCGATGATGTTCCCGGTAAGGAAGACCGGAATGTCCATGAGCTTGATCATGGCGACGCCGAGGATCGACGACCACTCCTGGAATTTCCATGAGAGGATGGTGATCAGCATGAAGGGGGGCGGCACGGCGAACAGGAGGAAGGCGATCGGCGCCGCCGTTGTCCTGAGCAGGGACAGTCCGCCGAAGGCCGCCGTCAGCCCCGCAATGGCGACGACGATGCCGATCTGCTGAAAGAGAAAACTCTCAGTTACGCGGCCAAGGAGCGCGAGGAGGCAGGCGCAGCCGAACAGGGCGCCGCCCGCCAGCGAAGGCTCGCCGACGCTCGCCAGCACCGCCTTGCGATTGATCCAGACGAGCCAACCCGAAATGACCGGAATGAAATAGCTGTGCGAGAGTTCCTGCTGCGCGCCCCAGCGCGCCCAGAGATTGCCGAACGCCTCCCAAAAGAGGATGGCGAAAACTGCGAGGGCTGCGCCGAGCGCCGCCATCCACGGCTGAAAGCCGCCTTTCAAGGACGGCTTTTCGTCCGCGGCTGTCGTCATCGGAAGGCTCTCCTTCTGGCGGCTCTCTTTTCAAACCGGAGCAGACGTGGCTTAGCGGCGCCGTGGGGTTGCTGCAATGTCCGGGCGGAGGGCAGCCGCTCCGGCGCTCGCGCCGATTCGCCGCGGAAGAAGGATGATCCATTGCGCGGGCTGCTCAAAGTCGAGTGAGAGCGGTTCAGAACGGCAGGAAGTCCCACCTCACGAGAAACGCCGCATAGGCGATCGCGGCCGCCGCGGTGGCGAAAAGTCCGGAGAGAACGCCGATCGGCATCTTTTCCCGGGCGCGGGCGCGAACGGTCGAGATCAGCAGCAGGACGCCAAGAACGCCGGACGCGAGCCCAGCCGCGGCAAATCCTTTGGCCCAACCCAGGAGCCCGACGATGATCAAGAACTCGTTGGCCTGGGTGGTCGCGCCTACGGCCGCCGTCAATCCGAGGACCGACGCAGCCCCTAAGGCCGAGGTCAGCCAGGCAAGCGGCTTGGCGCCGAGTTCGCTCATCGAGCCGACGCCGTTGATGAGCCGTGCGGCGGGCGCGAGCAGATAGTTGATCGCGCCGAAGACGAGGAAGAACGCGGACAGTCCTGCCCAGACGCCGAGCAGCGGCGTCATGGCCGGATTCTCGGCTGCAGCGGCGGCGAGGCGTAACGGACCTTGCGTCTCGAACAGCGGACCGGTGAACGCCGGCGCCTTCATGTCGTCCGCGCAGGAGCGGTCGAGCGGTCCTGTCGGGTTGTCGAAGAACTTGGTGACGAATGCGCCGCCGCATTCCGTCGAGCGCGTGGGGCCGTGTCCGGCGTAGGGAAACTCGACATAAGTTCCGTTCGAGAATCCGGACAGGATCGATTTGGCGAGCGGCGGTGGCGTGATCGGATCCATCTCACCGTTCGCGATGACGGTGCGGATGTCGGTTTCAACCGGCGCGTATTGTTCTGCGGGCCGCGCCGGCATGCCGTATTTCTTGCAAAGGCGCGCGACCGCGTCCGCGATGTCCGGCGTTCCCTGCACTTCGCCGAGCAGCGGCTCGGCCGCCTGATCTTTCTCGATCGCGCGTCGCAGGTCGTAGGCCCAGCCGTCATTGCACATGATGGCGTTGTACATGCCCTGGCTGATGTCGAGCCCGGGGCCTCCGCCGGCGGCGGTCAGCGCGCGCAGGCCTTCGAAATCGCGCGCCTCGAGGAGATTGGCGAATGCTTCGATGAAGGCCGGCATCGTCGCGTAGTTCTTCTGTTCGTAGAACATCTGGAACGGCAGGGCCGGAACAATGTCATGAAAGAGCGTCACCTCGCCGGTCGGCGCAAGCTCGGTGTCGAGCGCCTTCAGCTTGATCGGCTCGTTTTTGATCGCGAGCATCGCTTCCTTGAGCCGGCCGGCGATATCCGGAAACGTCGCCTTGCAAGCTTCATCGACGCTGCAAGCGTCCTGCAGAAGCGCGAGGTCGCGCGCGAGGAAAATGCCGACGGTCTGGAAATGCGCGCCCTGGACGAGCGGCACGATGGCGTCGATGACCGCTGCGCGGATGCCTTCGGGGTCTTCCTTGAGGTAGGCTTGGCCCAGAATCGAGCCGTAGGATATGCCCCAGACGTTCCATCTCTCTATGCCGAGCCCCTTGCGCAGCGCATGAACGTCGCGCGCATTCTCGATTGAGTTGTAGGCGGACAAATCAACGCCCCGGGCCCTGGCGGCGGCGAAACACGCCTCGATCGGCCCGAGGCGCGTGCTCAGGTACTCTTCCCAAGTGTGAACGTTCGTCGCCGCCGGGTCGATATTGCTGTAGAGGGGGCAGTAGTCGCCGGAATAGCCGACGCCGCGCTGCTCGAGAATGTACGTGTCGCGCACGTCGCGAACGCCGTGATCCTTGAGACGGCGCGCGTAGCCGGTGACCGTGACGCCGGGGCCTCCGGTCAGATAAATGACCGCATCGTCGCGCTTCTTCCATTCGCCGTTCTTGACGGCGTCCCAGATCAAGGGCTTGCGCGCGGCCAGCTTGACGAAATGAAGTTGAATCTTTCGCGAGCGGGGACGCTCGCGATTTTCGGGGACAGTCAGCAGGCCGCAGGCGATTTCGCCCGGCTTGTAATCGAACTTGCCCTTGAACGGGCAGATGATCGGAGTGATCTCGAAGGAGTCGCGCGCGAACAGATCGAGAGGAGCCAGCTCAGCGTCTTCGAGTTCGCCGGAGATTGCATCGACGGCTTCGTCCGTTACCGAACCCGTGTCCGGTTGCGCCGATGCCGCGCTCGCCAACAGAAAAAAGGCGAGCCCCGCCGCCAAGTGCTTCAGCATGTCCCGAATACCCCTCGAACCGTTCCCCGACGCGAAAGCTAGCAAACCCGTTGAGGCTGGCAAATGGCCGCGGCGCCGATGGGTGCAAAAATGCGACCAGCCGAAGGCTCCCCCGTCTTCGGGAGCGGCCCCGGCTAGGCCCGGGTGCGCTCGGGGTCGCCGGCCCAGGCGAAATAGGAGATGGCGACGCTGACGACGAGCGTCGCCAGGGAGCCGCCGACCAGCGCCAGAAGGCCGCTTTCGACACTCCGGAACGAGCCGGCGACGATCGCCGCGAGCCCCGTCAGCACCAGCATCCAGCCGGCGGCGCGGTTGGTCACGCTC
>JBEBFW010000195.1:0-6576 GCA_040081755.1 Parvularculaceae bacterium
CCGCCACGCAACAGGCCCGCTCCGAGCAGATGCGCGACATCGACGCGAGGCTCGCCGAGCTTGAGCCGCAATTCGCCGCCGCCAGCACGCAGGTGAGCAATACGATCATCCGCGCGCCGGGCAACGGCGCGGTCGTCGGATTGAAGGTCTTCACCGAGGGCGCCGTGGTGCGCGCCGGCGAGCGCATGATGGAAATCGTGCCCGAGGGCCGCGAACTCGTCGTCGAGGCGCAGGTCCGCCCAGAGGACGCGGACAATCTCGAAATCGGTCAGCCTGCTGAGATTCGCGTCACCGCGTTCAAGGGCCGCAAAGTCCCGATCCTCAACGGCTCGGTCATTCGCGTATCGGCGGACCGCTTCACCGACGAGCGTTCCGGGCTTGGCTATTTCGTGGCGCAGATCCGCGTGCCGGCTGAAGAACTCGACCGCGCGGCCCGTCTCGGCGCGGCTGTGCGCGCCGGCCTCCCCGCTGACGCCGTGATCGCGACACGCAAGAGAACGGCGTTGCAGTTCCTGCTTGAGCCGCTGAACCAGTCTCTGTGGCGGAGTTTCCGCGAGGAGTGATCGCGCGCCGGGAGCGCCTTGCGCCGCGCGACGCCGGGGCCTATCCCGAACCCTGATCTCCACAGAATTTCGGGACATTCAAACCATGGGCGGGAAACGCGTGCTTGGCGTCATCGGCGGGTCGGGGCTCTACGCCTTCGAGACGCTGGGCGCGCCGCAATCGGTCGAGTTAACGACGCCCTGGGGGCCCCCGTCCGGACCCTTGATCAAGGGCCGGCTCGGCGGCGTCGATGTTGTTTTCCTGGCGCGCCATGGCGCCGGCCATCGCCTGCCCCCGTCGGAAGTGAACTACCGCGCCAATATCGACGCGCTGAAGCGTGTCGGCGTCACCGATGTCGTCTCGATATCCGCCTGCGGGTCGCTCCGTGAGGAAATCAAGCCCGGGGATTTCGTCGTCGTCGATCAGTATGCAGACCGAACCAGCGGACGGGCCAGGAGCTTTTTCGGGACCGGCTTCGTCGCTCATGTGTCGATGGCCGATCCGGTGTGCCCGGCCCTCGCCCGCGCCCTGTCTCAAGCCTGCGGTGACGCCGGCGCTCCGTTTCATGAACGCGGAACCTATGTGTGCATCGACGGTCCGCAGTTCTCGTCGCGCGCGGAATCGGATTCGTTCCGGCGGGAAGGCTTTGACGTGATCGGCATGACCAACATGCCGGAAGCAAAACTCGCGCGCGAAGCCGAACTCCCTTATGCGAGCCTCGCCATGGTGACCGACTACGACTGCTGGCGGCGCGGCGAGAAGCCGGTCGAGGTCGCCGACGTGCTCGCCGTCATGAAATCCAATACGGAGCGCGCCAAGGCCTTGCTGCCGAAGCTGGCTGCGATCCTCGGGCCGACGCGCGCGCCCTCGCCCATCGACCGCACGCTCGATTTCTCGGTGATCACAGCGCCCGAGGCGCGCGACCCGGCGCTTGCCGCAAAGCTCGACGCCGTCGCCGGCCGCTATCTTGCGCAGCGTTGAGCCGCGGTTCACGGCCGGATGTCGGCCTGGCGCCGGGCGAGGCGGATCGGCGATATCGTCAGCATCCTGAATATCGCGCCCGCCGGGACCTTGCGCTTCGCCTGCTCAGCCTTCCTCGCGCGCCAGATCGCCGGCAGGCCCTTCATCGCGGCCGTCACAGCCCGCATGTAGGCGCCGCCCGAGCCGATCAGCCCGAGCCGGCCTAAAAGATAGAGATTGATCAGCACATGGAAGGGGAGAGCCGGCCAGAAAATCTCCGGCGGCATGTTCTTGACGAACGTCCAAATGCGATTGCGGTGACCGTGAAAGACGGTGAAATCGCTGCGCCTGCCGGTGACGCCCGAGCCTTCATGCGCGACGCGCGCCGCCGCCGCCTGGATCGCCTTGCCGCCGGCGGCGCGCAGACGAAAGCCGAGATCGACATCCTCGCCGTAACAGAAAAACGTCTCGTCGAAGCCGCCGAGCGCCCTGAATGTCGCGCGTCTGTAGAGAGCGGCGGCGGCGCAAGGGGCGAAGCACTCCCCCTCCGGCGGGAGCTTTGCGACCGGCCAGCCGAAATGTCCGCGATAGGGAACGCCGAACACATGATAGGCGTCGCCGGCGCCGTCGAGGCGCGTCGGATCGCCTGCATCGATCTGCGTCGAGCCGAACGCATCGACATCAGGGTGGCGGCGCGTCGCGGAGATCAGTTCTTCAAGCCAGTCGGGCTCGGGGTAGGCGTCAGGGTTGAGGAAGGCGACCCACTCGGCGTCGATTTCCTCCACGGCGCGGTTGTTGGCGGCGGCGAAGCCGATGTTCGCGCCGTGCCTGATCGTCCGTAGGCGGATCGAAGAAAAGCCGATCCCCTCGGCGGACCCATCCTTCGAGGCGTTGTCGAAAACAAGCGCTTCGAAGTCCCTGAAAGTCTGGCGCTCCAGCGCGGCGAGCGTCCGTTTGAGGCGCGCGCCGGAATCGAAATTGACAATGATGACCGCGATCGCGGTCACAGGAGGTCCTTGCGCTTGCGCGCCTTCAGCTCCTCGACGATTTTCTTCACATCCTCGGCGCGAGCGCGCGGCGCGACCAGCACAGCGTCGCCCATTGCAATGACGACGATATCGCTCATGCCGATGACGCCGACCATCGGACCGTCGGAAATGACGGTGCAGCCGTCGGCATCGAGACAGACGCTCCTCTCCGAAGGCGCGGACGGCCCGATCGCCGCAAAGGAACCGATATCGCTCCAGCCGATGTCGAGAGGGCCGGCGACCGCGGCGCGGCGGGTCTTCTCCATCACCGCGTAGTCGATCGAATTCGCCGGGCACGCCTCGAACTCTCCGGCGTCGAGCAGAATAAGGTCGCTGTGACGCCGGGCCATTCCGAAAGCCGAAACCGCGCGGCCGACGATCTCGGGTGCGTGTTCTGCGATCTCGCCCAGCATCACCTGCGGATCGAACAGGAAGATGCCGGCGTTCCAGTAATGGCGCCCGCCCTCGACATATCGCGCCGCAACGTCGCGCCGGGGCTTCTCGAGGAACGCCGCAACCCTGAAGACCGAGGGCGCGATCTCGGCCCCGCGCTCGATATAGCCAAATCCCGTATGCGGACGATCAGGCTTGACGCCGAAAGTCACGATCGCGTCTTTCGCCGCGGGCGAGGCTCCGGCGACAGCCGCGCGGAAGCCGGCGCGATCGGCGATGCGGTGATCCGCCGGCAACAGCAGCGCGAGCGCGCCGGGGCTGGCGCCGGCGACGAACGAGGCCGCGACCGCGGCGGCGGCGGCTGTATTTCGCGGGACCGGCTCACAGACGATGCCGGCGAGCCTCACGCCGAGCGCCTCGGCCTGCGCGCGCATCTGGCCCGCATGGATCTCGCCGCCAATCACCAAAGGCGCCAGGAACGAAACATCCGGACCCGGAGCGACGCGCAGCAGCGTCTCCTGAAACAGCGTCCGCTCGCCGCCGAGCGCGAGAAACTGTTTCGGGTGCGCCGCGCGCGAGAGCGGCCAGAGCCGCGTGCCGGCGCCGCCCGAGAGAATGACCGGCTGAATCGGGCGGGTCATGCGCGCACTTCCTTAAGGTGCTTTTCCGCCTCAAGGGCGGCTTCCATCAGATGATAGACGATGCTGGCGGGGACGGCGCCGGCGATCGGCAAGCCCTGCCCGTCGAACTCGTCGCACCAGAGGCCGGCCAGTGGCCGGTCGAGATAGCTCGCGAAAAGGGCGCCGACGAGGCGCTCCGCTCTTTCGGCCGCGCCCGTCTCGCCCCGGCGCGCCATCACGAGCGAGGCCTTGAGATATTCCGTCTGCGGCCAAAGGCGGCGGCGCCCGCGCGGCTCGGCCCCGAGCACCGTCGAATTGACGAGAAAGCCCGCCTTGCCTTCGCCGAGTTCCCGCGCGCGCCGATAGAGAAGGCGCTGTTCCTGCCCGACTTCACCGCCGCTCAATGACCGGTAGCTCTCGAGAAGCCAGACCCACTCAGCCATGTGACCGGGTTCGACGATGTCGCCTCGCGCAGGGTCAGGTGCGCTGAGATCGTCGGTGAAAAATTCACGGAGCGCGCCCGCGCGCGCGTCGAGGAACCGCACCTGAAGCACCGCCTTGAGCGCGGCGGCTCGCCCGAGGAATTCCGCATCGCCGGTCGCCGCGTAAAGCGCGAGCATCGCCTCGAAGAGGTGCATATGCGGATTTTGGCGTCGCGGGCGCGTCGCCTTGTCGTCCTCAAAATAACCCCCGCCCGGCGCCTTCATCTCCGCCTCGAGAAAGGCGAGCGTCCGGGCGGCGAGCGCGAGCGCGGGCTCATAGAGGAAGGCGCCAGCGCTTGAGGCGCAAGCGAGCATCAGGAAGGCCTGATCGTAAAGGTCGCGCCTGTCATCGAGGATCGCGCCGTCGGGCGCCAGCAAGTGCACGCAGCCGCGCCGGCCGTCCTCCGGACTGGCGAAACGGCGGACATAATCGAGACCGCCCTCAGCAAGCATCCTCGCACGCGGATGCCTCCCGAGCCTCGCGGCCGTGGCGAAGACATGTATCTGGCGGGACTGCACGCGCACCCGGCGCGGTTCATCGAGCCGGGGGCGCCCGTCGAAATCGAGACTCTCGAAGAAGCCCCCGTCGGCATTGGCCCCCCGCTCCGCCCAGTGCGGCAGGCACGCCTCCCAGAACCAGGCGATGAAGCGCTGGAGTTCGGCCTCTAGTCCGGACGCTCGCCCCATCACCCTGACCGTTCAAGCCGGTCGAGGCCTAGGGCGGATCGCCGGCACGGTCAAACCGCCGGCGGGGCGGGAAACTACGCAGCCCGAATTCCTGCAGGGAGTTGTGCGGCACGGCATTGCAGAATCGGCGAGAAACTCTATCGCCGCCGCGCTGCTGATCCGCAGCAACAAATTCTCCATCCTCGCTATCCACACGAGATGCCTCTTCCGGATTGGCGGCGGCCCTAACATGCGGACATTTTAGCGGCCATGGAAGCGGACATTTTAGCGGCCAAAAATTTGATGACGTTTCAATAACTATCTGGTATCATTGATACATGAGTGATAGAAAAGCGGACATAGATGCGGTCACAGAGGCGGCCAAAAAGACTACCCCAGAAGACCGGGCGGAGACAACCGGCCTGATGGAGCCCCTGCTAATCGGCGAGAGTTCCCGCCAGCGGGGCGCCCTGAGCGACCTCGCCGTCGAACTGGCCTCCAAGTCGGCGGGCTTTCGCCGGAGCCTGCCCGAAGGCGTGATGAGCGCCCTCGCCGACCTCGTGCGCGCGATGAACTGCTACTACAGCAACCTGATCGAGGGACACGATACTCACCCGATCGACATCGAACGCGCGCTAAAGAACGACTACAGCACCGACGCCAAAAAGCGCGATCTGCAGCTTGAGGCCAAAGCCCACATTGCGGTGCAGAAGTGGATCGACAACGGCGGGCTTAAGGCCCGCCCCACAAATAGCGACGCCCTGCTCGAAATTCACCGCCGTTTCTGCGAACTGCTGCCCGAGGATCTCCTCTGGGTCACCGAGCCCAATACCGGTGAGCGTTTGCGCGTCGTGCCGGGAGAGTTGCGCCTCCGCTATGTGAAGATCGGTCAGCACATTGCCATCAGCCCCGGCGCAGTGCCGCGTTTCCTGCAGCGCTTAGAAAGCGCGTACGGCAATCTCGGCAGGACCGACGCTATTCTCGCCTCGGCTGCCGCGCATCATCGCTTTGCCTGGATTCACCCGTTTCTGGACGGTAACGGTCGCGTTGCGCGGCTGATGTCACACGCCATGCTGCTTCACGCGCTTGAGACCGGCTCGGTCTGGTCCATCTCGCGCGGCCTTGCGCGCAATGTGGACACCTACAAGCGGCTGCTTTCTGACGCGGACTTGCCACGCCGCAATGACCTCGATGGCCGCGGCACGCTGAGCGAAGAAGCATTGGCTGAATTCACAAAATTTTTCCTGACGACATGCATTGACCAGGTCACCTTCATGGAAGGCCTCGTTGAACCCAATCGCCTGCGCGCCCGCATTCTGATGTGGGTGGAAGAAGAAGTGAGACTTGAAAAACTGCTGCCGCAAAGCGGCGCGGTGCTCGAAGCTGTGCTGTTCAGAGGCGAACTGCCGCGCGGGGATGTTGGCGCGCTGCTCGGCAAAAGCGACCGGCAGGCACGGCGTATCGTGCAATCCCTGAGCGAGCATAACGTCATCGTTTCAGAAGGCCCGCGCGATCCGCTGCGCCTCGCCTTCCCCGCCACACTCGCCTCCCGCTGGATGCCGGGGCTGTTTCCGGAGAGGAGCGGCTGAGCATGTCCGGGATCAAGCGCAAGAAGTGCGTCTACGTCGCCGGCGCGGGATTCTCCGCAGGGCTGGGATATCCGCTGACGAGCGACCTGCTTATGCGATTGTGGGATCGCCTCGATCTGACACTCAGAAGGCGCCTTCAGCGCGTTATCGAATTCATCACCCTGGCTTCAGGCCCATGCGGTTCAGCTCATTCCCCAACGTCGAGCACCTGCTCTCCTAAATGCTTGTCAATGAGGAACTGTTCGACGCCAGCGTTGGGTGACTTGGTTGTTGGCGAGCGCGCCGGGCGCGGAGC
>JBEBFW010000026.1:0-23013 GCA_040081755.1 Parvularculaceae bacterium
GCAGGGAAGCGCTGCGCCGGCATCATTTGACGCCCCCTGCCGCGCACGGCATTGATCCGGGACGATGCCGCTCGTCATCCCCCCGCGCAACCTCATCCTGTCGCCGGTCGAAACGCTGGCGATCGCTGCGGCCCCGGCCGGGTCGAGCCCGGCTTCGGCGCTCAAGAGGCTTGCTATCTCCGCGTCGGGCAGAGGCTTCAGATCGATACGCCGGCAACGGGAGCGGATCGTGGGCAAGAGCCTGCCTGGCTCGTTCGCGACCAGCAGAACGAGCGTTCGTTGCGGAGGCTCCTCCAGCGATTTGAGCAAGGCGTTGGCAGCGTTCCGGTTGAGCTCGTCGGCCGCGTCCACAATGGCCACCCGCCAGCCGCCAAAGGCCGCTGTCTTGCTCAGAAATGAGCTGAGTTCACGTATTGTTTCCACAGTTATTTCCGTGGCATAGCGCTCGTTTTTGTCATCAAACGACTTCTCTGCAACGAAGAGATCCGGGTGTCCCCGGGCGGCCACAAGCCGGAAGGTGCGCGCCTTTGGGTCCATGAAGAGGCCCCCCTCCGAAGCGAGCCCTCCCGGATCGAGGATGCCACGAGCGAGGCGGTAGGCGAGCGTCGCTTTTCCAGCGCCCTTCGGCCCCGCGACCATCCAGCCGTTCGACAGGCGGCCTGCTTCCAACGCGCTGCGCAAATCCGCCTCGATTTCGGCGCGCCCGACGGTTCTCTCCCTTTCATGCGGCGGCGTCAGTTCCATGCCCGCGAGACCTATCGGCTCGCCTCGCGATTTGAAAGCGGGAAACGCTCGCCCCAATGGCGCCCGCGCGCATCGAACCCGCTGCCATGTTCCTCGTTTCGACGTCGTCAGCGCCGAGGGTTTGTCGATGCTGGTTAATTGTGGTCCGAAACTGCAAAGCCCCCTGAGCGGGGCATCGGCCATCGGCGCGGGGTTGAGAGGAGTTGTGGTCCGGTCGCCGCAATTGAACATGGTTAATCGATCCGTAGACAGACGGCGACGCGCGATCGTGGCCCGCCCGATCGCGCGAGGCGGAACCGAAAATCGAAAATGGCTGTGGAGCAGGTCGTTCAAGGGCTTCGTCGCGTCCTTCAAATTACAGGAACGCGCATCATAAGGCGCCGGGCGAAGTGTAGGATAAGTCCGGTATGTTTCCCCTCACGCGTGTGCGGATTGGCGTGGTTGGCGGACGCGCCTCGCCACATGAACCCGCACCGCTCGCGCCCGTTCTCGACGGCGATCTCGCGGTGATCCCGATGCTCGCGCCCCGACCCTGTGTGCTTGCCAGACCCGCGCAATGAGCGCGTCACGCTTCACCTCCCTTCACGCCTGTTTGACCCTCACCGCTGACTGTGCTACACAGAAACTGTGAAAAACATAACCGTCTCCGTCGATGAGGACACCTACCGGCGCGCCCGCATCCGGGCCGCCGAGCTGGACACGTCCGTCTCCGCCATGGTGCGGGAGTATCTGGAGACGCTCGCCGCGAAGCCCGCAGCGCAAGACGCCGGCGTTTCGACGCCCGCCGTCCGCACGGTCAGCAAGGAAGAATTCGCGCGCCTCGAACAGCTCGAAAAGGACGTTCGCGCCCGCATAAAAGGGATCAGCACCGACGATCTTCTTCCCAGAGACGCGCTCTACGAGCGCCGTTGACGCGTGCCGGTCTTTCTCGACACGAACATCCTTGTCTATTCCATCAGCCTGACCGAGGCGGATCGCGAGAAACGACGCCGCGCCGAAGCTCTGATCGCGGAGCAGACCTGCGTCGTCTCAATTCAGACGCTGCAGGAGTTCTACGTGCAGGCGACTCGGCCGGGCAAGACGCACCGTCTGACACACGAAGACGCAGCGGCCATTGTCACATTGTGGCTTCGGTTCCCGGTCGTGGAGAACACTGCAGCGCTGTTGCGATCGGCGCTCGATCTCAAGGGCAGCGTCAATTTCTCGATCTGGGACTGCCTCATCATCGCGGCCGCCCGCGCCGGCGGCTGCGATACGCTGTACACGGAGGACATGCAGGACGGACGGACGATCGAAGGGGTCAAGATCGTCAATCCGTTCGCGTGAGAACGCCGGCGCGCGGTTCGACCGTCGCCGTGCCCGTCATTCTGCAGCGTGCGCCGGCGGCAGCGAGATCGTTTCAATTTTGGAGAGATCTAGCTTGTTCGACGCGCGGTCGATATCCAAACCAACAACATTGCCTTCGGCGTCAAAATCCGCAACCAGGCCCTCGGCGATCTCACGTGATTCGGCGCCAGCCCCAGCCTTAAGCTCAATGTAGAGGCTGTCTGTTTCGGGGTAGTAGTGCAGCTTCACGGCTCAACCTCACGAAAGTTGCGATCGAAGAAGGCATTGTGAACTGTTTCGCCGTCTTCAAGCGTCACGACACGAAGATAGCGCGGTTGAGCTTCACCCGCCACCTGGATGTTGGTCCAGCTTCGAATGCGGCCGTCGGCCTGAATCTCCCGGCGCAGGGGCGCGGTGAGCGCCTCCATACACCATTCCCGTCTCAAATAGGGACGTTTCCGCAAAACCTGTTCTTCGAAATAGCGAGTCGTTTTCAAGAGATCCAGAAATCCTACCGCGTCAGCTTCTTGTACTTGATCCGGTGCGGAATTTCCGCCTCAGCCCCGAGCCGCCGCTTCTTGTCTTCCATGTAGTCGGCGAAGTTGCCTTCGAACCATTCGACGTGGCTGTCGCCTTCGAAGGCCAGAATATGCGTCGCGATGCGGTCCAAAAACCAGCGGTCGTGGCTGATGATGACGGCGCAGCCGGCGAAGTCTTCCAGCGCCCGCTCGAGTTCGCGCAAAGTATCGACGTCGAGATCGTTGGTCGGCTCGTCCAGCAACAGGAGGTTCGCGCCCTCCTTGAGCATTTTGGCGAGGTGCACGCGGTTGCGCTCGCCGCCCGAGAGATTGCCGACCTTCTTCTGCTGGTCGCCGCCCTTGAAGTTGAACCACGAGACATAAGCGCGGGAGTTCATCTCGCGCTCGCCAAGCTTGACGACATCGAGCCCGCCGGAGATTTCCTCCCAGACGTTCTTGTTGGCGCCAAGGGAGTCCCGGCTCTGGTCGATATAGCCGATCTTCACGGACTCGCCGACGCGCAACGCGCCGCCGTCCGGCTTCTCCTGACCCGTCAGCATACGGAACAAGGTGGTCTTGCCGGCCCCGTTGGGCCCGATGACGCCGACAATGCCGCCGGGCGGCAGCTTGAACGAAAGGTCCTCGAACAGGAGCTTGTCGCCATAGGCTTTGCCGAGGCCTTCCGCCTCGACGACGACGCCGCCGAGACGCGGGCCGGCGGGAATCTGTATCTGCGCGTTGGAAATCTCCTCGCGGCCCGCCTTGGCGAGCAATTCGTCATAGGCTTTGAAGCGCGCTTTCGATTTCGCCTGACGCGCCTTCGGCGAGGCGTTGATCCATTCGACTTCGCGGTCGAGCGTTTTCTGGCGGCTCGCCTCCTCACGCTCCTCCTGAGCGAGGCGTTTGCGCTTCTGATCGACCCAGCTTGAGTAATTCCCTTCGTACGGAATGCCGCGGCCGCGATCGAGTTCGAGAATCCAGCCCGTCACATGGTCGAGGAAATAGCGGTCGTGGGTGACGAGAAGCACCGCGCCCGGATATTCCTTCAGATGATTTTCGAGCCAGGCGACACTCTCGGCGTCGAGATGGTTGGTCGGCTCGTCGAGCAGCAGGAGGTCGGGCTTTGAAAGCAGCAGCCGCGCCAGCGCCACGCGCCGCTTCTCGCCGCCCGAGAGCTTGTCGACCGACCAGTCGCCGGGCGGGCAGCGCAGCGCCTCCATCGCCATCTCGACTTTGGAATCGAGGTCCCAGGCGCCGAGCGCGTCGATCTCCTCCTGGAGCTTCGCCATCTCGGCCATGAGTTCGTCAGAGTAGTTCTCGCCGAGCTCGGCCGCGATGCGATTGAACTCGTCGATTTTCGCCTTGGTCTCGCCGACGCCTTCGAGCACATTCTCAAAAACGGTCTTGGACACGTCCAATTGCGGCTCCTGCTGGAGAAAGCCGATCGTCGCGCCCTGCGCGGCATAGGCCTCGCCGGTGAATTCCGGATCGAGGCCCGCCATGATCCGCAGGAGCGTCGATTTGCCTGAGCCGTTCACCCCGACAATGCCGATCTTGGCGTCCGGATAGAACTGCAAGTGGATGTTCTCGAAGACCTTCTTGCCGCCGGTATAAGCCTTGGTCAGGCCTTGCATGAAATAGATGTATTGATGTTTGGCCATGAAATTCCTCTGGCGGGGCGACCCGGGAGGCGGCTCTTATCGCGCCCGATCCTGCAATTCAACGCGGCCGAGAGGGTGCGCAGCCTAGTGCGGGCTCGTGAGCTTGAGCCCGGCGACGACGCCGATGAGCACGACGACGAGGCCGATCTGGACCGCGGCCAGAGGCTGGCGAAAGACCAGAGTCGAAACCGCGAGCGTTCCGGCCGCGCCAATCCCGGTCCAGACTGCGTAGGCGATGCCGAGCGGAATGGTTTTCGCCGCATACTGGAGGAAAGCGAAGCTCGCGATGATGCACACGTAGAAGAGCGCCGTCGCCCAGCGCTTGCCCTCGTTCTCGAGCCCCATCGCCGTGGTGAAGCCGACCTCGAAGGCGCCGG
Source organism: Parvularculaceae bacterium (assembly GCA_040081755.1). GTDB lineage: Bacteria > Pseudomonadota > Alphaproteobacteria > Caulobacterales > Parvularculaceae > Amphiplicatus. The sequence goes on from JBEBFW010000026.1 coordinate 4,627, forward strand.
CAAGGAGCAGCGCGCTCCACGCGAGATTGGTCTGGCTCACAATCGGCCCCCTGTTCGAGCGCGCGAAAACGCTGACTCTGCCGGGCGCGACCTTAGGGGAAACTCGTCCGGCGTCCAAATAGCGGGCGCAAAGGAGCGCCGCGCGCGCCGCTGCGGACTTCACGGAACCGGTCGAATGCGCGAGACGCATCGCCTCTATCTCGGCTACGCCGAGCATTCGCAGCGCCGGATCGAGACGATCGGCGCGCGGCTGGGGGTGCGTCCATGATTCGCCGCAGTTCGACAGCCGCCGGGGTCGCGCTGGCGCTTCTGTCGCCGTGGGCCGACGCCGCAGCGGCCGAGCCGACGCCGGCCGACCGGCTCCCTGCCAGCCTACTGGCGGAATGCGACGCACGGACGAAGGCTCCAGGTCATTACGACCCGCCGATCGCGGCTGCGTTCCGGGCGCTGATCGAAATGGGCGTCTTCAGCTCGATTGAGTTTCGCGACGCACGGATCGGCTTTTGCGAGTTGCAGCGCGCCGGCGGCCCGGTCGCGGCGTCGTCGTGCGAGGATGGCGTCATCCTGCTCGATTCGAAATACGCCGACGCCGATCGGGCGCTCGTCCTCAACGCGACACTGGCCCACGAGATGCTGCATCATCTCCAGCACCGCGAGCGCAAAGCGCGCTACGGCGACGCCTACTGCCAAAGCGCGCGCTATCGGACCGACAAGCCCTCGCTCGAAGCGGCGGCGGACAAGTTCGGCGATGAGGTCGCCGCGCTGTTCGCGCTCGGGCGCAGAGTTGAAATCGTCAATCGCTGCGACGAGCCCGTCTCGATTTACCTCGAGGCGATCGATCCGGTCGCCATTCGGGGGACGCAGGCAGCGTTCCAGAATATCCCAGCGCTGGCGCGGGCGATGTCGCCGGAGCGCGCTGCGTCGGGGCGGTTCCGCTTCTATGCGCAGACGACGCCGAAGGCCGGCGCCGCGCGCATCTGGCAGGACCGGGCGAGCGCGCATTCCCGCATCGTCGAGGGCCTCCCGGTCCGCCCCAGAGAAACGCGGCTTGCAGCATCAGACCGCCTGAAGAGCCCATTTCGCCTCACGCTCACCTGCGCGGCCAATGATGAATGATGGCGGCGAACTCCGCCCAGCCAGACAATATCAGACCGCGCTCGCGGGATGCACCTTGACGTCGGTCCTGGCGAAGTCCCCGCTCTTGAACAGCAGCGGCGCGTCCATCTCCACGGCGACCGCATAGGCCATGCAGTCGCCAAAGTTCAGTTGCGCGGGATGGCGGCCTTTCCCGTACTTTTCGAACGCGTGGATCGCGATCGCGTAGTGTTGTTGGCTGAAGGCGACCGGTCGCGCACTCTGGTACGCGAGAAAATCCGTAATGAAGGATTGCATCGTGGCGGATCGCCCGAAGAGCACCATATTCGTCTCAAGAATCGTCGGCCAGCCGAAGGCGTATTCCTCGGCGGCAAGGACTTGCGAAAAGTGTGGGGCTTCGACTTCGGCGAGTGCGATCGCGAGGATTGCGGACGAATCGACGACGATCACTTGGGCAGACCGTGTTCGTCGTACATCCAGCCATGATCGGAAGTCAGGTCCGGCCCGACCTCTTCGCGTATGCGACGGCCGAGTTCCAGAATTCGCGCGGCGAATCTCTGCTGCTTCGAACGGCCACGATTGGCCGCGCTTTCCTCGCGGAGCCTAACCAGGGCCAAACCTTCTTCGACAAGTTCTTTCTTTGAACGACCGGTCGATTTCGACAGACCCTCAGCGAGGTCGGCCGCCTCAGTGCTGCGGATGCTGAGCTGCTTTTCGGGTTTCATTTCCACATCTTAGCGGCATGCTAGCTAAATGTCAAATATGCTAGATTGCTGGAACAGGCCAGCCAGTTTCGCTAAACGCAAATGCCACACACGCCATCTGGAGTCTCACGGCTGGCTTGAGGCGTTTGCGCGTCGCGTCCGCTGCCATATATAGGATTGCAAAAGGGCATTCGGGGGATCAGGGCATGGCCGGGTATGTTGAGAAGTCCTTGGCGGGCGACGAGCACATCGTCTATCGCGCCCATTTCAACTGGACCTACAGCTTCTTCCCCGTGCTCTGGTTCGCCATCGGCTGCGCGCCAGTCGCCATGTACCTGATGATCATGGCGCGGGGCGTGCCTTTCGAAGCGTTGAAGACCGGCTGGTATGTGACGGGGTTCGGCTTTGCGGTCGGCTCGCTGATTTTGACCTTCCACCTCATCAACCTGATGACGACGGAGATCGTGATCACCAATTACCGGCTCGTCTACAAGACAGGCTGGATCGCGCGGAACACGCAGGAGGTCAGCCTCTCCAACATCGAGGAAATGACGCTCACCCAGTCCATCTGGGGCCGGTTCCTCGGCTTCGGCAAACTCGTGGTGCGCGGCACCGGCGTCGGCGTGATCGAGCTTCCGAACCTCGACGACCCGCTGGTTGTGCGCAAGAAGATCGAAGCAGCCCGCGCGAGCATTCGCGGCGGAGGCGGCGGCGGCAGCAGACAATAAAGGCGCGCCGCTGCGCAGCGGCCTGATGCAATAGCTACGGCCGCATGCCGACCTGGCCGGCCGGCATTTTGAGCAGACCCTCGCTCTCCATTGAGGCGACCGGATACGCGCAGTAGTCCGCCGCGTAGTAGGCGCTCGGCCGGTGATTGCCCGAGAATCCGACGCCTCCGAAAGGCGCCGCGCCCGAGGCGCCGGTCGTCTGGCGGTTCCAGTTGACGACGCCGGCGCGGGACAGCGCAAGAAACTTCTCCCAGTTCTTTGCGTCGTCGCAGAGGAGGCCCGCCGTGAGGCCGAAGCGCGTGGCGTTCGCGCGGGCGATCGCCGCATCGAAATCCTTGACGCGCCAGACGGACAGCATGGGCCCGAAATACTCCTCGTCCGGAACGGCGCCGACCATCGTGACATCGACGACGCCCGGCGAAACGAAGGCCGAGCCCTCATCCTGCACCGAGAGCGTCAGTATCGCCTCGCCGCCCTGCTCCACCCGCTGGTCGAACGCGCGCTCGAGCCCTTCGGCCGCTTTCGCCGAAATGACCGGCCCCATGAAAGGCTGCAGCTCGGCGAATGGATGTCCGATGATGAGCCGTTTGGTCAGCCTACGGAGCGCTTCAAGATAGCGGTCGGCATGGGCTTCAGGAACGATCAGGCGCCGCGCGCAGGAGCAGCGCTGGCCGGAGGTCAGGAACGCGGACTGCACGACGGTCCACGCGGCGGCGTCGATGTCTTCCGTATCCCACCAGATGAGCGGATTGTTGCCGCCGAGTTCGAGCGCGAGAATCTTGTCGGGGCGGCCGGCGAACAGCTTGTGCAGCGCCTGCCCGGTCTTCACCCCGCCGGTGAAAAGGAGCCCGTCCAGGCGTTCATCGCCGGAGAGGGCCTCGCCGGTCTCGCGTCCGCCCTGCACCAGATTGATGACGCCATCTGGAACGCCCGCCTCGGCCATCGCCTCGACGATGAATGCGCCAGGCCCGGGCGCGAGTTCCGACGGCTTGAACACAATTGTGTTGCCGGCGATCAGCGCCGGGACGATATGGCCGTTCGGCAAATGCGCCGGAAAGTTGAACGGCCCCAGAACCGCCATCACGCCATGCGGCTTGTGCCTCAGAACCGCGCGCGTCGCGCCGGGCGCCTCCCTTGTTCCGGTCCGCTCCGCATGCGCCTTGATCGAAAAATCGACCTTGCCGGCGACCGTTGCCGCTTCGGTCTTTGTCTCCCAGAACGGCTTGCCGGTTTCTTCGGAGATGAGCCGCGCGAGTTTCTCCGCGTCGCGCTGGATGATATCGCGATAGAGCTCCATGATCTCGACGCGTTCAGCCGCCGGCGTCAGCGCCCATGCCGGAAATGAGGCTCGCGCCGCCGACACGGCCTGCGAGACGTCGTCGCGGGTTGCAGTATTGCCCTCAAAGGCGACTTGTCCGGTTGAGGGATCGATCGATGAAAAGCCCGGGCCCGAGCCCTCGCGCCAGCGGCCGTCGATGAAGAGCGTTTCCGTCATGCCATGCCTGTCACATCGTGGTCAGATACATCGCGCACGGATCGAGCTTCTCGCGCGTCGGCGCGAACCCCACATACTCGAAATTGGCGGCCCCGTCGCGCAAGGCGGCCGCACACGCGAACGCCTCGCTCGCATAGACTTTTCCGGGCTCCGTCTGGGGTCTGCATGAGGCCGTAATGAGCTGCGCAACGGCATCGCCGGCGCGCTCTTGCAGCATCCTCGCCGAGAATACGCCCGCATCGAGCCAGGCGCACCAGGCGCCTCCTTGCGCTTCGCCGATCAGCGGGGCGGCGGCGCCGAGCGCGCTTTCGAGTTTTTGAAACAGCAGAATGTCCAATTCCGTGCTGGGGTCCTTGAAGCGAAGGTCGCCCGCGCTCGCCAGCGACTTCGGCAGCCTCGCGCCGCTCTCGATGACCAGAGCGAAATAGAGCGCCGCATCGTCCCTGGCGGCTGCAGGGCCGTTGGCGGGAGCGGGCCATTTGTCGCGATGAACGCGCTCTTCGAGGCCGCGCACGCGCCAGATTTCCGCGTTGGCGAGACTGAGCGATACGCTGGCGTCGCGATCGTCGGGGGCGGCGAAATAGCCAACCGCCGACGTCACAAGCTGACCCGCATGTCTGATGGCCTTGCCCATCGCGATCTCGGCGCCCAGCCTGTAGGTGGCGTTGCAAGGCGTCGGCGTGCGCCTGTTCCATTCGATGCTGGAGGCGCGCCGCATGCAGCTGATGAAGCGATCGCGCCAGGCCGCGCCCCCGACCTGCACGGAGGCTTTGAGGAAATCGTGGGGCGCGAGCGGCAGGTAGACGTTCAGTTCAACCCCCTCCTCCAGCAATCGCTCCGCAATGGCGATGTCGGCGCCCGACGCCAGCGCGCCATAGGCCCAGCCGATCGATCGGCCCTCCAGAAAACGACCGAAGTCGGCGAGCATGCGGTCGATCGGCAATGACTGGCCGCCATTGCTCTCACGGGCCAGCGGCCCGCAGAAAAAAGCGACTTCCGCTTGCGGCGCCACCCGATCGATCCAGCCGCGTTCAATGCCGACGCTGGGCGCGAGCCGCAGCAGCTGCTTGCGCGTCGTCGCTTTCTTGCCGGGCGTGGCGTCTTCGGCGCCAGCAGCGGTCCCGAAGAGGCTCGCGGCGGCGGCCTGTTCGCCCTCGAGGAGCCTGCACTCGGCGAGCGTGGTGCGTCGCCAATAGTCGGGCTCGCCGTCCGTATCGGCTTTCTTCAGAATCTGCGCGACGGCGCCGGCGAGGGTCCTCGATTTTTCTCCATCGCCGGCCAGGGCGTAGCCGGCCGCAGCGTTGACGCCAGGATAGAAGCCGCCGGTCTTTTCAAAGACCTTTTCGTACTCTCTCGCTGAAACGAGAAGATGTTTCTTGTCCGGCGCGCCTTTTCCCTCGGCGAAGGCGAGATCGCGCAAGAGCCTTGGTCGCAGGCAGGCGAGTTCTTCATCGCTGAGATCGCGGCCGAGCTTGTGCTTGTCGAGAAGAGCGAGGGCCTCGGAGATCGCACCCATGCGCGCAGTGGCGAGCACGGCGCGATGCATGTAGCGCAAATCCTTCGGCGACCGGCGCGCCGCTTCAAGCGCGAGGTGGACGGCAGCCTGATTCAACCCGCGATCAAGATGGGTGTCGATTTCCCACAGCCAGTCTTCCACCTTGTCGCCAGCCGCGCGCTCCGGCTTGGTCTCCGCAAGGCGCTCCAGACGGCGCACATTCTGAACGAGGATCTCGCCTTTCTTGTTCTGGAAAATGATGCCGGAGCGCTCCCAGATCGCGAGCGTTCGGTTCACATGCTCGCGCGAGACGCCGAGCATGGACGCGACTGCGGATTGCGACAGTTTCCCAAGATTGGCTGTGGGGTTCCAGTCGTCGGGCGCGATGAGCGCCGCCACTTCTGCGAAGAACGCTGCGAGCCGCACTTCCAGCGATTGACAGGTCGAGCGCGCATAAAGACGCGCAAGCTTTCCGTGTTGCGCGGACAACAGCGACAAGAGAGCGAGGTTCAAGTCGGGTGTTCGCCTGGTCACGCGCAAGACGTCCGCCGTTGGCGCGGAGAAGGCCTGGATGTTCGAGAGAGCTTCGATACGTCGGCCTGATGCCTTGCCGGCCTCGTCGATCTTCTCGCCTGCCGGCTTTCCCGCAAACGCGCCGACGACGCCGACCATCGCGCCCGGCCCATGCAGCCCGACGAGGATGGCGTCTTCGACGCCAGGCTCAATCAGCAGCTCCGCGGCGACGCCGGATTGCAGCACGAAAATCTGGGCGCCGTCCTGCTCCAGCCTCTGGAGGGTCTTGCCGGCTGGAAAGGCGCTGACCTTGCCAACGCGCGCCAGCTCGGTGAGATCGTCCTCGCCGGCATGCCTGAAGGTCGGCGCAGCCCGCAGGAGACGTATTTTGAATTCTGCGTCGGCGTCGGTTTTCATCGGCCCTCGTATAGCCCCCGCCCCGAAGGCGACCGGATGAGCACCCGATCTTTGAAGTTGACGCCCCCGATACTGCCTTTCGCGGCCCCACAAAAGCAAGAGCGGCCCGGGAGACTGGGCCGCTCACACATAACCGATTCTGGTATCTGGTCCTGGCCTTAAGCTCTCAGGACGAAGAGGCTGCTCACGCCGAGCGCCGCGCTAAGGACGGCGACGCCGGAAAGAGTGGTGACGAGCACTGCCAACATGATCATTCACCGCGAGACTGCGACAACGGCGATTTCGTTCGGGCTGGGCGCGGCGGACGCCTCGATGAGGTTTCCACGGATCAGCGAGGCGACGACGAATACCGCGACGACCGACAATTTGATGATGTGCAGCATGACTCTCTCCCTTTGATACGCATCAGGCGCTTCGTCCTGATGAGGGAAATGTAGCCGTGTCGGCGAACCGTCCCTGTTAACCCGGTCACAGGCCGCGCCGGTTTGCCCGCGAACGCAAAAAACACGTTCAATTTCAGGCGTTTGCCCGGCTGCGGCCGACTGAATGAGGCGCCTCGCCACAATCTTGTCCGATTCCGGCCCTCGCGCTCGATTGAGGCGGGAGCCCTTGTCCCTGAACCCGAGGCGCGGCGCGGCCATTTTACTCCTTAGACAGATGATCTAGGCGCGGCGACGCTTCCGGAATGCCTGCGCGGCGGCTTGCGCTGGCGCTCACCCGATGGAATAGACGTCCGAATGCTCTGGTCTCCCCAACAGGACGCGGCCCTGAAGGCTGTCGATCGCTGGCTTCAAACGCCTGCGCAACAGGTGTTCAGGCTCTTCGGCTACGCCGGCGTCGGCAAAACGACGCTTGCGCGCCATGTGGCGGAGAGCGCCGGCGGGGATGTCGCCTTCGCCGCGTTCACTGGCAAGGCCGCGCATGTGATGCGCCAGAAAGGATGCGACGGCGCCTCGACCATCCATGCGCTCATCTATCGGCCCGCGGACGAAAGCGCGGAAGGCGAACTCATGTTCACCTTGCGCCGCGACGCGCCGGCCTCCAAGGCCGATCTCATCATTATCGATGAATGCTCGATGGTCGATGCGGAGCTCGGGCGCGACCTCCTGTCATTCGGCAAGCCTGTCCTCGTTCTCGGCGATCCTGCGCAACTGCCGCCTGTGAAGGGCGGCGGCTATTTCACTGAAAGCGAGCCCGACTTCATGCTGACGGAGATTCACCGGCAGGCGGCGGACAACCCGATCATTCGCCTCTCCATGGACATTCGCGAAGGCCGGGAGCCGGAGGAAGGAAGCGGCGGCGCTTTGCGGCTGATATCGAGGCACGAGATCAGTTCGGAGATCATCCTCTCGGCCGATCAGGTTCTGGTCGGCACCAACCGCACGCGGCGCCGCTACAATGAGCGCATCCGGCAATTGAAGGGACACGCCGGCAGTCTCCCGGAAGCCGGCGAGAAGCTCGTCTGCCTCCGAAACAACAAGAAGAAGGGCCTTCTCAACGGCGGCATCTGGACGGTCAGGGAACAGAAGCCGCCGAAGGGCGAGCGCGCCCGCCTCGTGGTCGAACCGGAGGACGGCGGCAAATCGGTGAGAATCTCCGTGCCGGTGCAATGTTTTACGGACGGCCCCGAGAACGTGCCCTTCGAGACGCGGCGCGGCGCCGACGAATTCGACTACGGCTATGCGCTCACTGTGCACAAGAGTCAGGGCTCGCAGTGGAACGACATCGTGCTCTTCGACGAGAGCTTCGCCTTCCAGGAGCAGCGCGCCCGCTGGCTCTATACGGGCGTCACGCGCGCCGCCGAACGCCTCACGCTTGTGCGGTGACGCCGCGCGCCGGACTTGGCTTTTGCGCACTCGACGGAAACCTTCAGCTCCGCCTTTTGTATCGAGCCCGTCCCCAAGGAGCCGGCAATGCGCGCAGGCTGGATGGCGACTGGCCGCGCGATTATCGGCGCCTCGCACAACTCGGCCTATGTCAACGCCAAGTCCAGGTCGGTTTTGGCGAAGTCGCCGCCAGTGGCCAGAAGCGGAAGGCTTTTGGTTTTCGCCAGTCCGTAGGCGAAGCAATCGCCGAAATTCAACGCAGCGGGATGGCGGCCCTTTCCGTAATAGCGGTAGGCGATGCGGGCCGCGCGGGCGATTTCGGCAGTGACTGGGACAATCTCGATCGCCGCGAGATCGACCAGCGCATCGAGTTCAAGCGCGCCGACGCTGCCCCTTTTCGCTTCGATCACAATCGCCGTCTCGAGCCAATTCGCGGCCGAAAGGAATCGCATCGACGCGCGCTCCAACGATTGCGAGATAGCGAGCGCCGCAGGCTCCTGCAGCAAGAGGCAGACCAGCGCCGAGCTGTCGATCGCAATCAAGGCGCGCCAGACTCGTCATAGCCGAGAATTTCGTCAGCCGTGCGCCGATCAAATTCTTCGGCGCCGGCGCATCTTTTCCCGATCGCCATCAGATCGTCGGCCAGAGATCGGCGGCCCTTTCTCGGCAGCCTTTCGATCCGCTCGCGCACGGCATTGCGAACCGCGATCGTGACGTTTTCTCCAGTCGCTCGCGATAGCTCGCGAACCAGCCGATCGGTCTCGGGATCCTTGATGTTCAGGGACATATCTGCCTGTATTCTAGGCTAGGAAGATAGGCAGAAAATAAAGAAAGTCAATGGTCGAGGGACCATCACCGCCGCAGGCTGGCCAGCGAGAACGCCTCGCCCATTCGGCCTTCGACGGGTTTGACGACTGCGTCCATGAGATCGAAGATCGCTGCGAACTCCTTGAGGATCCGCTCCACCCGCGCCGGATCCTCGAGCGGCGTGAACATCGAGCCCATGTTCAGCCTGTCGCCCGTTTCGAGCGCGATGAGGAGCTTTCCCTCCGCAAAGGCCGCGCGCAGCTTCTTTCCGTCGAACAGGCGTTCGAGTTCCTGAAAGCGCTCGAGGACCAACGGATCGAGCAGCTCGCGCGCCTCGACCTGGTCGGTCGACCACGCTTCAAAGGCCTTCTCGAATTCCGCGGATGCAAGACCGACGCGCTGGAACTCCTGCCCCGGCTTCATCAGCGCATTCAAAATGCCGAAATCGCGCACGACAACCGTCCGGCCCATGAACTTCTTCGGGTAGTCGAACATCAGGAGCTGGCCGTGGAACACTGTCCGTGTGCTGCTCTTCTTGCCGGATGTCTTGTAGCGCAAATGAGCCTCGCACATGGTGAAGTCGGCGCCGGCGCGTCGTCCGCTGACCTCGTCTTCCCATGACTCGCGATTGAAGTTCGGCAACAGCTTCAGCCGGCTGAAGGCCTCGCAATAGAACGGCCTCGAAAAACCCGCGCGGTAGGCGAAGCCAAGATTTCCAGCGATCCTTTCAAGGAGGCCGCGGGCGATGTCGCTCCTTGTCCGGTTGAGCAGCGCAAGTCCGGCGGCGCCGGCGCCGACCGCGATGATGATCGCCAGCTGGAGATTTACCTCGCCGAACGGCGCGAAGAAGAAGACCGCCAGCGCAAGCGCGCCGAGCGAGCCGCTCAAAATGGCCAAGTTGACTACGGCCGCGCGGCGGTCCTTTTCCTTGTGGGCCAGAAAAGGCCGCAGGTCGCTCTCATAGAAGGCGGCCACGGCTGCAAATTCCGAGCGCTCGGGCGCCTCAAGGCCTCGCATCCGACGATCCTCCCTGAGCGCATAACACCGATGCGGCGTGAACTCTCTGTTAAGCGCGCCAACCCGAAAAATCCGGGCGCAGCCGACATGGTAAACCGGCGCTTAACTCAAAGCCCGCAAAAGCTCTGTGGTCAGTTTTCGGCCAAGGCCCATGCCCGGAGAGAACCTCTTTCAACGGCTGTCGATCCCGAATGACGCCCCGTCCGTCGTCATCGACCGGCAAATGCGCGAGATCAAGGCGCAGTTGCCGGCGATCTTTGTGAGCCTTGGGCTGTGCGCGCTCTTCCTGTCCGCGAATTTCCTCGGCCGGGCGCCGCTGCTGGTGGGCGCCATCACGGCGCCGTTTCTTGTCTTCTGCGCGTTTCGAACGCTCCACTGGGCGCGTCTCGACATTGACGGCCTCAGCGACGCGCAAAGACGCGCCGCCCTGACCCGAACGACGTGGATGAGCGGCGCCCTCGGTCTTGTCGCCACCGCCTCCGCCTTCGCCTTCAACGGGATCGCGTATCCGGAAGAGCGGGTGACGATATTGATGTGGAGCGGGTTCTGCGGCCTCGGCACAGCGATGTCGCTCGCCGTCCTCAAGCCGGCCTCGCGCCTTATTCTCGTTCTCGCGATCGCACCCTACGGCGCGTATCTTCTGGCGACAGGCGATGCGACCGTCCGGATCATTGCGCTGGTGGTGGTGTCGTCGATTCCTGTGGCCTTTCGTCAGTATGGGCGAATAGCCGACCTGCTCGTCGAATTGTCGCTGAATGTCGACGCCTCGACGCGCATGAAGCAGCGCGCGGACGAGACGCTGCGGACCTTCATCGAGACCGCTTCCGACTGGGCGTGGGAGCGCGACGCCGAAGGGCGGCTCACCTACATCTCCCCGATCTTCCCCGAAGTCGCCGCCGTCAGCGAGGGGAAGCTCCTCGGGCGACAGCGCGAGGCGTTCGAAGAACTCGCCGGCTACGCGGCGCATTCGAACCCTCAGATAGTCCCCACTTGCGTGCGCGAGCGCATACCCTACCGCGATCTCGTCTTCTCCATTCTCGATCTCAACGGTCGCCGGCGCTGGCTCGCAACCAGCGGCCAACCGAGGATCGAGAACGGCGTTTTCCTGGGGTATGTCGGCTGGCTGAAGGATGTGACCGCGGAGCATCTCGCGCGCGAGCGCGCGCTCGAAAGCGAGAAGCGCTTTCAAAACTTCGCCGAAGCCGCATCGGACTGGCTATGGGAGACGGACGAGAGCCTCCGCTACACGTTCATCTCCGAGCGCGCCGAAGAACAGACCGGAATCGCCCACCAACAGTTCATCGGGGCGCAGATGGGAACGCATCGAGGCGATGTCGCGCCGGGCGATGCGGAACGTCACATGGGCGCGCTTGCGCGGCGCGAGGCGTTCAAGGATGAACTGAGTTCGCTCAAGAGCTCCGCCGGCGAGTCGATCTGGATAAGCCGGTCCGGCATTCCGGTCTTCGACGCCTCGGGCGCGTTCAAGGGCTATCGCGGCGCCTGCCGCAACGTCACCGCGACGGTGCGGGCGCGTCACGATCTCGAAGAGAGCCGCGCGCTTCTTCAACTGGCGAACGTTCAGCTTGAGGATGAAGTCGCCGCGCGCACGGAGGAGCTGCAGCAAAGAACGACGCTGCTTCAGGAGATTATCGAATCGATGGCGGAGGGTCTCGCCGTCTTCGACCCGAACAAGATCATCATCGCCAGCAACAGCAAGTGCGCGGCGCTGGCCGGATCTCCGCCCATGTTCTGGGCGCCGGGCGCGAGCATCTGGAAGCTCCTTGAGCTCGGCGCGCGTCATGGCGTCTACACCTACGACAGCGCCGCCGAATACGCCGATGACATGACGAGGTCGCTGCAACGCGACGGCGTCTTTTGCGCGATCCGCCGCCAAAGGGACGGGCGCACCGTCGTCGAGAACATCCGGGCCTGCCCGAGCGGGGCCTTCGTGGTCACCTACAGCGACGTGACGGACATGAAAAATCGCGAGGCGCAGCTCGAGCGCCTTTCGCTCGAACTCGGCGCCGCGAGGGACGCCGCCGAATCCGCCAATCGGGCCAAATCGGAATTTCTCGCCAACATGAGCCACGAAATCCGCACGCCCATGAACGGCGTGATCGGCATGGCTTCGCTTCTGCTCGACACATCGCTGTCGCCGAAGCAGCGCGAAATGGCGCAGGTCATCGTCTCCTCGGGCGACAATCTCCTGAAGATCATCAACGACATTCTGGATTTATCGCGACTTGAGGCCGGCAAGCTGCGCATGACCCCCGAGCCCTTCGACCTGCGCGCGGTAATCGAAGATGTGTCTTCGCTGCTGAATTTGCGCGTTCAGGAAAAGGGGCTCGAGCTGCTGGTTCGCTATCAGCCTGACCTCGGCGAGAAATTTATCGGGGACGCCGGGCGTCTGCGGCAGGTCGTAACCAACCTCCTCGGCAACGCGGTCAAATTCACCGAGACCGGGCACGTCTCGGTCGCCGTTTCGGGCAGGCGCCTCGGCGAGACGGCTGCCGTGGTCATCGCCGTCAGCGATACCGGATGCGGCATTCCGAGGGAGAAGCTCTCGGCCGTCTTCGAGAAATTCGAACAGGCCGACAATTCGGCGGCGCGACGCTTTGACGGCGCCGGTCTTGGCCTTGCGATCTCGCGGCGCATCGCGCAGGCGATGGGCGGCGAGATATCGGTCGAGAGCGAGATCGGAGTCGGATCGACGTTCAGAGTCGCGCTTTCATTGCGCATCGATGAGAACGCGCAAGCGCCGCTTGAGCGCGGCCGCAACCTGTTCGCCGATATTCGCGCGCTCGCCGTCGATGACAACGCGGTCAACCGCGCCATTCTCTCCGAACAGCTCGCGTCCTGGGGCATCGCCGCGACGACGGCGTCCAATGCGCATGAGGCGCTGGCCTGCGCCCGCGAGGCGGCGGCGGCCGGGGCGGGATTTCATATCGCCATCCTTGACGGCCAGATGCCGGGCATGAGCGGGATGGACCTTGCCCGCGCGCTGCGCGCGGACGCGGCGCTTGCAGGGCTCCCCCTCGTCCTGCTGACATCGGGCGGGCGCAAGGGCGATCCCGAGCCGGAAATTGGCGAACTCTTCGACGCCTACCTCGTCAAGCCGGCGCGCGCATCGATGCTGCTCGACTCGATCGGCGCCTGCCTCAGCCGCGGGGCCGCCGACGCTCTCGTCGCAACGTCGGATCTGCTGGCGAAATGCGACCGTCGGCAGGAGACGTTGCGCTGCGCGCTGACTCCCGATGGCCGTCCGCTCGACGTGCTGGTGGCGGAAGACAATGTCGTCAACCAGATGGTCGTCCGCGCCATGCTCGAAAAACTCGGCTGTCGCACCCGCATCGCCGACAACGGACGCAAGGCCGTCGAGGAATATGCGCGCGAGGAGCCTGACGTCGTGCTCATGGACATCTCGATGCCTGACATGGACGGCGTCGAAGCGACGGCGGCCATCAGAGCCCTGCAGGCGAAAAAAGGCCGGACGCGGCCCATCATCGGCGTTACCGCGCATGCGCTGCGCGAGGACCGTCAACGTTGCATCGATGCCGCCATGGACGATTACCTGCCGAAGCCGATCAAGCAGGCGGCGCTCGAAGAGACGCTAACGAGGTGGGTCGGCGCTGCTTCGCCCCTCGCCATTTCACGGTGAGCTTCTCCTACGGCGCCGTCTGATACTGCAGTTCAGACGACACCGGCTCTGCGTCCTGTTCCTGACGCGTCTGCTGGTCCCACAACGAGGCGTAGAGCCCGCCCGATGCCAGCAGCGTTGTATGCGCGCCTTCCTCGACGATGCGGCCCTTGTCCAGAACCAGGATCTTTTCGGCGGCGGCGATCGTTGAAAGCCGATGCGCCACCGCGACCGTGGTGCGGCCGCGCGAGGCTTCGGAGAGCGCGTTCTGCACATCGTTTTCGGTTTCCGAATCGAGCGACGATGTCGCCTCGTCGAGAATGAGTATGGGCGGATCGAGCAGGATCGCGCGCGCGACGCCGACGCGCTGCTTTTCTCCGCCGGAGAGCTTCAGGCCCCGCTCGCCCACTCGGGTGTCGAGCCCTTTCGGCAACGCGGCGATGAACTCGCCGAGCTGCGCCTGCCCCGCCGCCTCAAGAATCTCCGCCTCTGTCGCCTCCGGTCTTGCATAGGCGATATTGAAGCGCAGCGTATCGTTGAAGAGCACGACATCCTGCGGGACCAACCCCAGCGCGCGGCGAAGCGAGGTTTGCGTTACGCGGCGCACGTCTTGTCCGTCGATCAATATGCGCCCGCCCGCCGGGTCGTAGAACCGGAACAGAAGTTTCAGGATGGTCGATTTGCCGGCGCCGCTGGGCCCTGCGAGCCCGACAAACGATCCGCCGCGCGCGACGAACGAGAGGTCATTGAGCCCGGCCGCCCTGCCCTCATGGACGAAAGTGACGTTCTCAAAGCGGATTTCGCCCTTGCCGGGCTTGAAGGCGACCGCGTCCGGCGCGTCCTCGATTTCAGGGCGCAGATCGAGGAGTTCGAAGAGCTTTTCGAGATCGACCGCGCCTTGCTTGATCTCGCGCCAGGCGAACCCGAGGATGTTGAGAGGCCTGTAGATGTTGGTCATCATCAGCACGACCGCCGTAATGTCGCCGGCCTTCATGGTTCCGTCGCGCACCGCGTAGGCGGCGATCAGCGCGACCGCCGCCAGCCCCACGGCCATGAAGAACTCTTGACCGGCGTTCAGCAGCGCGAGCGACTGGGCCGCGCGCACATAGCGGTCGTTGTAGGTCTGCAGCGCACGGTCGTAGCGCCCGGCTTCCCGGATCTCCGCGGCGAACGACTTCACTGTTTCAAAATTGGCCAGCGTATCGACGGTGACCGCCTTTTGCTCCGTGTCCGCCTCGTTCATGGAGCGTCGGAGAGCGTTCCGCCACTCAGTCACCGCGACGGTGAATACGACATAAGCAGCGATAGTCAGCACCGCAGCAAGCGCCAGCTTCCACGAATAAAGAGCGGACATGACAGCAGCGGCGAGCGCCAGCTCGATCAGCGTCGGTCCGATATTGAACGCGAGGAAACGCGTCATGAATTCGACCGCGCCGGCGCCGCGCTCGATCGTTCGGTTCAAGGCGCCGGCGCGGCGCGTCAAATGAAATTGCAAGGATTGGTTCTGCGCGTGCGCGAACGCCTCGACCGCGATCAGGCGCTGCGCGTCCTGGGTCACTCTCGTGAAGAAGGCGTCGCGCAACTGCGGCAGGCCGTTCGACAAGAACCTCGTTGCGCCGAACAGGAAGAGCGCCAGCGCAAAGGCGGGCGCCGCTCCGTTGGCGGCGCCGTCGGTCACTCGATTGATGCCGTCGCCCATATAGACGGGCGCCGCCACTGCCAATCCCTTGGCGACTAAGGTCAGAATGAGCGCCACGACGATCCGGAATCGCCAGCGCCGCATTTCCGGACGCCACAGAACGGCGGTCATCCGGACGAGGACCCGCGTGAAGTTCTGAGGTTTCTGCACTGGCTCTTCAGAGGCCATCTGTCGCTCCGGTTTGAGCGGCGCGGCGCACAGTTAATCGGGCGTTAAAGCGGAGGGTGCTACCGTGGGTTGCATTACTGTCGGTACGCCACCTTCCTCGGAGGGAGCCGGCGAGGCGCGGATGGGCAAGGACAACGATCGTCTTTCGAGAAGGCTGGGCGCCATCAGTGCGGCCAAACCCGTCGACGCCCCGACGTTGCGGCCTGTCGCCATGTCGCGGGCAGATCCGCGCCGGAAGGAGCCGCGTCAGCAGACCTACCGGTTCGCCAGCATCGCGATCGGGCGCCAGACCGTCCTTCGCTGCATCGTCCGCGATCTGAGCGCTTCCGGCGCACGGATCGCTCTCGAAGGCGCTGCCGAACTGCCGGCGGAGGTGATCCTCGCCATCGAACAGACCGGCCGACGCTTCCGGGCGCGTGTCGCCTGGCGCAGCGAACACGAGGCGGGCCTGTGCTTCACCGGGGAGATTCCATCGAAACCCAGGGTCGTGGATTTGCAAGGGCCGCAGAACCCGGCCCCCGCAACTGTCGATCCGGAGCAGACGGGGCGCGCCGCCAATTCGGATGGCTGACCGCCATTCGTTAATGCCGCCGACGGCAGGTCTTAGCGAGGTTTTAGGGATAATCGTCGAACGTAGCCGGGCAGCCGACCGGTCGCCCATGCGAAAGCCCCAGGACTCAGAGCAATTGGAAAAGCGACTGGCCGCCCTGTCGGCCCGGGAGCGCGAGCACCCAGGCAGGCCCGCGCCTACATATGTCGCGCGCCGAACGATCCGCAGCGAACAGCGGGAGACATCGTACCGCCTTGCGACGATTCTGTTGAACGGGCGCTTCGGCCACAAGGCCGTCATCAGGGACATGAGCCGCATCGGCGCGCGCATCTTGCTCGAGGAGATGCAGACGCTTCCTCCAGTCGTCACTCTCAAGATCGCGCAAACGGGCGCCAAGATCCGGGCGCGGGTGATCTGGCAGCGGGAGATGGAAGCCGGGCTCTCCTTCGAGGCCGTCAACTAAAGATCCCCGCGGATCAGTTTCATCACGCCTGAGAAGTCGAGCCCATCCTGCCCCGCCGCCTCCATCAGCGCATAGAGCGCTTCCGCTTGCGCGCCGAGCGGCGTCGCGGCCTTCGCTGAATGCGCGGCTTCCTGGGCGAGCCGCATGTCCTTCAACATCATGCCCGCCGAGAATCCCGGTTTGTATTCGCGGTTCGACGGCGCGCTCGGCACCGGACCTGGCGCTGGACAATAGCTCGTCATCGACCAGCACTGCCCCGACGCCGTCGATGAGATGTTGAAGAACGTCTGCGCATCGAGGCCGAGCTTCTCCGCAAGGTTGAACGCCTCGCACGTGCCGATCATGGTGATGCCGAGCAGCATGTTGTTGGCGATCTTGGCCGCCTGACCGTTGCCGGGCCCGCCGGCGTGGAAGACGTTCTTTCCCATGGACTTCAGGATGGGCTGCGCGCGCTCAAACGCGTCGGGCGCGCCGCCGACCATGAAGGTGAGCGTTCCGGCCGTCGCGCCGCCGACGCCGCCGGAGACCGGCGCGTCTATCATCTGGAAGCCCCGCTTCCCCGCCTCGCCGATGCAATAGCGCGCCGTCTCGACATCGATGGTGGATGAATCGATGAGCAGCGCGTCATTCCTTGCGTTCGCCAGGATGCCGTCATCATTCGTATACGCCGCTTTGACGTGCTTTCCGGCCGGGAGCATGGAGACCACGATATCGGCGTTTTTCACAGCGTCGGCGATGCTGGAGGTCTTGGCGCAGCCCGCTTCGACGGCGCGCGCCAGCGCCTCGCGCGAGAGATCGAAGGCGGCGACGGCGTGATTGGCCTTCACAAGATTGGCGGCCATCGGGCCGCCCATATTGCCGAGTCCGATAAAGGCGATGGCGGTCATGGGATGCGCTTTCGAGTTGAGAGCCGCTTCCTAGTGTGGCGGATTCGAAATTCGCTCCGCAACTTCGGCGAGTCCTGACGCGAATTTAAAATCCATAAGCCACACTAGACGCATGATCTTGCTAGTGTCCTTGTCGAATCCGAAGTTCGCTCGGATCTTGCGACACGTGGTGCGAACTTCGGATTCGGGACACTAGTCCCTGCCGCTTCGACGGTCGAGCCCGACTTCACGCATCCATGCGATCGTCTCGATGAGCGCGGGCTCATAAGGGTCCGCCCGCCATTTGAGGTCGCGCGCCGCCTTCCCGGACGAGAACTCGACCGGGCGCGCGGCGAGGCGAACGCCCGTCAGCGGCGCCCGCGGCGCTTTTCCGCTCAACGGCGCGGCCACAAGCGTGTCGATCAGCCCGGCCGCGTAGGCGACGGCGATCGGCAGCCTCGTCTTCGGCCTCGCCCGTCCGCTCGCGCGCTCGGTCGCGAGGAGGAGGTCGGCCATGCGCACATTCTCGCCCCCGAGAATATAGCGCTCGCCCTTTCGTCCCCGGTCGCGCGCCGCGATGAGGCCGGCGGCGAGACTGCGCACCGGCACGAAATTCAGCATGCAGTCGATATAAGCCGGCGTCGCGCCCCTGACGAAGTCGAGGATCATGCGGGTCGGCGGCGTCAGGGCTTCATCGCCGGGCCCCAGCGGTTCGGTCGGCAAGGCGATGACCGCATCGAGACCTGCTGAAGACGCTGTCTCCACCGCGCGCTCCGCCAGAAGTTTCGACAAGGGATAAGGTCCGAGCATATCCTCAGGATTGAGGCGGCGCGTTTCATCGGCTCGGGAGGCGGTTTTCGGCGTCGATTTGCCGACCAGCGTCGTCAGGCTGGAGCAGTGCACGAAC
>JBEBFW010000196.1:0-6546 GCA_040081755.1 Parvularculaceae bacterium
TCGGCAACCGCCAGCGATTCCTCAAGCGGGCGCGCGCGCAGATCAAGGACGCGGTCCAGAAATCGCTCCGTGAGCGGTCGATCGAGGATATCGACAAGGGCGAGAAGATCACCATCCCGTCGAAATCGACGGCCGAGCCGCGCTTCCGGCTCAATCCCGACTCCGGGGAGCGTGACGCCGTCCATCCCGGCAACAAGGAATTCACGCCCGGCGACAAGATCAAGAAGCCGCCGAAGGGCGGCGGCAAAGGCAAGGGCAAAGACGCCTCGCCGGACGGGGAAGGCGAGGACAGCTTCCAGTTCACGCTGACGCAGGAGGAGTTCCTCGACATTTTCTTCGAGGACCTCGAACTGCCGAACCTCGTCAAGCGGTCGCTCAAGGAACTCAAATCGACCGCCTTCAAGCGCGCCGGCCTCACTGTCGCCGGATCGCCGACCAACATCAATTTAATCCGTACCATGAGGAACGCTCACGGCCGTCGTCTCGCGCTCCACCGCCCCTCGACCCAGGCGATGAACGAACTGAAAGCGCGCCTCTTCGAGCTCGAGAGCGTAGCCCAGCCGACGGAAGCTGAAATCGCCGAGAAGATCGACCTGGTGGCCAAGCTCGAAGCCATGGAGAAGCGCCGCCGCTACGTGCCGTTCATCGACCCTCTCGATGTGCGCTACAACGCCTTCGCGCCGACCCCGGTCGAGACGACGGCGGCGGTCATGTTCTGCCTGATGGACGTTTCAGGCTCCATGGGCGAGCGCGAGAAGGACCTCGCCAAGCGCTTCTACATGCTCCTTCATCTCTTCCTGAAGCGGCGCTATGAGCGCGTCGATGTCGTCTTCATCCGCCATACGCACCACGCCGAAGAGGTCGATGAGGAGACATTTTTCTATTCGCGCCAGTCGGGCGGCACGGTGGTTTCGACCGCGCTCGAGAAGATGCTGGAAGTGCAGCGCGAGCGCTATTCGCCGGCCGAGTGGAACATCTACGTGGCGCAGGCCTCCGACGGCTTCACCCAGTCCGGCGATGCGCAGCGCTGCGTCGAGATGCTCGATGAAGACGTCATGCCGATCTCGCAGTACTACGCCTATATCGAGATCCTCGACGAGCGCGAACTTGAAGTGTTTTCGGATGCGGACAGCGGCGCCGAGCTTTGGCGCGCCTATCGCGTGTTCGCGCCGAAATGGCCGAACTTTGCGCAAACGCGCATTGCGAGGCCGCAGGACATCTTCCCCGTCTTCCGCGAGCTCTTCTCCAGAAACGCCAAGGAGGCGGCATGACCGCGCTCGCCGCCGAGAAGCCCGGCCTTCTCTATCCCGACAATGACTGGGATTTCGCTCGCCTCAAGGCGACCTACAACGCGATAGAGGAGATCGCGCTGAAGGATCTGGGCCTCGACGTCTTTCCCAATCAGATCGAGATCATTTCATCGGAGCAGATGCTCGACGCCTATTCGTCGAACGCGATGCCGCTGATGTATCGCCACTGGTCGTTCGGCAAGCACTTCGCGCGCGACCAGCAGCTCTACCAGAAGGGCTATCAGGGCCTCGCCTATGAGATCGTGATCAATTCGGATCCCTGCATCGCCTATCTCATGGAAGAGAACACCATGACCATGCAGGCGCTCGTGATGGCGCATGCGTGCTTCGGCCACAACCACTTCTTCAAGAACAACTACCTGTTTCGTCAGTGGACGGACGCCGAAGGGATTCTCTCCTATCTCGACTTCGCCAAGAAATACGTCGGGAAATGCGAGGACGAATACGGCGTAGAGGAGGTCGAGCGCATCCTCGACGCCGCGCATGCCCTGTCCGACCAGGGCGTCTTCCGCTATCGCCGCCCGCCGCGCCTGTCCGAGGCCGACCGCCTCGCCAAGGCGGCCGCGAGGGCCGAGCACGAACAGAAGACCTTCAACGACATCTGGCGAACGCTCCCCAGCACCGAGGAGCCGGATGACGAGGCCGAAGAGCGCCAGGCGGAGGTCAAGGACATCAAGCTGCCCGAAGAAAACATCCTCTACTTCATCGAGAAGGCCTCCCCGGTCCTCAAGCCCTGGCAGCGCGAGCTTGTCCGCATCGTCCGGAACATTGGCCAGTATTTCTATCCGCAGCGCCAGACCAAGGTGATGAACGAGGGCTGCGCGACCTTCGTGCACCACTACATTCTGAAGGAGCTCTACGAGCGCGGGCAGATCGGCGAAGGCGCGATCATGGAGTTCCTGCACTCGCACTCCTCTGTGATTTTCCAGCCTGATTTCGACGATCCGCGCTATTCGGGGATCAACCCCTACGCGCTCGGCTTCGCCATGATGGAGGACATCCGCCGCATCAGCGAAACTCCGACTGCGGAGGATCGCGAGTGGTTCGACTTCGCCGGAAGGGGCGACTGGCGCGCGGTCCTCAAAGACGCCTGGATGAACTACCGCGACGAGAGCTTCATCCTGCAATATCTCTCGCCGACCGTGATGCGGAATTTGCGCCTTTTCGCCGTCTATGACGACGCTGAGGAAACCCATGTCGAGATTTCAGCGATCCACAATCCGGGCGGCTTCAGGCGCCTGCGCGAAAAGCTCGCCGCGCAATACGATCTCGGCATGCACGAGCCGAACATCCAGGTGGTCGAAGCCGACCTCGAAGGCGATCGAATGCTTACCTTGCGCCACACCGTCCACAACGGCCGCACGCTGGATCAGAAAACCCGCGACGACGTGCTCTGGCACGTGCACCGGTTGTGGGGCCACAAGGTGAAGCTGGAGGAAGAGGCGGCGTAGGGCGGATGAAATCCGCCCCTTTCCAGCCGCGCCTTCCGAACTCGCGGCGAGACAGAGGCGGATTGCATCCGCCCTACATCGCTTGGTCATAAAATTTTACCAGTCCTCAAAATACGTTCACTATAGCGCGTATGAGCGTCAGCGTCCGCTCCTCGCGCCCATGAACGCAGAAGACCTCAACTGGGCGGATGGTGCCTGTACGGATGAATTTGGCATCGCGACGCGGCGCTGCCGTGCGGCCCCAATACGGCTCCACCCGAGCCCTCACTTGTAGAACGCCTCAATGTCGGCCTTAACTTCGTCGAGGTTCGAATAAAGAGGGTCGGCGCGCAGATAGAAGCCTTGTCGGAATTTTGCGCGCCCCTTTGGGTTGTCATACTTCTTCGTATTTAGAAAATCGCCGCGCCGCGAGTCGATGATCTGAGTCTTGAGCTCCTCAAGGGGATAGCAATTCAAGGAGACGCGCGGGGGGCCGTAGGTGTGGTGCGTGGTCGCCTTGGTGCATAAGAACCGGTTGGCATGCACGCCCCAGTCGCCCACAACCTTTCTGACCGACGCGGTTCGAGGCGCAAAACCGGCGAGCGTCCCGTCCATCGCGTAGTAATAGACGCGGTGGCGCCTCTCGGCGGTCGCCACGCTTGGAGTGACCTGTTCCACGACCAACACATGCTGCAGAAGCGTCATGTCCAAAAGCATGGCGCGGATTTCATCGTCTGTATACGCTAGCATCCCCTGGTCGCGGGTCAGCTCTGAGTGGCAAATCGAGCCCGCGAGGCGCGGCCGCGGGGATTTGTTGCGCGGCCAAAGCGGAAGATGCAACGACGGTCCAAATTGCCAAGCCAAGGGCAAAACGCAGAATAGTCACGATAAGTCCGCCAGCAACTTAGTCCCGTTGGTACCACGCTTGCGCGATGCACGAAAGCTCGATGTGGTCTGCGACGCTGTGAGGCCGGCGCAGGTGTGCTTCCTGCAACTCGCGCGGCCATGCGGGATCAGTCGGTGCGGTCAGCCGCGACTCTCGGGCGCTTCTATTTCAAAGACGGCTCAAGACCGATAAAATGCTTTTCGTTCCAGGTGACAATGGCGCTGGCGCCGGCTTTTTTCGCCGTGCGCGCGTGAATTGCGTCATAGATGCGCCCGCCCGATACGCCGCGATCCGGGGCTGCCGCGATAAGGGACATGATCTCCAATTCCGACAGAGTGAAGGGGCGCAATCGCGTATCTACGAGCCGCGCAACATAAGCAGCGGCTTCCGCCGCTGAAAAACCAAGCGACTTCGGCATGCGTGTGAGCGCGGAATAAGTCTCGATGGCGCCATGCGCGGCGACGCCGGTATTCTCGCGCCGACACCTCGAAAGGAATCTGTGACTGGCTTCAAAGAAGGGGTGGTTTTCATGAGCGGCGGCGACGAGTACCGAGCTATCGACGAATTTCATGAGCCCTTGCGTTTTCTGGTTGCCTTTTTCGGCCGGCGCACTTGTTCTTGCTCAAGCGCCGCGCGAGCGCCAGGATCGCGCAGCGTCTCGATCAGGCGGTTGATCTCTTCGGGGTCGATGACGCCCGCCTTGCGATCGCGCGGTTTGAAGAGGAGCCCCCCGCGTTCGACAAGCCCGAATTGAAGCTTCTCTTGCCGGACAACGAGTTCACCGTTCTGCTCGTCAATTACAAGCAAATCCCCTTCCCGAAGGCCAAGGCGCGTTCGCAAAGGTCTTGGAATGACAATGCGTCCGCCTTTGTCGATCGCAACCCGCTCGCTCATGGGGCGTTAGCATAGACAGATACCGTTAGCGACAAAAGCCATAATGCGGCGCCGACTCCCATTTTCGGCGTCCGATTAGCTTATCGCCAAGGTCCAGCTGCGGTTTACTCCCGCTCCCCATTGCCGGTTGCCGGTTGCCGGTTGCCGGCCGCCTTTTCATCCCGCCCGAAGTTCGGGACATCCTTCTCCTGTCCCGCTGCGACGATGGCGCGGCGGAGTTCGCGGCCGCGGCGGAAGACTTTCTCCAGCGTTTCGGCGTCGCCCCAGCGTATGGCGCGCTGCAACAGGATGAGTTCCTCGGTGAAGCGACCGAGGACTTCGAGCACGGCTTCGCGGTTGTTGATAAAGACGTCGCGCCACATGACCGGGTCCGAGGCGGCGATGCGGGTGAAGTCGCGAAATCCGCCGGCGGAGTATTTGACGACCTCGGCTTCGGTCACCGCCTCAAGATCGTCGGCCGCGCCGACCAGCGTGAAGGCGATGAGGTGCGGCAAATGACTGGTGACCGCGAGCGCCAGGTCGTGATGGGCTGGGT
The DNA here is from genome assembly GCA_040081755.1 of Parvularculaceae bacterium. GTDB lineage: Bacteria > Pseudomonadota > Alphaproteobacteria > Caulobacterales > Parvularculaceae > Amphiplicatus. The sequence goes on from JBEBFW010000196.1 coordinate 5,056, forward strand.
CCATGGTCTCGACCTTCGCCCCGACGGCGCGCCAGAGAGCGGCGACCCTGTCGATGGCCGCGAGATAAGGCGCATCCTCGCGCGGCAACGGCGTCAGGATGCACCAGCGATCCTCGAACAATGCCGCGAAGCCCGCTTCCGGACCCGACTGCTCCGTGCCGGCGACCGGATGACAGGGCACGAAGTGAACGCGCTCGCCGGCGCCTGCAGCCGCATCGACGACAGCGCCCTTGACCGAACCGACGTCGATGACGACGGCGCCCTCCCCGGCCCCCGACGCGACCGCCGCGAGCAACTGCGGCGCCGCGCCGACCGGGGTCGCCAGCACGACAAGGTCTGCGCCCTGAAGACCCTTTTCAAGGCTCTGCGCCGCCCGATCGATGACGCCGAGCTTGAGCGCGCGGGCGAGGACGCTCGCATCAACATCCCAGCCCACAACGTCGCCCACAAGTTTTTTCTCGCGCATCGCCCGCGCCAGCGAGGAACCAATGAGGCCGACGCCGATGATCAGGGTGCGGTTGAAAAGCAGGTCCGTCATGGGGAAAGATCCTAACTGTGCGCCGGCGGGCTGTGAACGCGCGCCGGCCCGGCGGGCCGGGCATATTGCGGCTTCATGAGCCGCGCCCCGGCGCGCTGCACGCGCCCGACCGGCGCCAGCAACTCTTTCGCCGCTTCGATCATGAGGACGCCGCCGAGGACCGGCCAGAGGCGCGCGCCCGCGCGCTCCCAGGCCGAAGCCGATCGCAGCAGCGCGCGGCTGTCGATCGGCGGAAAGTAAAGCGCGCCCGACCACTCGATGGGCCTGAACAAGCTGTCGGCGAGTAGCGAGAAAAGCTGCCGGCGCAGATATGGCCGTCCATGAGCGAACGGCGTCGTCTCGACCATCGACCACAGGCCCCGCCGATGAGCGACAATGATGATGAGGCGCCCGTCATTGGTCAGCACGCGCCAGGCCTCGCGCATCAGTCGGCGCGGGTCGCCGGCTTCTTCAAGGCCGTGCACGATGAGGAGCCGGTCGATCGAGGCGTCCGGCAGCGGCCAGTGCGTTTCCTCAACCAGTCCGGCTCGATTGAGGGCGCCTTGCGGCCAGTGCATCACGCCCTGTCCGCCGGGGGCGAGCGCAATGACGCGCTCGGCTTGACCGAAGGCTTCGAGGAACGGCCCCGCATGACCGAACCCGACGAGGCGAAGGCGCGCCGCATCGCCCCAGCGTTCGGCGAGATGGCCGGCGAGGAACCCGCGGGCCGTCCGCCCCAGGGGGCTCTCGTAGAAGGCGTGGAGGTCGAGAATGTCGGTGCGCATTCGGAGTCGGTTTTTGGTTTTCGGTTTTCGGGTTTAGGGTGATGCGCGAGACTGGCGAACCCCCCAAATACCGAACACCGAAGACCTAACACCGCTGACGCTGGAAATCCGCGAGTTGGCCGATGCCGGGTCGCCGATCGGCACCGCCCGGCCGGCCAGCGAGGAAGCCGCCACCTATCGCGCCATCGC
>JBEBFW010000197.1:0-6534 GCA_040081755.1 Parvularculaceae bacterium
GTTCGAGCGACGATGATCTTGTTGTGTCTCTTGCTGCTCGCGGCCGCCGCTGGACGCTATAAAGCCGAAGTGTCCGTGCGCGAGGCGAGAGAGGAATTGAAAGAGCTTGAAGACGCGAAGATGCAGGAGCTCTCCGGGATACAGGTGCTGCGCGCGGAAGTTGCGTATCTTGAGAGTCCGGACCGCCTTGCACGGATCGCGGCGCGTCACACTGATCTCGCGCCGCTTGCGGGTTCGCAGCTGATGACAGCCGACGAATTCCTCCTCGCTCTCGGCGAAAGTGCAGAGGGCGCTCCCACCGAGGATGCGCCGGCCCATGGCGACGTCATCATGCATGCACTCGCAATGGCTGATGCGAGCGCGCTGGAATAAGATCGGGAGACGATGCGGCTGTTCCAAAGGAAGGCGAGATCGAAAGCGCGATGCTTCGTCATAAGGGAAGCGCCTGGAAGCGCTGCGCCGATCTCGCCACGCATTCGCGCCAGGTCGGGCGCACGCACGCGCAGGCGCATCGCCATGTGCGCCGTCGCTTTCCTCGCCGCCTATGCGGGGCTCGCCGGCAGGCTGGCAGCGGTGTCGTTCGGCGGCCCGGCTCCGGCTGAACGTGCGCTGGACGCCGTCGCCCCCGAAGAGCGGGCCGAGATCGCCGACCGCAACGGCGTTCTGATGGCGACCAATCTTCCGGTGATTGCGCTCGAAATCGCCGGGGCAGATGTTTGGGATGCGGACGAAACTGCTGCGAGCATCGTCGCGATCCTGCCAAGCGTCGATCGCGCAGATCTTGCGGCGAAGCTCAGGGACAAGCGGTATGTCGAGGCCGCCGCCAGCCTCACGCCGGCTCAGCAGGAAGCGGTGTTCGCACTGGGGCTTCCGGGCGTCAGGTTCTCCGCGCGCACAAAAAGATTCTACCCGCAGGGCGATCTTGCAGCGCATGTGGTCGGCCACACTGAAGCGGGCAAGGGCGGCGTCATGGGTCTCGAGCGTGTGCTCGATGAGCGCCCCGGCGGACCGATCGCAGCCTCGATCGACACGCGCGTCCAGCAGGCCCTTGAAGAAGAACTCGCTTTGGCGGCCGCCGAGCACAAGGCCGCCGCCGCCTTCGGCGCCATCATGGATGTCGAAACCGGAGAAGTTCTCGCGCTGGCGAGCCTGCCGGACTTCGATCCCAATGCGCCGGGCGCCGCGCCGGCCGACAATCGCCGCAATCGCGCCGTGTATGATCGCTATGAACTCGGCTCGGCGTTCAAGGCCTTTACGGCCGCGGCCGCACTCGAGGCCGGCGTCGCGCGCGAGACTTCGACCTATGACGCGCGCGGCCGGTTCAAGGTCGCTGACAGGCGGATAGACGACTTTCACGGCGAAAACCGCGTGCTGACGTTTTCAGAAGTCTTGCAGCATTCCTCCAACATCGGCGCAGCTCGCATGGCTGGCGATCTTGGTCCCGCGCGCTTGCGCGGGACGCTGAAGTCGCTTGGCCTTCTCGACGTTCTGCCTGTGGAACTCCATGAACGCCGCGCACCGCAACCGCCGCAGAAGTGGGGGCCGGTGGAGACAGCGACGATCGCCTACGGGCACGGCATATCGGTGACGCCGCTTCACCTCCTGGCCGCCTATGGCGCTGTCGTGAACGGCGGGCGCTACATCGCCCCGACCTTCCTGCGCGCAGCAGAGAAGAAAGAAGGAGTGCGCGTGTTCTCAGACAGGACGAGCGCGATCATGCGCCGCGTCCTCCGCCGTGTCGTCACGGACGGCACGGCGTCAAACGCTGAAGCTGCCGGCTATTACCCGATTGGCAAGACGGCGACGGCCGACAAGGCGGCGGGCGGGGGCTACAATACGCAGGCGCGCATCGCGACGTTCGTCGGCGCATTCCCCGGATATGCGCCCCGCTACGCGGTCATCATCACGCTCGACAATCCGCAGCCAAGCCGGGCGACGCAGGGCTACGCAACCGCCGGCTGGAACGCCGCGCCAGCCTTTTCCAAATTCGTCGTCCGCGCCGCGCCGCTTCTCGGCGTATCGACGGTCAACGAAGCGACGGCGCTGGCGCGCTTTTACAGCGGCTATGCGACGGCGTCCGCGGGCGAGGGCAGTGGAGGCGCGCCGTGAAACTGTCCGAACTCGCGGGCGAGGCGCTCCAGAGCGATCCCGACATTAAGGGACTTGCAACAGATAGCCGCGAGGTCCGGGAAGGGTTTCTTTTCGCTGCGCTCCCGGGCGGCAAGTTCGACGGCGGCGCTTTCATTCCGCAAGCGGAGAAAAACGGGGCGGCCGCTGTTCTTGCGGCGCCCGGCGCGCCGACTTCCTTGCCGACGATCCGCGATGTCGTCCCGCGCCGACGGCTCGCGCACGTCGCGGCACTCTATTACGCACGCCAGCCCGCGACGATAGTCGGTGTGACTGGCACCAACGGAAAGACCTCCACTGTGCGGTTCAGCGCGCAGCTCTGGCGCAAGCTCGGTCGAGGCGCCGGCAGCATCGGCACGATCGGTGCGGAAGCGCCGGGTTTTGCGCGCAGGCTGCTTCATACGACGCCCGAGCCGGTCGTCCTGCATGAGACGCTGCGGGACATGTCTGATGCCGGCGTCACCCATGTAGCGATGGAAGTCTCAAGTCATGCGCTGACGCAGCATCGCGCCGACGGGGTCCGGTTCGCGGGGGCCGCGTTCACCAACATCACGCAAGACCATCTCGATTTTCACGCCGGCTTCGAAGACTATTTCAACGCCAAGCTTCGGCTGTTCGGCGACCTCGTCTCCGAAGGCGGCTTCGCGGCGGTGAACGCTGACGGCGAGGGCTCGGCGCGCGTCATCGACGCAGTTCGGGGGCGCAAGCTCAGGCTTCTGACGACCGGCGCAGGCGGCGAGACGCTGCGCCTCGAAACCTGCGAGCCGCAGCCGAAGGGCCTGTCGATCGTCGTTGTAGCGAATGGAGAGAGGCGCACACTCAGCCTGCCGCTCATCGGCGCTTTTCAAGCCGAGAACGCGCTTCTCGCCGCCGCTGTCGTCATCGGTTCGGGTGAGGATATTCAGCGCGTATTGCCGCTCCTCGCCAGTTTGGAGGGCGTGCCGGGCCGAATGCAATTCGCCGCCGAGGCGCGCGGGAGCGGCATCTATATCGACTATGCGCATACGCCGGACGCGGTGACGACGGCGCTTCGCGCCATTCGACCGCATGCCGCCGGCCGTGTCATCGTCATCCTTGGAGCCGGCGGCGACCGCGATCGCGGCAAGCGCCCGCTCATGGGATCGGCGGCGGCGGCGCTCGCCGACATTGTCATCGTCACCGACGACAATCCGCGAACGGAGGAACCCGCCGAGATCAGGGCCGAGGTGCTAAAAGGCGCCGATGGCGCAGTTGAAATCGGCGACCGGAGAGAAGCGATCCGCAAAGGCGTCGCCATGCTTGACCGCGGCGACATACTGCTCATTGCCGGCAAAGGTCACGAGACCGGTCAGATCGTCGGCGACAGCATCCTGCCGTTCGATGACGCGGCGGAGGCGAGAGCGGCGGCTGAAGAAAGGCGCATAACATGACGGCGTTGTGGTCGGCCTATGAGGCGGCGGCGGCCACAGGCGGGGCGCTGTGCGCGCGCGGCGGCGATCCCGATCGCTGGGTCGCTGAGGAGTGGTCCGCGGGCGGGATTTCAATCGACACCCGCACGCTGGCGGCGGGCGACATATTCGTGGCGCTCAAGGATGCGCGCGATGGCCACGACTTCGTGACTGGCGCCTTCGAGCGCGGCGCTTCGGCAGCTCTGGTGAGCCGGGCGCCTGAGGACATGCCGGACGGCGCGCCGCTGCTCGTCGTAAGCGACACGTTAACCGGCCTGCGCGCTCTTGCGCGCGCCGCGCAGCGTCGCAATTTCGGCAAGCGCATCGGCGTCACCGGGAGCGCGGGCAAGACGTCTGTCAAGGAAATGCTGCGCGCCGCGCTTCGTCCCGCCGGCGAGGTTCATGCGGCGGACAAGAGCTTCAACAATCATTGGGGCGTTCCCCTGACAATGGCGCGCCTGCCCATGAGCGCCGACTTCGCGGTCATCGAGATCGGCATGAATCACGCGGGGGAGATCACGCCGCTGACTCGCCTTGTTCGTCCACATGCGGCGATCGTAACAACGGTCGCGCCGGCCCATCTCGAGTTCTTCGGAACCACCGCGAGGATCGCCGAGGCCAAGGCGGAGATTTTTCTCGGACTGGAATCGGATGGCGTAGCCATTCTGCCCATCGACAACGAGCACTACGCGCTTCTCAGGAAGCGGGCCGAGGAGGCGGGCGTGCGCAGTTTCCTCACTTTCGGTCAGCACAAGGATGCCGATATTCGTCTCACGGATTATTCGCTGAGCGGCGATGTCGCCGCCGTCAAGGCCACCATGTCAGGCGAGCCGGTCGCTTACACGCTCGCGGCCCCTGGGCTCCACCAGGCTCTGAATTCACTAGCGGTAATCGCAGCCGTGACGGCCGTCGGCGCGCCGATCGAACCGGCGCTCAGGGCGCTGGCGGGTCATGAGGCAGCGGAGGGTCGCGGCGCGCGCAAGGAAATCACAATTCGCACCGGCGGCAGGGCGACGCTCATCGATGAAAGCTACAATGCCAATCCTGCTTCTATGGCGGCCGCTCTCGCGCTGCTCGCCGCGTCAAAGCCGCGCGGGAAGGGCCGGCGGATCGCTGTCCTCGGCGACATGCTGGAGCTCGGCTCCGAGGGGCCGAGGCTTCACGCAGCCATCGCTCAGTCCCTCATCGACGCGCATGTGGACCGCCTCTATGTCGCCGGCGCCCTGATGCGCCACCTCTGGGACGCGGCGCCGGCTGCGATGCGCGCCGCTTCTGCACCGGCCGCTGCCGGTCTCATCGACGCGATTAGCGCCGATCTCATCGACGGCGATATGGTGATGGTCAAAGGATCGAACGGTTCTAGGGTGAGCGCCGTCGCGCGCGCGCTTGAAATCAATAACTCCGGTCAGCCGAAAGCGGCCGAAGCTTCATAAGGACTTTTCCGGGGCCATGCTCTATCACTTGCTGACGCCGTTCGCCGAGAACTTCCAGCTCTTCAATTTGTTCCGCTATCTGACGTTCAGGGCGGGCGGCGCAGTCATGACGGCGCTTCTCATCGCCTTCGTGCTCGGGCTGCCGTTCATCCGCTGGATGCGGCGGAAGCAGGGGCGGGGCCAGCCGATCCGGCAGGACGGCCCGCAGAGCCACATCATTTCCAAAGCGGGCACGCCAACCATGGGCGGCGTCCTCATTCTCATTTCGATGACGGTTGCGATCCTGCTCTGGGCGCGTCTCGACAACGCCTATGTGTGGATCGTGCTCGGCGTCACGCTGGCCTATGGCGGGCTCGGATTCGTCGACGACTATCTCAAAGTGACCAAGCAGCAGGCCTCGGGCGTCGTCGGCAGCCTGAAGCTGCTCGTTCAATTCGCGGTCGCGTTCCTCGCCGCCTGGTTCTGCATGACGACGCTCGGCGCCGATCCCGAAGCGCCCGCAGGTCTTGAATCCTCGGTCGCCGTGCCGTTCTTCAAGGATTTTTTTGTTCCGCTCGGGCTCTTGTTCATCCCCTTCGCCGCTGTCGTCATTGTCGGCGCCTCGAACACGGTCAATCTCACGGACGGCCTCGACGGCCTGGCGACGGTGCCCGTCATGATCGCGGCCGCAACCTATGCGGTGATCGCGTATCTCGTCGGCAATGCGATTTATGCCGCGTACCTTGCGGTTCCATACGTCCCTGGCGCCGGCGAGCTTGCGGTGATTTGTGCGGCGATCGTAGGAGCGGGCCTGGGTTTTCTCTGGTTCAACGCTCCGCCAGCCGCGATTTTCATGGGCGACACCGGTTCGCTGGCCCTCGGCGGCGCTATCGGGTCGATCGCCGTCGCCGCCAAACACGAGATCGTCCTTGCGATCGTCGGCGGGCTCTTCGTGCTCGAAGGCCTTTCGGTCATGATCCAGATCGCTTCATTCAAGCTGACGGGCAAGCGCGTCTTCAGAATGGCGCCGATCCACCATCATTTCGAACAGCTCGGCTGGAAGGAATCGACAATCGTCATCCGCTTCTGGATCATCGCGTTCATTCTCGCGATGATCGGGCTTGCGACGCTGAAACTGAGATAGGCATGATCAAGATCCCCGACATGGCGAAGAGGAAGGTCGGCGTCTTCGGTCTTGGCGCGACCGGCGTTTCCGCCGCCGAGGCGCTGGTCGCCTCCGGTGCGCAGGTGTTCACCTTCGATGAAAGTCAAACGGCGAGAGACAAGACCGGCAATACCGAATACCGCGCCGAGCATCCCAAGCAGTGGCCGTGGAAGGATCTTTCTGCGCTTGTACTTTCACCCGGCGTCCCGCTCACGCACCCCAAGCCCCACGCCATGGTCAAGAAGGCGCAGTCAGAGGGCGTCGAGATCATTGGCGACATCGAACTCTTCGCGCGCTCGCTGAACGCAATCCCCGAGAACCAGCGCCCGAAAGTCGTCGCTGTCACCGGCTCAAACGGCAAGTCGACGACAACCGCCCTCATCGGGCGCATTCTCAAGGAAGC
>JBEBFW010000198.1:0-6470 GCA_040081755.1 Parvularculaceae bacterium
TGAGGAGCGTAATGAGGAGTCCGGCGACCGCGTCGCCTTTGACGAATTTCGACGCGCCGTCGAGCGACCCGAAGAACGTCGTTTCCTCCTGCTCAATGCGGCGGCGCTCCCTCGCCTCGGCGTGGCTGATGGCGCCAGCGGCGACATCGCTGTCGATGGCGAGCTGGCGCCCCGGCATGCCGTCGAGCGCGAAACGCGCGCCGACTTCGGCCATGCGGCCGGCGCCCTTGGTGATCACCATGAAATTGACGATCAGGATGACGCAGAAAACGACGAGCCCCAGGAATATGTTCCCGCCCATGACGAACATGGCGAAGCCGTGGATGACGCTCCCCGCCGCGTCGGGTCCGGTGTGACCCTCGCCGATGATGAGGCGCGTCGAGGCGATGTTCAGCGCGAGACGAAGCATCAGCGTCGCCAGCAGCACGGTCGGAAAGGCGGAGAAATCGAGCGGCCGCTCGATGAACACCGTGATCGTCAGGACAAGGATCGCGAGGGCGAACGACGCGGTGAGGCCGATGTCCAGCAGAATCGGCGGCGTCGGCAGCACCATCATGGCGATGACCGCCAGAAAACCGAGCGCCAGCATGGCGGTCGCCTGCGCCGGCGCAATCTTGAGGACGGCGTTCATGCGGCTACCCTCCGGCGATGAACGCAATGACGCGCGTGTTGAATAGATCGACGAGAAGGCGCGTCATGTATCCAAGGCTCGCCCAGAAAACGACGAGCATGACGACGAGCTTCGGCGCGAAGGTCAGCGTCATCTCCTGAATGGAGGTGAGCGCCTGCAGGAGGCCGACGGCGACGCCGACGATCATGGCTGCGATCATCAGCGGCGCGCCCATGCGCACGCCCGCCCACAGGAACTCGCGCAGAATGTCGAACAAGGCCTCTTCGGTCATGATCCTAGACCGGCATGCGCAGGATTTCCTGATAGGCCTCGACCACCTTGTCGCGGATGGTCACCGCTGTCTCGACCGCCAGTTCCGCTTGCGCCAGCGCCTGAATGACCGAATGGGGATCGGCGCCGCCGCCCGCGATCAGCGACTGCGCGTTCTTCTCCGCGCCGAGCAGCGTTGCGGCGAGCGCGTGCGCCGCATTGAAAGAGCCGTCCCCCTTTCCGGCGGGCTGCGCTGCGGCATTGTCGAGCGCGCGGGCGCCTGGGGCGATTCCGGCAGCGCCGTAACCTCTCAACGCGTTGAAGGTTGCAACAGTCATGATAAACCTCCCGTTCAGCGCCGCAGAATCTCCAGAAGCGCGGAGTACATGTCGCGCGACTGCTTCAGGATCTGCAGCCCGGCCTCGTAAGAGCGGTTCGCCTCTCTGACATCGGCGAACTCGGTGATGGCGTTGACGTTCGATCCGGCCACGTACCCGCGCTCATCCGCCAGCGGATGGCCGGGATCGAACCGCTCCGCCAGCGGCGATGCGTCGAGCGCAACTCTTGAGGCGCTGACGCGCGTCACGTCCGCCGCCCGATCGAAAATGTTCTCGAACGAGACGAGCTTGCGGCGATAGCCGTGCGTATCCGCGTTGGCGAGATTCTCCCCGGCGACCTGCATGCGTTGCGCTTGCGCCACGAGACCCGACATGACGGTCTGGCTCACGCGATCGAACGGATTCATGACCTATCCCTTCCTGCCGAGAGCGCTGCGCAGAAAGTCGAGCGCCTTTGAGTAGATGAGCGTCGCGGTTTCGTGGTCGCGCATGGCGCGCGAGGCGCGCGACATCTGATCTTCGAGCGCGACGTTGTTGCCATTCGGCGACTGCGCGCCGGGAATTGCAGGATGGGTTTCCACAAACGTCGGCGCCGTGGTCGCGGGCGATCGGCCGAGCCGACGCACGGCGTCCTCGAAGCCCTCAAGATCGCGCGCAAGGTAGCCGGGCGTATCCGCATTGGCGACATTCCCGGCGATCAGCCCGAGCCTTTCGCTCGCGTGGCGGGACCGCAGCGCGCTCAGTCCGATCAGTTGAATGTCGTCGAGCATGTTCAGGGCCCATTAACCATCAGGTCGGAGTATGCTCGCATAGGTTGAATCAATGGTTACTTGCCGCCGATGGTAGCAATGCGTCCGCCGCTCCTTCCGCCCGCCGTCGATACGATGCTCAGCATGCCGATCGAACGCTGTTTCGGGCGCATAAGCGAGGCGCAAGGTCTTTGCGCGAGCGTCGAGGGCCTCTCTCCGCTCGCGCGGCTCGGGGATCGCATCGACATCGACGCAGACGACGGCGCGATCGAGGCCGAGGTTATCGCGATCAGCGACGACCTCGTTCGGGCCTACGCGGCGGCGCCCCTCGCCGGCATCAGGATCGGCGCTCGCGCGTCGCTTTCGCCGGCCGCAAGGGCGCGGCCCTCGCGCGCCTGGATCGGCTCTGTCCTTGACGCCTACGGACGATTGAGCGACGGACGCCAGGCGCCGGACGGCGACCGCGCCTCTCCCCTTGACGGAGCGGCGCTCCCCGCCGCGCGCCGCAAGCGCCTCGGCGCGCGCATCGGGACCGGTCTTTGCGCATTCGATGCGTTCTTGCCGATCTGCAAGGGCCAGCGCATCGGCGTCTTTGCGGGGCCGGGCGTCGGCAAGTCCATGCTGCTCGCCGATCTCGCACGCAATATCGACGCCGATGTGTCGATCATCGCCCTCATCGGCGAGCGCGGCCGCGAAGTGCGGGCGTTTGTCGAGGATGTGCTGGGCCCCGAGGGCCTGTCGCGCTCCGTCGTTATCGCCACGACGTCCGACCAGCCGGCGCTGTTGAAGCGCCGCGGCGCCCAGCTCGCCATGACTGCGGCGGAGCACTTCAGGGATCAGGGCGCTCACGTGCTGCTGGTCTTCGATTCTCTCACGCGCTTTGCTGACGCCCATCGCGAGATCGCGCTCGCGGCCGGCGAACCCGCCTCGCTGCACGCCTATCCGCCATCGACCTTTCGCGCCATCGCCGGGCTCGCCGAGCGCGCCGGCCCCGGCGCCGTCGGCTCGGGCGACATCACGGCCGTCTTTTCGGTCTTGGTCGCCGGCTCGGATATGAATGAGCCGGTCGCCGACATCGTGCGCGGCGTCCTTGACGGCCATATCGTCCTTGAGCGGACCATCGCCGAGCGCGGCCGCTTTCCCGCCATCGATCTCAGCCGCTCAGTGTCGCGATCTCTGCCCGGAGCGGCGAGCGCCGAAGAGAACGCCCTCATCGCCGCGGCGCGCGCTCATTTCAGCGCCTATGAAGACGCCGAAACCATCGTGCGCGCCGGGCTCTACAGCGCCGGCGCCGACCCGAAGGTCGACGCCGCGCTGAAGGTCTGGCCGGCGCTCGACCGGTTTCTTTCAGAAAGGGCGAGCGGGCCCGAGGCGGCCTTTGCGAGGCTTCGCGAGATTTTGGGCGCGGGGCAACCGCCATCCCCGCGGACCGTGCCCTGAGGCACAGATTGGCCGGGTTTCCGGTGGTTTTCTGGCGCGGCCGAGTCCGAAGGAGACCCCATGCCACCGCCATCCGCCGCGAAATCCAAAAAGCCCTTTGTCAGCCCGGGTCGTGCTCTTCGCGATGAGCCGCTGATCGATCTTGCCGACATCCAAAGCGATCTCTTGCTTGGGCACTCAAAACTCGTGGAAGCCCAGGTCTTCTTCAAAATCACGGACGCAAAGAAGTTCGCCCGGTTTGTTCAGGGCAAGGCGACGCCAGCCATCGACGCCTACCACTCTGGATCGGGGGATGTGGCGCAGTTCACAGGCAAGAAAGTTCCGACGATACGCACGGCCGTCGCCTTCAGTCACGCCGGTCTCGACAAGCTCGGCCGTGCGCCAAAATCGGGAGAGCCCGTCATAACCGCATTCAAACAGACAATGGCGGACCGGGCGGTCAAGCAGCTGAACGATTCAAACCCGAAGACTTGGGATGTCGGCTCGCCCAGCAAGGAGCCCGACGGCGTATTTGTCGTCACCGCCGGCAAAAAAACCAAAAATCCCGCGCCCTCGGATATCGCCAAGTGGATCAAGCAGCGAGACGATTTTCTTGCGGCCAACTTCCCGGGGGGGACCGCCGCAGGATTTACGGTCATAGGGACGTTTCTCGGCAACATCCGTCCGGCGCCCGAGGACGGCCACGAACATTTCGGTTTCCTCGACGGCGTATCGCAACCGGGCTTGCGCGGGCGGCTCGATCATGAAGGCAAGCTGCCGCTCACGGCGAATTTCAAGCGCAAGGGAAACGCGACTTCAGACGAGGCCGGTCAGGGCCTCCCCGGACAGGATTTGCTGTGGCCCGGCGAGTTCATCTTCGGCCTGAGCGCGCAAGACGAAGGCGCCAGGGACATGGCGGAAGAGGGACCTCCGCGCGCCGCCCCGGCCGAGTGGAGGAACGGCGCGTTCCTGGTCATTCGGCGACTGCGCCAGTTCGTTCCGGAATTCCGGCAGGGCGTCGCCGCGGCTGCGCGGACCGCTGGCCTGACGCCCGACCTGCTCGGAACGCAGCTTGTCGGAAGGTGGCCAGGCGGCGCGCCGCTCCTCGTTCATCAGGCAAGGGATCCCGGCCCCAAGGCGGGCAGAGATGAGAGCCTGAACAATGACTTTGAGTTCGGCGGCGACCGTGGCGGTGGGGTTTGTCCGTGGGCGGCGCATGTCCGCAAGGTCTATCCGCGCGACGAGGTCCCCGGCTCTTTTGCCCCGCCGCCGCCGACACAGGATCAAGTGGACGCAGCCGAGGCCTTCACTCAGCAACACCGCCTCTTGCGCCGGGGCATTCAATTCGGGCCGGAGTTGACCGCGGACGAAACGAACAACACCATCGAAGAGCGCGGCCTCTTGTTCAAATGCTATGTCACCGATCTCGACACGCAGTTCGAGTTTGTCCAGCGGGATTGGGCCAACAACGCGAGCTTCGCGCACGGCGGCGCCGGCGTCGATCCGATCATTGGCCAACAGCCGAAGGCGGCCAAGCGGCCTTTCGCGGGAGCCGGCGCACCCGGATCGAAGCCCCAGTTCTCCTTTGTTCCGTGGGTCGAGATGACCGGCGGCGCATACTTTTTTGCGCCGTCCCTCAGTTTCATTCGAGGCCTTGTCGATTAGCGCCGTCCGAGGACAGCTAACGGATCGCGTTCGACAGCAGCAGGCTCGCCGCCGAAGCGTTCGACAGCAGAGTCAGCGCCGTTGAGCCCGGCGCGTTTGCCGAGGCGGTTGCAAGATCGGCGCGCACGAAAAATCTGCGCAGGGCCTTGTCCATGATTTCCGGACTGGCGAGAGCGGCGGGCGACGACGATCCGAATGTCTCCCGCGCCTTGTCCTCGACGATCGCGACCTGCCGGTCGATGTCGAGATGGGCCATCGCTTTGGGCAAGCGGAGCGCGCCTTCAAGGACCGCCCGCAGCGGCTTCTGGGCGAGCATTTTCAGCCAGCCCGCGCGATCCGTCTCCGCCGCGCTTGCTATCGCCGCCGCCTCGCGCCGGAAATTCATCGCCAGACGGAAATTCTCGTCTGTCGCGCCCACCGCCGCCTCGAACGCGCGCTCGCGATATCTGTCGGCGATCCCTGCGGCGAAACCGGGCTTGCCCGTTTGCGCTCCCGCACTGTCGCCGTAGCCGAACGCCGACGCAAAAGCGCGCCAGCGGGCGTCGCTCATGCGATTGGCGAACGCGTCGCGCGCCTCGGTCCCGCCTTCGAGCGCCTTGCGGATGAAGGCGCGCTTGTCGATTTCCTCGCCGAGACCGAACGCGCCAAGCGCCACCTTGAGGAGCCTGCGGTCGGCTACGAGATCGGCCGGCGTCGCGGCCTCGCCGATCTTCTCCATGAAGTAGGCGATGTCGCGCTTGACCTCGGCGCTCCTCGAGAAGGCCTCCATCTGCCGCGGCGTTGTGCGCTCGAACAATTTGAAGCCCGCATAGCCGCTGGCGAAAATAGCCGGCTGGTACATCGTTCACTTCGCATCCGGCTCGCGCCGGAGCCCGCGCAAGATGCTGAGATTGACATCGATCAGCGCCTGGGGGTCGGCGTCGCGGTCGCCGCTGAGGAGACGCGAGGTCAGCAGGCGCGTGAATTTCGCGAGATTGAATATCTGCGCGCGCAGCGCCGTGGGCAGCCTGTTGCCGTCGCTCGCGACATCGGCTGCAAGCGCGGTCCACAGCTGGAGATTGGCGGAGAGCGCGGCGACGAACGCCGGATAGTCGCTGTCGCGGCCTGGCGCGGCGCGCGACAGGGCGCCCGTCACCCGCGAGAAGAGCTGCGTCTCGATCGCCCGCGGCTCGCCAAGCGCCCGCGCGGCGCGATTGTAGGTGTCCGAAGCGTCTGCAGTGATGCTCATGGCGCCCGCCTATGCGAAAGGCGCGGCTCGAAAGAAACTCTCTCGAGCCGCGGATGCGTCAGCGGAAGAGTGAGAGGATGCTTTGCGGGGCCTGATTGGCGATCGAGAGCGCCTGGATGCCGAGCTGCTGCCGGATCTGCAGGGCGACCAGATTGGCGCCTTCTTCGTTGATATCGGCGAGCGTCAGCTTG
>JBEBFW010000027.1:0-22694 GCA_040081755.1 Parvularculaceae bacterium
GGCGAGGCGCTTGACCGCGTCCGAGACGGCGTCGGTTTCGGCGCGCTCGGATTTCAGGAACTTCAGGCGCGCCGGCGTCGCGTAGAAGAGGTCGCGGATCTCGATGCGGGTTCCCGCTCCGGAGAACGCCGCCGGCGCCGGCCCGTCCATTTCTCCGCCGTGGACGGACAAACTCCATGCGTCGGCGGCCCCGCGCGCCCGGCTGGCGATGTCGAGGCGCGCGACGGCGCCGATCGAGGGCAGCGCCTCGCCGCGAAATCCGAGGCTTGCGATGCGGTCCAAATCGAAGCGCCCGTCGGCGCCCGGGAGGAGCTTCGAAGTCGCGTGGCGCTCGACCGCGAGCGTCAAATCCTCCGCACTCATGCCGCAGCCGTCGTCGGAAACGACGATCGCCGACTTCCCGCCATCCCTGATGTCGATGTCGATGCGCGAAGCGTCCGCGTCGAGACTGTTCTCGAGCAGCTCTTTCACGGCGGAAGCGGGCCGCTCCACGACCTCGCCCGCCGCGATGCGGTTGACCGCGTCGGCGGGCAAGCGCCGGATCACCGGGCGCGCGGTTTCTTCAAGCTTCTCGGCCGGCCGATTCGCCATGACGCATTATGGCCGATCGGCGAGTGGGGCGAGCCCTAAAAAATCCCCGGCAGGCTCAAGGTTTTCTCGTCGCGCTTGATGACGACCTTGCCGTCTTCGCCGAGGACGGTCTTTATCGCCGCGGCGCGCTGGGCCATCCACTCTTCCGGGTTATCGACCCGCAGGGGCGCGGCAGAATCATCGACTTTGCCATCGACGAACTTCCAGAACATCAGCTGGTTCGCGAGGCTGCGGTCTTTGTCGGCCCGGTCGCCCGTTTCGGCGTCGAGAATGGCGCGGATATTGGGATCGGCCGTCAGGGCGTTGGACTTCTTCAGAATTTGCTGTTCGCCCGGGGTCGGCGCGCCGCTGCTCGCATCGCCCATCAGAACCTGGCGAGCCCTGTCGGAGGCTGAGATCTCGTCGGGGCGCGATTCGCCGGGCTTGGGCGGGCGCAGGGCGTAATCCGGCGGCACCACCAGCGGCGCCTTGGTCGCAATGGCGAACTCGTCGGGCGGATTCTTGCCGCCGCCGACGGCCTTGCCGAACCCCGCGCAGCCGCCAAGCATCGTCAGGATCAGGAGCGCAGCGCTTGCGCGGAGAAGACCAGAAGCCATCATTTTGAAACGCCTTTCGAAAACCGGCGAGGACCGTACCCGCTCCGGGGACTGAAGGAGGCTATGGATCGGGGATTTGGACGCCGGGATCAAGCTATTTCCTGAGCCTTCTTCCGCAGCCCCAGCCAGTCGATGATCAAAAGCGCGATACCGACATTGATGGCGGCGTCGGCGACATTGAACACCCAGACGAAGCCGCCGTTGAAGAGCGTAACGAAGGGAAAGCCCTCGGTCCGCGCAAGATGCGGGAAGGGAAAGCCCGAGAAATTCAGGAAGTCGACGACATAGCCGTAGCGCAGGCGATCGAGGAGGTTGCCGAGAGCGCCGCCCATGATGAGAGCGACCCCGGCGACCGACAATCGCCGCGTCGCTCCCGGAAGCCAATGAATGAGCGCGATCGTGACCCCGATGGCGACCAGCGAGAGGATGACGGGCGCCAGCGGCGTCCCGTTCAGCATGCCGAAGCTCGCGCCGTAATTGCGCACATAGGTAAGGTCGAAGAGCTGCGAGATCTCGACATGCCCGTTGGGGAGATCGGGGAGCTTCAGGCCGTTCAGAATCCAGAGTTTCGACGCCTGATCGAGGAGCGCGACGAGAACGCCGCCGGCGAGCCCCGCCGCGAAGAAGCGGCTCGCCCGGGCGCGCGCCGCCCAGCCTTCGGCCTTCTTGAGGTATGCCGCTATCGGCGCGTTCATGCCGCCTTCCCGTGCTGGCTGACAGCGCCTGCACAGCGCGCGCAGAGCGCCGGATGGGCCGCCGCCGAGCCGACATCCTCCGTATACCGCCAGCAGCGCACGCATTTCTCGCCGGCAGCGAGAGACGCATCGACGGCGACGCCCGGGACATCGCCGAGCCGGAACGCCTCCGTCGGACCTTCCGATTCTATCAGGGTCACCGCGGCAGTGATGCAGAGTTCGGCGAGGTCCTGCGCGCGGCAAAGACCAAAGAGCGCTTCGTCCGCGACATGGAGCGCGGGCGCCGCCTCGAGGCTTGCGCCGATGCGCTTGTCTCGCCGTTCGATTTCGAGGGCGCCGGTGACGACGCGGCGCACATCGCGCAGTTGCGCCCAGTCAGCCGCAAGCTTCTCGTCGAGCCAGGTCGCCGGGGTCTTCGGGAATTGCTGCAGATGCACCGATCCGTCCGGGGACGGATAGCGCGCAAGAAACGCTTCTTCCGTGGTGAAGACGCAGATCGGGGCGAGCCAGACGACAATGCGGTCGAAAGCGGCCTGCATCACGGCCCGCGCGGCGCGCCGGCGCAAGCTGTCGGGGCTGTCGCAATAGAGGCTGTCTTTCCGGATATCGAGATAGAAAGCCGAAAGATCGGCCGCGCAGAACTCGAACACGGCGCGCCAGACCGCCTTGAAGTCGAAGCGCGAATAGGCCTCGCGGACCTTTCGGTCGAGCTCGGCGAGGAGGTGGAGCATATAGCGCTCAAGGCCCGGCATGTCCTTGTACGGAACGTCTTCCGCCGCCGAATATCCCGCGAGCGCGCCAAGAAGGTAGCGGATGGTGTTGCGGAGCTTGCGGTAGCCATCGACCGCCGTATTGATGATCTCCTTCGAGATGCGCGGGTCTTCCGTGTAGTCCTGGCTCGCGACCCAGATGCGGATGATCTCGGCGCCGTATTCCTTGATGACTTCCTCCGGGGCAACGGTGTTGCCGAGGGACTTCGACATCTTGCGGCCCTCGGCGTCGACGACGAAGCCGTTGGTGACGAGATGATTATAGGGCGCTCGCTTGCGTGTGCCGCAGCTCTCGAGGAGCGAGGACTGGAACCAGCCGCGATGCTGGTCGCTGCCTTCGCAATAAACGTCCGCCGGCCACGAGAGATCGTCGCGCCCTTCGAGCACGAAGGCGTGCGTCGAGCCTGAATCGAACCACACGTCGAGAATGTCGTTGATCTTCTCGTAGCGCGCGGCGTCGTATTTCGGTCCCAGAAACTCCGCCGCCGGACGATCGAACCACGCGCCCGCGCCGCCCTTGCGGATGGCGTCGAGAATGCGGGCGCTGACAGCCTCGTCCTCCAGGATGGCGCCCGTTTCCCTCTCGACGAAGATGGTGAGCGGCACGCCCCAGGCGCGCTGGCGCGAGACGAGCCAGTCCGGACGGCTCTCGACCATCGAGCGGATGCGGTTGCGGCCCTGCGGCGGCGTGAACTCCGTCGCGTCGATGGCGTCGAGCGCATACTCTCGCAAGGTCTTGCCGCCGTCGATCTTCCGGTCGAGATGGATGAACCATTGCGGCGTGTTGCGGAAAATGACCGGCGCGCGGCTCCGCCACGAATGCGGATAGGAGTGCGTCAGCCTCCCGCGCGCGAGGAGCGCGCCGCGCTCGATCAACGCGTCGATCACCGCCTTGTTGGCGTCGCCGTCCTTGCCGGCATTCTTGCCCTCGGTGACGAGGATTTTTTTGCCTTCAAAGCCCGGCGCTTCGCCGGTGAAGGCGCCGAACTCATCGACCGTATACGGAATGTCCTTGCCTTCGAGCCTCGTAAGCGCGTCGCGCCAAGGCTTCCCCTGCGGACTCATCCAGATGTCGAAGTCATCGGCGCCATGGCCCGGCGCCGTGTGGACGAATCCAGTGCCGTCTGCATCCGTTACATGGTCGCCTGCAAGCAGCGGCACGTCGAACATGTAGCCGCCACCGAGCCTGCGCAGAGGATGAGCGCAAACTAAACCCGTGGGGTCATATTTGACTGGCGTCGCCTTGGAGATCTTGGCAGCACTCTTCACCGCTCCCCAGAGATTCTCGGCAACGAGCAACTTGTCCCCGCGCTTCGCCCACGCGGGAATCTCGACGCCGGTTTTCGCATCGAAGATTTTTTCGACCTCGTCCACGACGTAAAGTGCGTAGGAGATGTTTGGGCCGAAGCTGACAGCGCGGTTGCCGGGAATGGTCCACGGCGTTGTCGTCCAGATCAGAATGGACGCGCCATCCAATGTGTGCCCGGGCGGGATTGGGCTCGCTTCATCCGGCCCAACCAGCGGAAACTGCTCGCCAACCGAACGAAAGCCTGCGCGCGTCCGCTCTTTGACGATCGGAAACTTCACCCACACGGTCGTCGAGACGTGGTCGTGGTATTCGATCTCGGCTTCGGCGAGCGCGGTCTGCTCGACCGGCGACCACATGACGGGCTTCGAACCGCGATAGAGCAGTCCCTTGTCCACGAACTTCAACAGCTCGCTGGCGATCACGGCCTCCGAATTGAAGTCCATGGTCGAATAGGGATTGTCCCAATCCCCCTCGCCGCCGAGGCGCTTGAACTCCTCGCGCTGGACATCGAGCCAGTGCGCGGCGTAGGCGCGGCAGGCGGCGCGGAACTCCGCAGGCGGAATATCCCGCTTGTTGCGGCCCTTGGCGCGAAACTCCTCCTCGATCTTCCATTCGATGGGGAGGCCGTGGCAGTCCCAGCCCGGCACGTAGTTCGCGTTAAAGCCCGTCATCTGCCTGGAGCGGACGATCAGGTCCTTCAGAATTTTCGTCAGCGCCGTGCCGATGTGGATGTGGCCGTTGGCGTATGGCGGCCCGTCATGAAGGATGAAGGGCTTGCGGCCTTTCGCGTCGGCGCGGAGGCGCCTGTAGAGCCCCAACGCTTTCCAGCGCTTCAGGAGTTCCGGCTCGCGCTGCGGCAGTCCGGCGCGCATCGGGAACTCCGTGACGGGGAGGAACAGCGTCTCCTTGTAGTCGCGGCCTTGAGGGTCCTTGGTCGATGCGTCAGGCATCGTTGATCTCTTCAGGTTGTCGTTTGAACGCAGCTTGAAAAACGCAATGACCCGGAACCGCGCGTCGCTGTCAAGCAAGGGCGCATCGGGCCCCAATGGCGGCCGGCGGCGGCGACAACCTGCCGGAGGCAATCGCAATTTGGCGCCCGACCGCCTAAACTCCCGGCATGCCCGCGCGCCTCAAAATCGCTATCGCCCAGATTTCGCCGATTGTCGGCGACGTCGCCGGCAATCTCGCCAAAATCCGCGCGGCTCGAGCCGACGCCGCGGCCAAATGCGCCGATCTCGCCGTCTTCTGCGAACTCGTCGTCGCCGGCTATCCGCCGGAAGACCTGCTGCGCAAGCCGTCTTTCCAGCACGCCTGCCGCGAGGCGGTCGAAGCGCTCGCGCGCGAGACGGCCGACGGCGGGCCGGCGCTCATCATCGGGGCGCCATGGCGCGAGCAGGGCGCGCGAGGCGGCGCGCTCTACAACGCCGCTTTCCTCCTTGGCGACGGCGTCATCAAAGCGATCCGCCGCAAGGTGAAGCTGCCGAATTACGGCGTCTTCGACGAGCCGCGCCACTTCACGCCGGGGCCGCCCGACTTCGAGATCGTGAAATTCAGGGACGCCAATCTCGGGCTCATGGTGTGCGAGGACATGTGGCTGCCGGGCGTTGGCGAAAGGCTCGCGGAAGCGGGCGCCGACATCTTGATCGCGCCGCATGGGTCGCCTTTCAGAAAGACATCGCTCGAAGAGCGGGCCGCCGCGGCGCGGGAGCGGGCTTGCGCGACGCGTTTGCCCATCGTGTTCGTCAATCAGCTCGCCGGACAGGACGAAGTCGTGTTCGAGGGCGCCTCTTTTGTCATGGATGCTGCGGGCGAGATCGTCTTCCGCGCCCCGCAGTTCGAGGCGGGTCTTTTCATCACCGACTGGGAGAAGCGGGCGAACGCCTGGACTTGCAGCAACGGCCCGCAGGCCGTCTGGGTCGCGGGCGAGGAGATGGTCTATCGGGCGGTGGTGCAGGGCGTTTCGGATTACATCGAACGCAATCGCTTTCCCGGCGTCGTCATCGGCCTCTCGGGCGGCGTTGATTCGGCCCTGACCGCCGCCATCGCCGTCGATGCGCTCGGCCCCTCGCGCGTGCGCTGCGTGATGATGCCCTCGCGCTATACGGCCGCCGAAAGCGTTGAGGACGCGCAGGAGTGCGCGAGGCGCCTCGGCGTTTCGTACGAGACAGTCCCGATCGAACCGGCCGTCGAGGCCTTCGCCGACATGCTGGCCCCTGCCTTCGAGGGAACGGCGCCGGGCACGGCGGAAGAGAATATCCAGTCGCGCATCCGCGGTCTGATCTTGATGGCGCTCTCCAACAAGTTCGGGTCGATGGTGCTGACCACGGGAAACAAGTCCGAAATGTCGGTCGGTTATGCGACGCTCTATGGCGACATGAATGGCGGCTACAATCCTCTGAAGGACATTTACAAGACGGAGGTCTTTCGTCTGTGCCGCTGGCGAAATGCGACGACCCTTGAGTCGCTGAAAGGGCCGGCCGGCGCGATCATCCCTGAGCGGATCATCACGAAGGCGCCGTCGGCGGAGCTGCGCGCCGACCAGCGCGACGAGGACTCGCTTCCTCCCTACGTGACGCTCGACGCCATTCTCGAGCGCCTCGTCGAACGAGAAATGTCTGTGCGCGACATTGTCGCCGACGGGTTCGATGAAAAGACGGTGCGCCGCGTCGAGCACATGCTCTATGTCGCCGAATACAAACGCCGCCAGGCCCCGCCGGGGCCGAAGGTGACGGCGGTCAATTTCGGGCGCGACCGGCGCTACCCGATCACCAATGGCTGGCGCGACAGGGAATGAGGGATTGAGCGCCTCACGCCCGACGGCGCGTCACGAGAAAGACAGACGCAAAAGCCAGCAGGAACCCCGCCGCGCCGGCGATCGCCGCCTTGCGCATCGTTCCCCTGAATTCCGCGATAACCGTCAACGTGTCCACATGGCCGGTCTTCCAGAAGACCCAGTCTCCGGCGAGCCTCGACGCCAGCAGCTTGTCGCCGGTCTCGAGGACCACCACGCCGTCGCCCGTGTCCGGGTCGAGGCGGACCGAGGTGTTGATCGCAGGTTCGTTGCTGCCGTCATGCCCGATAATGTAGTCGCCGCGATTATTGTCTGCATAAAGAATGACGCCGAGGCCCCAGATGGCCGCGCCGAACACCGAGGCCTCAGGCGCCCGCATCGCTTTCAGCGTCCCGGGCTTCAATACGCCACGGCCTGCCGGCTCGCCGGCAGCGCCTGGCCGATGAGCGGCGACGAAGCGCGCCATGTCGGCAGACGAAGTGTAAAGCGAGGTTGCGGCAAGCGAGACGAAATTGCGCCGGGCGGCGAGCGCGCCGTCTGCGCCGTAAATCTCCGCGATTCTCGCTTCTGCGCCCGCGTCAGGAACAAAGGTCGATGACGACATGCCGAGCGGTCCGAACACCGCCCCTTCCATATAGTCGTTGAAGGACTGCCCCGAGGTTTCTTCGATGAGCAACTGGAGGAGGGTGTAGCCGCCGCCGGAATACTCGAACTTCGAGCCCGGCTCCTCGCCGACACGGACCCGTCCGTCCGCGCCGGGTGAAGCGTCGGAGGCCCTTGTCAGGGACTCCTCCAGCGTCGGCATCGGCGCGCCTTGCTCGAAGCCTGCATAACCGAGGCCGTCGGAGAGGCCCGCCAGGTGGCTCAAAAGGCGGCGCACAGTGACCTTGTCATTATCGAATTCCGACGGCGGCAGCGACCAGCGCGTCAGGTACTTCGACACCGGCGCATCGAGATCGATCGCGCCGCGCTCGACCAGCGTCATCACGCCCCACGCCGTCGCCCATTTGCTGAGCGAGGCGACCTGAAACAGCGTGTCCCGATCGACGGGCGCGCCCTTCGAAACGAAATGCTCGCCGACGGGTTCGCCGGCCTCAATGAGCAGGAAGGCGGCGTTGCCGGTCTTGTGGGCGTCGAGCCTCTGGTTCATCGCCGCAAGGAACGCCGCGACGTCCGCGCGCTCGGCCGCCGCCGGGCGCCCCCAGCCTTCGAGCGCGGCCGCAAAGATGAGCCCTGCGCCCGCCGCAGCCGCGACGAGCGCTGCAATGACTGCGACCGCCAATTTCGCCAGCATGCCGCGCCCCCGCTTGTCCCAGGCGACAACACTATGTTGGAGCGCCAGACCCCGCAAGCGTCGCAGTCAAACGCGGCGGAACCGCGCGTGATGAAGGGCGTAGTCGGCCGCGCTTCGTTTGTAGTAGAAGGCGCCGGTCATCTACAGCGAACGAATGACATGAAACTCAATCGAAGGCAGGGCCTTGCACTCATGAGCGCAGCAGCTTTGGCGCCGGGCGCGGCGCTGGCGTCCGGCTCTTACGACGTCGCCGTCATCGGGGCCGGTGTGTTCGGTGCGTGGATCGCCGAACGCCTCAAGAAGGCGGGCGCCTCGGTCGCGCTCGTCGATCAATTCGGCGTCGGCCACGCCCGCGCCTCATCGGGCGGCGAGACGCGGGTGACGCGCTATTCCTATGGCGGCGATCCTCTCTATACGGAGATGGCGCGCGAATCCCTCATCGCCTGGAAGGAAATCTCGGCGCGCGCGGCGACGCCGATTTTTCACAACGCCGGCGTATTGTGGTTCTCTCCGGCGGGCGACGATTACATGGCGAAGAGCGTCGCCTATTTCGAGAAAACCGGGGTCAAGCATCGGCGCATGGATCGCGCCGCGCTCTCGGGGGCGTATCCGCAGATGCGCTTTTTCGACGGCGAGGCCGGGTTTCTTGAAGAGGAAACCGGCGCGCTGGTCGCCGGGCGCGGCGTGCAGACGGTGGTCGCCCTCAACGGCATTCCGGTCACGTTCGCCGAAGCTGCCGCGCCGAAGAAGAAAAACGGCGCCTTTGCGCCGGCTCCCGGCGTCAGTGCGAAGACGCTCGTCTACGCCCTCGGACCCTGGCTTCCCCGGTTGTTCCCGCAGTTTCTGGGCGGCAAGATCGCGGCGACCCGCCAGGAAGTGCTGCATTTCGGCCCGGCCCCGGGCGACGAGCGGTTCGCGCCGCCCCGTCTCCCCGTTTGGGCGGATTTCAACGCGGGCGACCTCGTCTACGGCATCCCGGACATTGAAGGTCAGGGGTTCAAGTTCTGCTTCGGCGGCGTCGGCCCGGAGATCGATCCCGATACGGAGAATCGCCTCGTGGATCCGCAGACGGTCGCGCGCGCGCGTGAGTATCTCGCGCGCAGGTTCCCGGACCTCAAGGACGCCCCGCTCGTCCACTCGCGCGTCTGCCAGTACGAGAACAGCTGGAACAGCGATCTCGTTCTTGATCGCCACCCCGAAATCGAGAATGTGTGGATCGCCGGCGGCGGCTCGGGACACGGTTTCAAGCTCGGCCCGTCGGTCGGCCGCTACGTCGCCGATCGCATCGCGGACCCGAAACTTCCGGCAGAACCGCGTTTCGCCCTCGGGGCGATGAAGACGGTGACGGAACGCTTGTTCCGCTGACCGGCGGTTTGACCCGGCTATCGAACCCCTTATGGTGCGCGCGCAATCGCGCATGAGACGAACGCATGGCCGATGTCGCCGTCATCGGCGCCCAGTGGGGCGATGAAGGCAAGGGCAAGATCGTCGACTGGCTGTCGGCGCGCGCCGATGTCGTCGTGCGATTTCAGGGCGGACACAACGCCGGCCACACGCTCGTCATCGACGGCGTCACCTACAAGCTCTCGCTGCTGCCGTCCGGCGTCGTTCGCCGCGGCAAGCTCGGCGTCATCGGTTCTGGCGTCGTCGTCGATCCTTTTCACCTGATCGAGGAAATCGCGCGCCTCGAGACGCAGGGCGTCGAGGTCACGCCGGACAATCTGGCGCTCGCCGAGAACGCGACGCTCATTCTTCCCGTTCACCAGGAACTCGACGCGCTGCGCGAAAGCGCTGCGGTCGGCGTCCGGATCGGCACCACCAAGCGCGGCATCGGGCCAGCCTACGAGGACCGGGCGGGACGGCGGGCGCTGCGCGTCATCGACCTTGCGCTTTCCGGAGAGAAGCTGCGCCTCAAGGTCGAAAACCTCCTTGTGCATCATAACGCGCTGCGGCGCGGCTTCGGCGTTGAGCCCGTCGATGCGGCGGCCCTCACCAGCCTATTGCGCGAGATCGCGCCGAAGGTGCTGCCCTTTGCGGCCTGCGTCTGGCGCCTCCTTGACGACCAGCGCCGGGCCGGCAAGCGCATACTTTTCGAGGGCGCGCAGGGCGTGCTCCTCGATGTCGATCACGGCACCTATCCTTACGTCACCTCGTCGAACACCGTGGCGGGGCAGGCGGCGACCGGCTCGGGGCTCGGGCCCCGCGCGATCGGCTATGTGCTCGGCATCGTCAAAGCCTATGCGACGCGTGTCGGCGAGGGTCCCTTTCCAACGGAACTCAAGGACGCCATCGGCGAACGACTCGGCGCGCGCGGGCGCGAATTCGGCACGGTTACGGGAAGGAAACGCCGCTGCGGCTGGTTCGACGCCAGCCTCGTGCGTCAGGCGCTGACCGTCTCCGGCGTCGATGGCGTCGCTCTGACCAAGCTCGATGTGCTCGACGGTTTCGATGAACTCATGGTCGGCGTCGGTTACCGGATCGAGGGCAGGCCCTATGACCACCTGCCGCCGGCCGTCGATGCGGCGACGCGGATCGAGCCGGTCTATGAGCGGATCGAAGGCTGGCGAGGCTCGACCGCGCGCGCCCGTTCGTGGGCGGAGCTTCCCGCTGAGGCGGTCAAATATGTGCGCCGCCTCGAAGAGCTGATGCGCCGGCCTGTCGCCCTCGTCTCCACCAGTCCCGAGCGCGAGGACGTCATCTTGATGACGGACCCGTTTCTCTCCTAGGGGCGCACGCGCCCTTGTGACTTTCTAACAGGCCGTGTTGCAACGCAGGCGGATGATTGCGTCAGGGGCGAACCGCCCGTATAAGGCCATGCTTTTGCGGGAAGAGACGAGAGGGCGACATGTTGAAAAATCTGTTGAAAAAGCAGGCGGCCGAGTACCAGAAGGCCCAGAGCGGCGAGACGACGACATTCACGGTGACGCCGGCCTCGGCCCCGAAATTCTGGTATTTGATCATCATCGGGGGCCTCGTGTTTTTGGGCGGATTCCTGGGGCTCGGCATCTTCGGCTGGGTCATGGGCGGCGGCGCGATCGCCTATGGGCTCCTTCGCGATCAACGGCCGAAGGAGCACAAGCAGTCTTCGACCTTCAGCGTCACGCCCGAGACCATCACGGTCGGCGGGCGCTCGTTCAAGAAGGACGAGTTCCACCGTCTCATCATCAAGAACCCCTGGTTCGATCGCGCGGGGCTCGACGTCTACACGACGAATGCGAACGCTGCGGCGGGCATGGAGCACGGCATGAAGCTCGGCGAGCTCTGCTATGCGCTCGATGTCGAAGCCGGCGGCAAAGCGCATCAGCTGGCCGGCGGGATGGATCGAACCACGGTCTTCGGTCTGCTCTCGGATGTCTCGAAGATCGTCGGTCTGAAGGTCAGCTAGCGCGCCGGGCGAAAAAGTGGAGTCCGGTTTTTCGCGAAAAGGCGCGCCGGCAAGAATCTACAGGATCGAGCCCGATGCGGATTTGTCGCTCGATGCTGTAGTTCCGGCCTCGGCGAGGCGCGCGGCGATCGCTGCGTGTCCGTCGAGCATGCGCCGCTTGTCGGATTCATTGACGGCAAGGCTGGTCTCGCCCCAGCCCATCGACCCGCCGAGCGCGATCGCGCCGGCGCGCGGAAACATGTAGAGCAGCCCGCTGGGCCCGTCGCGGACATAGCCGTAATCGACCTTCGGCTGGCCCTTGAGCAAAGTGATCTGACCGCGAACGGGTCTGAGGCTCTCATCGCCAAAGAGCGCCCTCGCGCCGTAGCCGGCGCAATTGAAAATGACGCCTTCATCAAGCGCGACAAGGTCTTCGAGGGACGAAAACCGTCGGCCCACGATCCGCCCGCCCGCCATGTCGAACTCGCGCATCAGCGTCGGCAGATAGACCGACATGTCGATGACCATCGCATAATAGCGCTCCGCATAGGGAACGTTGAAGCGCCGCGCGCTTTGTGCGTCGAATGCAGCGCCGGGATAAAGATCGTCGCCCTCAGCGCGCTGGGGCCGGCCCGGCGCGTCGGACAAGTCGAACATGCGGATCCAGCGCACGCCCCTCGCGGGATCGCCGGCCTCACGGCGAAAGACCTCATGGCTGACGCGGGCGGCGAATCTGAATTGGTCGAGAAACGCGCCGCCGACGCGATCGGGCCGGAAGACCGTCGTCGGCTGCCAGAGCGCCGCGGCGACGTTCGAGGTGGTGTGGGGCGATGCCTCCGCCGCGTAGATGGTGACGGCGACGCCGTTATGGGCCAGCGACAGCGCGGTCGTCAGCCCGATGACGCCGGCGCCGATGATGGCGGCGCGGCTGAAGGAAAAGGGCGCGGCCGCAGCGAGCGCAAGTCGCGCCGAGCCCCAGGAGAGCGTGACGCCCGATCCGCCGTGACCGTAATTGTGGACGATCGTTTTCGCGCCGAGCTTTTCGGCGCTGACGACGAAGCCCTCATCGCGGTAAGGGCGCAGACCGACAAGGGTTTCGATCTCGCGGGAGGCTTCAACCTTTACCGGCGCCAGCGGCGCATCGAACGCCTCAAGGCCGTAACTCTGCTCGATCGCCATGGCGCCCTTTCCGGCGACGCAGGCCGCCGCGGCGGCGCCGCCGAGAACCTCGCGCCTCCTCACTTTGCTCGCCCCCCCAGTTTCCCCGCTCCTCTGGTCGTTATTGGCTTTTCGGCTCCCCTCGCCATACTGGGCGAAGGCTTCGGCGTTGGGAAGAAGGCGGATGAAACGGAACGACATGGTTCTCCTCGGCGTCTTGTTGGCGGGCGCGGCGGGCTTTGCGCTTTTCGCGCGGCAGCCGGCGGCGAGCGCCGCGGCGTCTTTCAACGGCAAGCCGGAACTTATCGCCGCCACCTTTAATTCGCAGTGGTGCTCATCCTGCAAGATACTGAAGCCGCGACTTCACAAGGTCATTGCTGACTTCGACGGCCGCCCGGTCAAATTTGTCGAGTACGACCTTTCCTTCGGGCGCGACCACGCGCGCGCGAACGCCGTCGCGGACGGTCTCGGCGACGTCTATGAGCGCTTCTCGACCGCGACCGGCTACACGCTCCTCATCGACGCCGAGACCGGCGAAATCATTGACATGCTGACGATCAACCACAGCGTCACGGTTATGCAGGAAGCGGTTTCCGCAGCGCTCGCCAGGGCGTCCGGGCCGTAGCGGCGCGAATCGATCCGCATACGTACTGATCGCGCAGCGGCGCATTACGATTGTGAAATCGGCGCGGTTTCCGCTTGTCAAATCGCGCATTCGGAGTCATCATTGAAGTGTTCCGAGGGGCGTCCCGCCTGTCGCGCTTATGGCGACAGCTCGTGCGACGCGCATCTCGTCCGGACTCGACCGCCGGCGTCTGGCCGTGGGGGAGAGGGCGAGCAATACGCGCCAGGGAGCAAGGGCATATGGGACTGAGGAGCACCCTTCGAACCTGATCCGGGTCATGCCGGCGAAGGGACGGAACGAAGGCCGTTTTCCTCGTCGCCAGGGTCCAAAGCCATGGCTGGCGGTGAGGGAGACGGTTCGAGCGGCGAGCGCTCGCTGTCAAAGGGTGATTCATGGTCGCGGCGAAAGCCGGGATCCAGCCGGTGGTGAAAGCGCGCAACTTTGGACTCTGATCGGGCAGCCAATAACTGGCTCCCGGCTTTCGCCGGGATGAGCGGCTCACTTGCGAAGTGGCCACTCGACTAGGGCGACGTTCGGCGCCAAGCCACGAAGCCTTCACCGTCGTATGCAGTGCAAGTGATCAGCAGTGCCGATGCGGCGCACCGCTGAATCTCCAATGTCGTTGTTTCGCTCGCCAAGTCGAGAGCGACGGGCTGCCGGCAGACAGCTGCGACCCCATGCCAAATCTGGTTGGCAAGGGAGACAACGGTCACGAAATCCTCCTTGCTGTGGTCAAGGTTGAGGAGATGATAGACCTCTTCGCCCACGCCGAAAGCCGCCAGCCCAGGGCAAGCGTCGTCGCTCCAACGCGGATTGAAATCGTCGGCCACACAAACCGAGGCTTTCAAGGCAATCATCGTCTGCCGAAGAAGGCTCGCTTGCGCCTCGATCAAGGAAGGCTTTGGAACCAGAGTACTGCCGTCAGGCAGTGTGACGGCGCCGCTCCAGTCCTCCTCCAGGAGTCCCCCTCGGTCGAATTGCGCCAAACGTGCTTCCGGAACGCCGGCTGGGACCAGGGTGAAAACGTCTCCGGGCGTTTCCATGAAAGTCCGGAGCAGCGCCGTGCAGAACACATTGACGTCCGTGAGGTGCTCGCGAATGTAAGCCCGCGCCGCACCGCCCAACTCCCGCATCACAACGTCGCGCATTCGCGCCCGGCCTCTGAGACTTCCGCGATCAACGAAGCTTCGGGCGGGCGCTGGCGTAGATCGCCGCCAGCGTCAGCGCCGCTGGGAGCGCTTGCACGAGGAATATGCGGTCCGGTCCGGTGACGCCGCCATACATGCCGGCGACAAGCGCGCATCCGGCGAAGAAAAGCCCGAGCGAGCGCGTCAGCACGGCCGGCGCGAAGACCGACCAGACCATGCCCGCGGCGAGGAAGCCGTTATAGAGGCCCTGATTGGCGGCGAGCACCTTCGACGCCTCCGCGAACTCGGTCGTCATGCCGAAGGCCGCAATCGTTCGCGCAGATGTCCACGTGAACATCTCGAGATAAAGAAAATAACCGTGCAGCGCGGCAAGCGCGGCCATCAGCAGCTTCGCGATAACGGACATGGCGGGCCCCTCGATCTGTCAGGGCACGATAGGCCGCAAGCGGAATAAAGAAAAGTTGTCGCTCTGCCGGGGAGAAAATTGGCGCGGCGCAGCCTCAGGGCGTGATTTCAACCGCCGTCCCGACGCTGACGAGGCGCCAGATTTCCTCGATCTCGGCATTCGTCACGGCGATGCAGCCGAGCGTCCAGTCGCGGATGGGTTCGCCCGCGCCATATGGGTCGTCGCGGCCGGGCGTTCCATGAATGAAGATGTCGCCGCCCGGATCGAGCCCTCGCGCCGCGGCACCGGCGCGATCCTCCGCATCGGGATAGGAGACCTTCAGGGAAAGGTGAAACTGCGATTTCGGATTCTTGAGGACGATGCGATAGCGCCCTTCCGGCGTCTTGCCGTCGCCCTGGCGCGTCTTGTCGCCAAGTGGGGCGAAGCCGAGTGCGATGCGGTAGCCAGCTATGACGGCGTCGCCGTCATAGAGCGTCATCCGCCGCGCCGCCTTTTCGATGAGAATGCGGTCAACGGCGGCGTGCGCGCCTGTGGACGCGAGAAGAGCGCAACAAAGGACCGACAGCAGCAATCGCATCCTCGGGAGCCTCGCATGCGACATTGGCCGATTTGCGGCGGCCGGGCCGGTAGCGTTCGCATTGCGCGGCGGCGCCGGCCTTGCTAGCTTGACGCCTGCCGAGGGGCGCGGGGACAGACCCGCTGAGATCGACGCTGTTCGCGCGAGCACCCTTTGAACCTGATCCGGGTAGAGCCGGCGTAGGGACGGATTGAGTTTTCCCTCTCTTGCGCCGGCGTTGAGTGGAGCGCGCGCATTGGCCGGCCGTCTTGTCAACAATTCCGCAGTCCGCCGTGTGCAAGGCGCGATCCGGGTTGCGGCGGCGCTCTGCGCCCTTGGCTGCGCCGCCGCCCGCGCAGCGCCGCATTGCGCCGAAACGACGGTTCGGGAGACGCCCTATGTCGTCTGCCGGTTCGATCCGAAAGCGGACGACATCCGCTTGTTCCATGCCGGACCGGATGGAGAGCCCTATCGCCATTTCGGCAGGCTGAACGAGGCGCTTCACGCGCACGGCGAGCGCCTCCTCTTCGCCATGAACGCGGGGATGTTCCAGGCGAATCGGGCGCCCGTCGGCCTCTACGTTGAGGGCGGCGTCACCCGCCGGCCGATCAACAACCGCGATTGCGACGGCAATTTCTGTCTGAAGCCCAACGGGGTTTTCTGGCTCTCAGCGCGCGGCGGCGCAATCTCGGCGCACGTCGCCGCGACTGAGGCCTATCTCGACAAGGCGAAAGACGTGCGCGACGCCACGCAATCCGGCCCCATGCTCGTCATCGATGGCGCGCTGCATCCGAAGTTCAACAAGGATTCGACGTCGGTCTATCGCCGCAACGGCGTCGGCGTGACGGCGGAGGGCGAGATCATTTTTGCCATTTCCGACGCGCCGGTCACCTTCCACGCATTCGCAACGCTTTTCCGCGACGACCTCAAAGTTTCCAACGCGCTCTATCTCGACGGCGCCATTTCGCGGCTCTATTCGACCGAACTCGGCCGCAACGAACCGGGCGCGGCGCTGGGGCCCATCGTCGGCGTCGTTGCGAGCGAGAATCGCGATCAGATCAACGAAGGGGAGACCAGATGAGACTTGCGAACAAGAAGGCGATCGTAACCGGCGCCACAGGCGGCATCGGCGAGGCGACGGCCAAACTCTTTCTCGCCGAAGGCGCGAAGGTGATGCTGGTCGGGCGGTCGAAGGCGAAGCTGCGCGAGACGTTCGAGCGTCTCGGCGGCGGCGATGCGCTTGGCATGGCCGTCGCCGAGGCGACGGACGAAGCGGCGACGAAAGCGGCCGTCGCGGCGACGGTCGATCGCTTCGGCGGCCTTGATATCCTCTTTGCGAACGCCGGCACCGAGGGCGACCTTAAGTCGATCACGGATCTGACGACGGCCGAGTTTCAGTCGGTGCTCATGACCAACGTCGTCGGCGTTTGGCTGTCGATGAAATGCGCGGTCGAGGCGCTGCGCAAAAGCGGGCGCGGGTCGATCATCGCCACATCGTCGGTCGCCGGCGCCATCGGATTCGCCAATATGTCGCCCTACATCGCCAGCAAACATGCCGTATGCGGATTGGTGAAAACGGCGGCGCTTGAACTCGGGGAAGCGAATATTCGCGTCAACGCGGTGGCGCCCGGACCGATCGACAATCGCATGATGGCCTCGCTCGGCGTCCAGCTCGCGTCCGAGGACGCGGCGGCGTTCAGGGAGCAAGTTGAGCAATCCGTCGCCCTGAAACGCTACGGCACCAACGAGGAGGTCGCGCATCTCGCGCTGTTCCTCGCGAGCGACGAGTCCAGCTACTGCACGGGCGGATACTATCTGGTCGACGGCGGATACGTCGCGGCCTGATCGGCGCGGCGCCCGAAAATCGCGGAACGGAAGGAGCTGCATCGATGAACAAGCCCATTTCACCAGCTGAGTTTCAGACGCCGAAAGTGACCGCGGGCCCGCTCCCCGCCTCGCGCAAGGTCTATGTCGCGGGCGCTGCGTATACAGACATTCGCGTGCCGGTTCGCGAGATCGACCTCCACCCAAGCGCCAAGGAGCCGCCGGTTCCGGTCTACGATCCGACCGGGCCCTACACCGATCCCGCCGTCACGATTGATGTCGAGGCGGGCCTCGCGCGGCTGCGCACGGCGTGGGTCGAAGCGCGCGGGGGCGTCGAAGAGTATGAGGGCCGCCATGTAAGACCTGAGGACAATGGCGCCGCCGGCAAGCATCTGGCGCGTGAATTTCCCGTGCGCCATCGGCCCCTGCGCGGGCTTTCAGGCAAGCCCGTCACCCAGTTCGAATTCGCGCGAGCCGGCGTCGTCACCGCCGAGATGGAGTATGCAGCGATCCGCGAGAACATCGGCCGCAAGCGCATTCTCGACGGCGCGGCCGCAAAAATCGCCGATGGCGAAAGCTTCGGCGCGTCGATCCCGGAATTCATCACGCCGGAATTCGTGCGCGACGAGATCGCGCGCGGGCGGGCGATCATCCCGGCCAACATCAATCACGCGGAACTCGAACCGATGATCATCGGTCGGAACTTCCTTGTGAAGATCAACGCCAATATCGGCAATTCGGCGGTCGCCTCCTCGGTCGAGGAGGAGATCGACAAGATGGTGTGGTCGATCCGCTGGGGCGCCGATACTGTCATGGATCTCTCGACCGGGCGCAACATCCACAACACGCGCGAGTGGATCATCCGCAATGCGCCGGTTCCGATCGGCACGGTGCCGATCTATCAGGCGCTGGAGAAAGTCGGCGGGATCGCGGAGGAGCTGACTTTCGAGGTCTATCGCGACACGCTGATCGAGCAGTGCGAACAGGGCGTCGATTATTTCACCGTGCACGCGGGCGTCAGGCTGCCCTATATTCCGCTCACCGCGACGCGCGTCACCGGCATCGTCTCGCGCGGCGGCTCGATCATGGCGAAGTGGTGCCTGTCGCACCACAAGGAGAGCTTCCTCTACACGCATTTCGAGGAAATCTGCGAGATCTGCCGAGCCTACGACGTGTCGTTCTCATTGGGCGACGGCCTGCGCCCCGGCTCGATCGCCGACGCCAACGACGCGGCGCAGTTCGCTGAACTGGAAACCCTCGGTGAACTGACGAAAATCGCCTGGGCCCATGGCGTGCAGGTCATGATCGAGGGGCCGGGTCACGTCCCCATGCACAAGATCAAAGTGAACATGGAAAAGCAGCTCGCGGCATGCGGCGAGGCGCCGTTCTACACTTTGGGGCCCTTAACGACCGACATCGCGCCCGGCTACGACCACATTACGAGCGGCATCGGCGCCGCCATGATCGGCTGGTATGGCTGCGCCATGCTCTGTTATGTGACGCCCAAGGAGCATCTGGGGCTCCCCGACCGCGACGACGTGAAAGTCGGCGTCGTAACCTACAAGATCGCCGCGCACGCCGCCGACCTCGCCAAGGGCCATCCGGCCGCGCAAGTCCGCGACGACGCGCTCTCAAGAGCGCGCTTCGAGTTCCGCTGGGAGGACCAGTTCAACCTCTCGCTCGACCCGGAAACCGCGAAGGATTTCCACGACGAAACGCTCCCGAAAGACGCGCACAAGACCGCGCATTTCTGCTCCATGTGCGGCCCCAAATTCTGCTCGATGAAAATCACGCAGGACGTGCGGGACTACGCGGCTTCGCTGCGGAATGCGGAGGCGGGCATGGCCGAGATGAGCGACAAGTTTCGGGAGGCGGGCGGGGAGATTTATGTGGGGAAAACGTAAGCGCACTGCGCCTGCGAAATCTCGAAGAATCGCTTTGGGGTCATGCCAATAGCAGACTCTGAAATGGAGCGAATGGAACCGGAACTGGTACTGCCAATTGCGCAGACCGTTGCAACTGCCGTCATAGGCTTGGCGGCAACGGGCATTGCCTTCATGCAGGCAGATACCAATCGCAAGAAATACAAACTTGACCGGTACGACCGACGGTTTGACGTGTACGAGGCGACGCTCAATTTTCTGAGTGAGTGCAAAAACAGCGGGTTCGCCGGCGAGGCCGCATTTCACCGAGCGAAGCCGCACGCTCCATTCCTGTTTGGACCAGAAATCGAGAGCTACCTGAGCGAGATCATTGAAAAATGGGTCGCTTTCCTGGAGGCGTCCGCTCAGTATCGAGATAACACGCAGCCAGCCCCACCCGATTACGATCACCAGGACGTTGTGCGCAGGCAATTCGAAGCAGCGAGCTGGCTTGCAAAGCAGATTCCGGAAGCGACCAGATTGTTTCGCCGATATCTCGACGTAGGCGGTTAAGACAGAGGCCGCCGTTGATCGGACTTTTGTTCGCGACGCCGAAGACCAGTCACTCCAGCGCCGCCACCTCACGCCCGGAAACTGCGCGAAGTCGCGATCGAGCGTCACCACTGCTGTTCCGACCCCGCATCCCTATGCGGCCCGGGCGTCGGGCTGCCTCAGCGGCCTTGCGATTAGTAGGATATTATCCTACCGTCTCAGCCGAGGAATTAACTTGGGAACCGCCATGCCCGCCGCCGAAAAAATCTCGATCACCTTGCCCCGGCACATGCTCGACCTCATCAAGCGTCAGGTAGCTCGGGGCGATTACGCTTCGACCAGCGAGGTCATTCGCGCGGCGATGCGGCTTTGGCAGCGCGAGGAAGAGGAGCATGCAGAGCGGATCAAGGTCATCCGGAACCGGGTGAACAAATCCGCCGCCAGCGGCGCGCCTGTCCCGATGAACGCCGCGTTCGA
The DNA here is from genome assembly GCA_040081755.1 of Parvularculaceae bacterium. Classification (GTDB taxonomy): domain Bacteria; phylum Pseudomonadota; class Alphaproteobacteria; order Caulobacterales; family Parvularculaceae; genus Amphiplicatus. Next base: position 20,019 of record JBEBFW010000027.1, read on the forward strand.
CAAGGTTGAGCGCTCGCTGGCCAAGCGCGTCAAAACCTCCCGGTAATGCGAACCTATGCGGTCGTGCTGACGCCGGATGCCGTCTCGGATCTCGCGGCGATCGCCGAGTACATCGAGCGCAAGAGCGGCTATCCGGAGCGCGCGCTCGCCTATGTGCGCCGCCTTCGCGAGAGGACCGAAAAACTTCAGACCGGCCCGTTTCGCGGCCGGGCGCGGGACGACATTCGGCCCGGCCTCCGGGTCGTTCCGGTCGCGCGGAGCGCCGTCATCGCCTTCGATGTCGATGAAGAAAAAGGCGTCGTGCGCGTGCTGAACTATTTCCTTGGCGGGCGCGACTACGAAACGTTGCTCCGTAGCCGGACAGAGGGCGAATAGCCGAACGCCGGAAATGCAAAGGCTCCGGGAGCGGATGACCGTGCTCGCCGAGCCCCCCTCGCTTTCGGCGAGAGGGGCCCGGCGTTAGCTGCGACCTAGCGGATGACGATGCGGGCGTAACGCGAGCAGTTGTTGCGCGCCACACGCGAGACTTCCTTGCGCGATATGCGCCGCGCCTCGGGTCCGCGCACGTCCGCAAAGCAGACCGTGTCGGCGCCGCGACGGTCGCGCGTGACGGTCTCGGTGAGGAGGATCGTCGCGCGGTAGCGCGTCGGGAAGCTCAAGGTCCGCGTGCGCCGGTTGTTGTAACGATCCCCGTTATAGCGATCGTCATAGCGATCGTTGTCGTAGCGGCCCGATCCGCCGGAGTTCGGCTCGCTCTGGCGGTCGGACCCGCCGCGATCGGACGAACTGGAGTAGCCGTCATCTCTGTTCCGATCGGAGCCGCTGCGCTCGCCCTGCGCCAACGCCGGCGAGATCATCGCCATCGCCATACCGGCCGCCGCCACGCCCAACACTGCTTTCCTCGACATCTCAAAGTTTCCTTCCGTGGACATTGGCCCCACAGCCGATTCGCCACGTTCATCAAACGCGTGACCGCTGTCGCGCCGTCGCTGTGAACGGAGGTCGTTTCGCGGTCATTTCGAGGCTGAATTGCGACGCCCCCGCGCCGTCACCGCGGCGTCGACCAGCGTAAGCCTGGAAAGCGCGCGAAGTCGCGATCCAGCGTGACCCACTCGCAGCCATGCTCGATGGCGAGCGCGGCGTACCATGCGTCGCTGACCATCGGCCCCATGATCCTGCCTTCCTTCGCGATGCGCTCGAAGATCGCCCAGTGGCGCTCGCCCGGCTCGATCGTCACGCAGTTGGGCTGAGCAAGGATCGCCGCGCAGAAGGCGAAGGCGTCATCGATCGAACTCGGCGCCGGCGAACGCGAATTGGTGGTGATCCGGACGAGCGCGCCGAGGGCCTGCGTCGAAACGGCGAAGGGTGACTCCGCGGCGATCGTTTCGCTGAACCAGGCCCGACAAACTTCGTGGTGTTCGCTGGCCGGGCGAAACGCGTAGACAAGGACATTGACGTCAGGCGACTGCATCAGAAGCGCTTCATGCGCTCTATATACTCAAGGTCTTCCAACTCCTGAATCTGCTGCACGAACTTCACGGGATCGAGCCCCGGCATCAGCCCGCCTTTCGCCTTGCTGACCGGCAGGATGACCTTCCGCCGCTTTTGCGGGCCTTGCTTCGCCATAACGACTTCGCGCAGGCCCCGCTCGATCAGTGCGGTCAAGGTCGTCTTCTCGGCCGCAGCCTTCTTGCGGGCCCGGTCAAGCAGGTCCTCCGGCAGGCGGACGGTGGTGCGTTCCATATCTCTGGGCGTATCAGGCTGACATATATATGTCAAGGCGCGAGCCCAACGAGTGACACAAGGGCACGGGTTTCTGGCGCGCCATCGCCCTCGAAGCTAAGGTGACTGAAAAGCTGGAGGATGCAGCGTGCGCTGGGCTGAGAATATTCAAAAACGATTGGCGGTCCTGGTCGCCGCCGCAGCGGCGGCGTTGTCGCTCAGCGCCTGCGCGACGGCGAGCGAGAGCGCGCCTGCACCCGTCATCGCCGTCGGCGACCTGCATGGCGACTATGACGCCTACATATCGATCCTGCGCGCGGCCGGCCTTGTGAGCGCCAGGGGAAAGTGGTCCGGCGGCAAGGCAACCCTCGTGCAGCTCGGCGACGTGCCGGATCGCGGACCCGACACGAAGAAGATAATCGAGCATCTGATCAAGCTCGAAAAGGAGGCGAAGAAGAAGGGCGGCCGCGTCGTCCCGCTCATCGGCAATCACGAGGCGATGAATGTCATCGGCGACCTGCGCTATGTGACGCCGGAGGAATACGCCGCCTTCGCCACGGCGAAATCGAAAAAGCTGCGCGACGCGCACTTCAAGGCGAACTTCGCGGCGCTCGCCGAATTCTATCGCAAGAAAGATCCGACGCTTGACGATGAAGGCGTCAGAGCCGCCTTCGAGAAGGAGGCGCCGCTCGGCTATATCGAGCATCGCCTCGTCTGGGGCCCCAATGGCGCGATCGGCTCCTGGATTGCTTCGCATGACGCCGCCGTCCGGATCGGCGACACGCTGTTCGTGCATGGCGGGATCAGCGCCGGCTACGCCGCCTCGACCATCGCGGCGATCAATGAGGCCGTGCGCCGCGCGCTGAAGGCTGGCGGCGGCTTCATTCTCGAAGATGAACTGGGGCCGCTTTGGCATCGGGGCAATGTCGAGGAGAGCGCGGCGCACGGCCTCAT
>JBEBFW010000199.1:0-6438 GCA_040081755.1 Parvularculaceae bacterium
ACGGCGCGGCGGAGTCTTCGAGAATTTGACCGGGTGCGGAACATAGGACGCAGGCTCTTCGTTCGGGCGGGGAAGCCGCATCGTCATCTCCCGCGCCGCGGCCTGCGGCTCGGCGAAGGCCTGCGCGACCGTGTTGATCGGCCCGACGGGCACGCCGGCGCGGTCGAGCGCGGCGAACCAGTGCGCTTTGGACTTCGCCTTCATCACTGGCGAGACCTTCTCGAGGAGCGCGGCGCGGTTGACGACGCGCGCACGGCCGGCGGCGAAGCGCTCGTCCGTTGCAAGCGCCGGCAGACCCAGCGCGCCGGCGAACGCCGCGAACTGCCCGTCATTGCCGACGGCGACCACGATATGCCCGTCCGCCGTCTCGAAGACCTGATAGGGAACGATGTTCGGGTGGGCGTTGCCAAGCCGGACCGGCGACTTCCCCGAAACAAGATAATTCGACGCCTGATTGGCGAGCATGGCGAGCTGACAGTCGAAGAGCGCGACATCGACGTGCTGGCCCTCTCCCGTCCGCTCGGCGTGGCGCAAGGCGGCGAGGATGCCGGTCGCCGCGTACATGCCCGAGAAGAGATCGGCGACGGCGACGCCGACTTTCATCGGCTCGGCGCCGGGCGCTCCATCCGCCTGGCCCGTGACCGACATCAGCCCGCCGGTCGCCTGGATCATGAAGTCATAGCCGGGACGCTCGGCCTCCGGCCCGTTCTGTCCAAAGCCCGTAATCGAGCAGTAGACGATCTTCGGATTGATCCTCGAGACGCTCGCATAATCGAGGCCGTATTTCGCCAGCCCGCCGACCTTGAAGTTCTCAAGGAAAATGTCCGAGCGCTGGGCGAGCCGGCGGATGAGATCGGCGCCCTGGCTCGCCGCCATGTCGATCGCCACCGAGCGCTTGTTGCGGTTGGCGGAGAGGAAGTAGGCCGCATCCGTCGTATTCCCGTCCTTGTCGGCGAGAAATGGCGGGCCCCAATGGCGCGTATCGTCGCCGGCGCCCGGGCGCTCGACCTTGATCACGTCCGCGCCGAGATCGCCGAGAAGCTGGCCGGCCCAGGGGCCCGCGAGCACGCGCGAGAGATCGAGAACGCGGACGCCGTCGAGTGGGCGGGGAGATGTCGTCATGCGGCGGACCTTAAAGGGCGCGCGCGGGCGATTGAAGCCTGTCGGGCAGGGGTTTGACCCGAAGGGCGCCATTTCCGATAAGAGAACAAAACATAACTGGCCAGGGAGGATTTCGATGCTCGGCTTGATGATGGATCGTCCGCTCCTGACGACGGAGATCTTGAGGCATGCGCTGCGCACCTACCACGCGACCGAGGTGGTGACGCGCACGGTCGAGGGGCCGATCCACCGCTACACCTTCGGCGAGGCGGGCAAGCGCATCGCCCAGCTGGCGAACGCGCTTCGGGGCATGGGCGTCAAACACGGCGACCGGGTCGGCGTCATCGGCTGGAACACCTATCGCCAGTTCGAGATGTACTACGCAGTCGGCGGGATCGGCGCCGTTCTGCACACGGTCAATCCGCGGCTCGGGCCCGATAATGCGGCCTTCGTCATCAACCACGCGGAAGACGATTATCTATTCTACGATTCGACCTTTGCGCCGCTGATCGCCGCGCTGAAACCGAAGCTCAGCACCGTGAGGAAGTTCATCGCCCTCTCCGCGGACGAGAACACTGGGGACGTGCAAAGCTACGAGGCGCTCATCGCGGGCAAGCCGACGACCTTCGACTGGCCGGAATTCGATGAGAACACCGCCGTCACCATGTGCTACACCTCCGGCACGACCGGCAACCCGAAGGGAGTCGTCTATTCGCACCGCGCCCTCGTGCTGCAGACGATCTGCAGCCTGCTGCCGACGGCGCTCGGCTGCAAGGAGGGGGATGTCGTCCTCCCCATCGTGCCGATGTTCCATGTCAACGCCTGGAACATCACCTACTCGGCGATGATGGGCGGCCTCAAACTCATCTTCCCAGGACCCAAGCTCGACGGCGAGAGCCTCTATGAACTTCTGGATACGGAGAAAGTCGCCTATTCGCTCGGCGTGCCGACGGTCTGGCTCGCTTTGCTCCAGTATCTCGAAAAAACCGGCAAGACCTTGCCGCACCTGAAAAAGGGCCTCTGCGGCGGCTCGGCTTTGCCCGAAGCGCTCATCCGCGCCTATGAAAAGCTCGGGATCGAGCTCCAGCAGGGCTGGGGTATGACGGAGATGAGCCCCTTGGGGACGGTCAACAATCTGCCCCCGGACATTCGCGCCTTGCCGCTCGAGAAGCGCCTCGCGGTCCAGCTGAAGGCCGGCCGGGCCATGCCGTTCGTCGATATGCGCATTGCGTCCGAGGACGGACATATCCTCCCCCATGACGGCGTCGCCGAAGGCCGCCTGCAGGTGCGCGGACCGTGGATCGCGAAGAGCTACTACAAGGCCGAAGCAAAGACGCTGACTGAAGACGGATGGTTCGACACCGGCGATGTCGCCGCCATCGACGGCGATGGCTTCATGCGCATCACCGACCGCGCCAAGGACGTCATCAAGACCGGCGGCGAATGGGTCTCATCGATCGACGTCGAGAACGCGGCCATGCTGCACCCGGGCGTCGCGCAGGCCGGCGTCATCGGCGTCCATCATCCGCGATGGCAAGAGCGCCCGTTGCTTATCGTCGTCAAGAAAGACGGACAAAATCCGTCCCCGGAAGATATCAGGACGTTTCTGAAGGGTAAGCTCGACAAGATCGCCTGGCCGGACGCGGTCGAGTTCATCAAGGAAATGCCGCTGGGCGCCACCGGCAAGGTCCTGAAGACCGAGCTTCGGAAGATATTCAAGGACTACAAGCTCCCCGAGTGACAGCGCCGTCACGGCGTTAACCATGAATGCGCACGCCGCTTGGGAAAATTGTCCAACGGAATCAACGAAGCGATTCTCCCGCGGGGAGAAACAGGTACGACTTATCCTACACCTCGCCAGCGGCCTTAGAGTGGATGCGTTCGGGTTTGCGCCTTGCCTTTCTTCACAAATTCGAAGCCTTCGCTCTTTGACAATTGAATCTGGTTCCGGAACGGCCTCGAGGGTATCGCTTTTCTCCTTGGCGATTATTTCCTTCAATCCTTTGGGCTTTCCGCCGCGTGACGCGCTCCGAAAGCCGACTATCCATTTTCAGAGCATCGCTCTCTTTGCTGTGACGGACCAAAATGACGATCAGCCGCCCGCCTGTCCCGGGCCGGCCGCCTTGACCTTCTAGAGGCGCGCCGGTCCGGACATGCGGGGGGATCCGAGAAGCCGTGCCCGCGGCGGCGGCCAGTTGAGCCTCAGCTTATCAGTTCAGCTTGGCGCGCACTTCCGAGATGGCGCGCTCGACGAGGGCCGCCTGCGCGCCCTGATCCATGCGCTCCTTGAGGAGGCGGCGGGCGATCTCGATCGCCATGTCCGCGGTCTGGCCCCTGACTTCCGCCAGGGCCTGCGCTTCGGCGCGCGCGATCTTTTCCTCGGCGGCCTTCGCCCGTCGGGCGATCTGCTCGTTGATCTTCTTGCGCTGCTCGCCGGCGAGCGCAGCCGCGTCGCGGCGCGCCTGATCGATGATGCTCCTCGCCTCGTCTTCCGCTTCGCGCTGACGGCGTTGATATTGCGCGAGGAGTTCTTGCGCGTCCTCGCGGAGCTTGCGCGCCTGGTCGAGTTCGTCAGCGATCTTCTGCGAGCGCTTGTCGAGGCCGCCGACGATCGCTTTGTGTGCGCCCATGCGCCAGAGGACGCCTAGCACCAGCAGGAAGGCGACGAGCACGAAAAACGTCGCATCTCCGAGGAGCCCGGCGCTGGGCGCTTCACCCGCTTCTTCAGCGGCGGCGGCGGCGAGAGCGGCGAGCGACAGCATCGGGAGGTCCTTTGGCTACTTTAGGCGAAGACGCGGGCGGAGGCGGCCGAGGCCGAATCCTGCGTCGGGGTCTCGTCGATGAGCGCGGCGACGATGGCGCGTGAGGTCTCGATGGCGGCTTCGTGCACCTTCTTGCTCGCATCCGCTTTCATGGCGGCGATGCGCGCTTCGGCTTTGGCGAGGCCTTCGGCGGCCTCGGCGTCCGCCTCGGCCGAAAGCGCCGCGGTCTCAGCGTTGAGTTTGGCTCTCGTGTCTGCGGCGATGCCCCGCGCCTTGGCCGTCGCGTCGACAAGGGCCTGATTATAGGCCTTCCCGGCGGCTTCGGCTTTCTGGCGTTGCTCGGCGGCGTGATCGAGATCGTTCGCGATGCGGTCGCGGCGCTCTTCGATGGTGCGCCCGATGCGCGGCAGGAAATACCCTGACATCGTGAAGTAGAGGAACCCGAAGAAGAGGGCGAGCCAGAAGAGCTGGCTCGGCCAGGACGAAGGATCGAATTGCGGCAGCCCCGCCGCGGCCGCTTCACTGTGGTGAGCGGCGTCTTCGGCGGCGGCGGCGACTGCGATGAATTTCATGCCCTGGTCCTCGGTTTTCGGGCTTCGGTGTTCGGTGTTCGGGTTTCCCCAAAAACCCAAAACCGAAAACCGCAATTAGAACGTGTAGAGAATGATCATCGCGATCGCAAAGCCGAGAAGGCCGGTGAACTCGGTCAGCGCGAAGGCGAGGAGCATGGTCGGCTGGTTCGCCGCGGCCGCCGACGGGTTGCGGAAAGCGCCCGACAGGAAGTTGCCGAAGATGAGGCCGAGGCCGACGCCGGCGCCCGCGAGCGGGATCGCCGCAAGTCCGGCGCCGATTAGTTTTGCTGCTTCAGATTCCATGTGTCTCACTCCTGATTGGTCCGAGCCTTGAAATCCCGTCTTCGCGGCCCGGCCCCTTGAGCCCGCGAGGGTGGTTCCTTGTTCTTTCTAGTGGTCCGCGGCGTGCGCGGCGTCGGCGAGGTAGATGCAGGTCAAGATCGCGAACACATAGGCCTGGAGCGCCGCGACCAGGAACTCGAGCATGGTGACGGCGACCGCGCCGGCGAAAGGCGCAATTCCAAGCGCCGCGAAAACGCCGCCGGCGCCGATCAGCGACACGACGAATCCGGCGAAGAGCTTCAAGATGATGTGGCCGGCGAACATGTTGGCGAACAGTCGCACGGCGAGCGAGATCGGCCGCGACAGAAATGAGATCACCTCGATCGGCACGAGGAGCGGCATCAGCCAGAGCGGCAGGCCCGACGGGGCGAACAGCTTGAAGAATTTGAGGCCGTTTTTCGCGAAGCCGTAAACGATCACGATGCCGATCGTCAGCATCGCGAGCGCCAGCGTCACGATCAGATGGCTGGTCGGCGTGAAGGTGTGGTACTCGTGCGCGACGCCCGGGATCGAGGGGATCAGCCCGAAGAAGTTCATGACGAGGATGAACACGAACAGCGTGAACACGTAGGGAAAGAACTTCATGCCGTCATGGCCGATGGTGTCGCGCACGAGATTCGCCATGAATTCGTGCAGGACCTCGGCCGCCGACTGAATGCGGCCCGGAATGAGCGCGCGGCCGCGCGTCGCGGCAAAGAAGAACAGGAAAATCGCGCCCGCGGCGATCATCATCCACAGGGAGGAGTTAGTGAAGGAAAGATCGACGCCGCCGATCCCGAAGGGGACGATGGGCACGATCTCGAACTGCTCCATCGGCCCCGCGGCCTTAAGCATCCCGATCAGCCCGCTCATCGTCTTCATGTCCCTCGTCGATGCTCACCCGCTGGCGGGCGGCGCTTTGTTTTCGGCCCTCATGGCGCGGTAGAGGTTCAAGACCCCCGACGCGAAGCCGAACAGCATCCCCAGCAGGAGAAACAGCGGCTCTAAATGCGTGAGGCGATCGAGCCCCCAACCGAGCAGCGTGCCCACAAGGAGCGCGGCCAAAAGCTCGGACGCGACGCGCATGGCGCGCCCGAGCGCTGGGCCGACACTCGCGCGCGGCGGCTTCGTCGCCTCCGGATCGCCGCGAACGGCGTCGAGACGCTTCGAAAACTCATCCAGCGAGGGCGGTTGATGCTTGCCGGCGTCCGGTCCACGTTCGACGTCCGCCATGGGCATGCCCGGAAGGAGACGCGAGAAACTCCCGCGCCAAGTCGCGGCATGTCTATCGGCGCCGCAACATAGCGTCAAGCGCGCGAGGCGCGCTTAAGCCCCTCAATTCGCTAAAGAAATCTCCTTGCGGCGACTCGCCGCGAGAACGCTGTCAACCGCGTCGCGGGCCCCCCTACTCCCCGGTCACCGGGAACCCTCGATCGCGCATCAGGGGCGCGATGCCGGCCTCGCGCCCGCGGAAGGCCCGATAGGCGTCGGCCGGATCGACGGAGTTCCTCGGGCTGAAGAGATTGGCGACGAGACTTTTCGCCACCTCCTTGTCGTAGAAGCCGCCGGGCGCGGCGGCGAAGGCCTCCGCCGCGTCCGAGGTCAAAACGTCCGCCCACAGATAGCCGTAATAGCCCGCCGAATAGCCCTCGCCCGAGAAGATGTGGGAGAAGTGCGGGCTC
>JBEBFW010000200.1:0-6409 GCA_040081755.1 Parvularculaceae bacterium
ACCTCGCCCGGCAAAACCGCCGACGACGCCTGGGGACCGCAAGGCTCCACTCATTCTCCGTTCACGGAGGCATTGCTGAGGAATCTGCCGACGCCGGGGCTTTCCATTGGCGAAGCGCTCGACAGCGCGTTTTTCGACGTCGGCGAACTGACCGGCAGCCGACAAACGCCCTGGACGAGCTCCTCATTGCAGAAGCGCTTGCAGCTAAATGGAGCACTTGAAGCGTCAGACGTGCAGGTGCGGTCGGCGGAGTTCGCGGCTCGATCGGCGAGGCTGCGCGAGCAGGGGCTTAAAGGGCAGGCCATCGCCGCTGCTCTCGCAGGCCAGCCGAGAAAATGGTCCAATCGCGGCGACGCAGCCCGCTTCTCGCAGTCTAGAGCGGAGCTGTTTCGAGCCCATGACAGCGCGGCGGTTCTGTTTGACGGCCACGCGGCAATGGTCCACAGCGCCGCCTTTTCCAAAGACGGCCTGCAAGTTGTCACGGCTTCCACGGACAAGACCGCGCGCGTCTGGAACGCGAGAACAGGCGCCCCGCTGCTGGTCCTTGAAGGAAGTCAGGGTGAAGTCGTCAGCGCCGCCTTCTCGCCCGACGGCCGACGCGTTGTCACGGGCTCCATAGACGACACCGCGCGTGTTTGGGATTCGAGGACTGGGGCGATGCTTTTCGTGCTTGAGGGCCATTGGGGATCGGTCAGAGCCGTCGCTTACTCAATCAGCGGCGCACATATTGTCACCGGCTCCTCGGACAGCACCGCCCGCATTTGGGATGCAAGGACTGGCGCTCTGCTGATGACGCTCGAAGGGCACAAGCTAGGCGTCGAAAGCGCCGCCTTTTCGCCGAACGGAAAGCGAGTTGTCACTAGCGGCTGGGACGGGACCGCGCGGGTGTGGGACACGACAACTGGAGCGGAGATCGTCGCGCTGAGGGTCCCAGACACCGGGATCCAGAGCGCCGCATTTTCACCCGATGGCGACCGAATCGTCACGGGAGAGTTCCGCGTCGCGAAGATATGGGATGCGAGGACCGGAGAGCTGCTGGTCGCTATCGAGGGGCACTCGGATCGTGTGCAAAGCGTCGCCTTCTCACCGGATGGAACGCGTGTAGCTACAGCGTCTCTCGATAGGACGGCGCGGATTTGGAACGCGAGTACAGGCCAAGCCATCGCAGCCCTCGAAGGACATGGGAGCGACGTCAACAGCGTCGTGTTCTCGCCTGACGGCAGCCGGATTCTTACCGGGTCTGGAGACCTCACAGCGCGTATTTGGGATGCTAGGATGGGGGCACCGCTCTTGGCTCTCGGAGGAGACGGCGCCCGGTTCAAGAGACCCGCGTTTTCGACGGACGGCGCTCGCGTTATGGCGGGTTCACACGATAGGACTGTTCGCGTTTGGGATGCGGGCACGGGTGCCGTGATCAAGACGCTCAAGGGGCATCGCGGCGACGACCGCAGCGCCGCCGTTTCGCCCGACGGAAAAAGCGTGGTCGCCGCGGCCCTTGGTGGGACAGCCGGTATATGGGATACAACGACTGCGACCTTGGTTCAAACTCTCGACGGGCATGTGGGCCATGTCGAATACGCTGCGTTCTCGCTGGACGCCCAGCGCGTCGTCACCGGGTCGCAAGATCGGACCGCCCGTATCTGGGACGCGAAGACGGGTGCCTCGCTTGCGATCCTCGAAGGGCATCGAGGCTTCGTTGTGAGCGCCAGCTTCTCGCCGGATCGCCGATACGCGGTGACCGGCTCCAACGATGCAACTGCCCGCGTCTGGGACGCGGCGACGGGCGAGGCCGTGGTCCTGACGGGTCATCAGGGAGGCGTTTCGACAGTTGGCTTTTCGCCTGACGGAGCCCAGGTGTTGACGGGGTCGAGCGACCAGACTGCGCGCATCTGGAACGCCGGGACGGGAACGCCGGTACTGACGCTCGAAGGGCACCTTGGGATGCTTACGAGCGCCGCATTCTCAGGGGACGGCGAACGCATCGCCACGGGGTCGTGGGACGAGACGGCCCGTATTTGGGATGCAAGGACCGGAGCGGCCCTGCTGATTGTGGATGGCTTAGGACAGCCGATTGAGAGCGTCGCCTTTGCGCCCGACGGCCGGAGGATCGTTTCAGCGTCCTCCAAAGGATTGGTAAGTACCTTCGCTGTCGGCATTTACGGCCCCGAGCTTCTCGATGCCGCCTATGATCTCCTCTCGGACGAACAGCGCGCCGAGGTCGAGCGTGAGCGCGTCCGCTATTGGGAGGTCGATCCGCAGTTGCTGCAGTGACGCCCGCGCGCCGCGGATCGCCTGGATCGGGCGATCATCCGTTCGCGGCGACCGAAAACTTGAGCCCGAGCGCGTTCATGACCTTGAGGATGGTCGCAAACTCCGGGTTGCCGTCTTTCGACAGCGCCTTGTAGAGGCTCGCGCGCGTCAGGCCCGATGATTCGGCGATTTCGGTCATGCCCTTGGCGCGCGCGACGACGCCGAAAGCGTCAGCGATGAGCGCCGGATCGCCGTCCTCGAACACGGCTTCAAGATAAGCGGCGACGTCATCGAGCGTCTCGAGATGCTCGGCGACATCGAACCGCGTGGTTTTCAACGCCATGGTCAACACTCCTCCGCGAGCGCTTTTGCCCGCGCGATATCTCTGTCCTGACTGCTCTTGTCGCCGCCAGCGAGAAGGACGATGAGGTCCCGCCCGCGTCGGACAAAGTAAAGACGGTATCCGGGACCGTAATCGATCCGCATCTCGTAAACGCCGTCGCCGACCGATTTCACGTCGCCGGGATTTCCAAGTTCCATGCGCCGGAGGCGCGCCAGAATTCGTACCCGCGCCTTGGTGTCTCTGAGCCCTCTCAGCCAAAGCGAAAAGACCTCGGACTGAAGAACCTGCATGGATAGTATCCCATAGGAAACAAATGTCAAGACCCGCGAACCGACAACGCGCCCAGTGCCCCGTTTTCGTAGGGCTTCTCGCCGAAGTCGAGCGCGAGCGCATCCGCTATTGGGAGGTCGATCCGAAGCTGCTGCAATAGCGCGTGGGGGCGGATCAAAATCCGCCGTTCATCCGGCTGTCGCGAAGCAGCGGACAGGGTCCGCCCGGGGCTCTATTTCTTCAACCCGACGGCGCCGAATTTCTGATTGAACTTGGAAACGCGGCCGCGCTCGGTGAGCTGCTGCGGGCCGCCGGTCCAGGCCGGGTGGCTTTTCGGGTCGATATCGAGATTGAGCGTCGCGCCCGGCGCGCCATAGGTCGATCGCGTCTCGAAGGACGTACCGTCCGTCATGACGACCTTGATCGTGTGATAGTCGGGGTGAATGCCTTGCTTCATGGTCTGGCTGGTCCTGGCTCGGGGCGAAGCGCGGGCTCATACGCGGACGGGCGCACAAAGGCAATCCCTTGCGGGCCCATGGAAATTCGGGGGCCTCAGGCCGGCTTGCGAGCCGCAAGGATGAAGGTCGCAGCCATCAAGGCGAGCCAGGCCGCCGCTGCGGCGGGGAGGATCAAATCCCGATTGACCAGAACGCCGCCGGCCGAGACGAGGCCGCCGAGCGCCGTGACCCCGCCCGCCAGCATGCGCCACCGCCCGAGACGGAGCCCGCGGGCGAAGTGCAGGGCCCCCACCCCGGCGACAGCAAGACCCAGCAGGATGAATTTGGCCCGGGGCGCGGGGATGAGAAGATCGATGGTCGCTTGCGAACCCGGAAAATCATCGAGAATGCGCAAGAGCTGATAATTCTCGAACCAGTCGAAAAGCGCCGCGAGCGCGAGCGTCACCATTCCCAACGAGGCGGCGCGGGCCGCAAGGGCGCCGCCCTCGCGCCTCAAGGCCAGAAAGCTCAGAATGAGGAGGATCGAATAGGCCGGCACGAACGCCCAGATATCGAGATGGAGCGCCGTCCGCTGCGCCGACATGTGCGCGGACCGGCAATGATCCGGAAAGAGAGCGGCCGCTTCCGCCGGCGTCTTGACCAGCTCAAAAGCAAGAGTTGGCTCGCGAGCTGTGGAACAGGCGTCCATCCCCGGAATGGGCAAAAAACCGAGAGCGATCGCGATCACCGCGACCGCGGACAGCGCCGCCCAACGCCAGAGATTCATTCGCCCACCCCAAATTCTGCGGACGCCCGGGATAGCGCGGGCGGCTGACGGTTGCTATAGCTCGCGCCCGCTTGCGCGGCCGTTGAATTCAGCGCTGCGGCTGAGAGTTAAGAGTTCGGATGTCACAGTTGTTCTTCAGGGTCGGCGCTTTGGTCTCGGCGCTCGCCGTAGGCGCCGTCGCCCTCTTTTCGCTGAACCTCATGGCTGGCGCGAGGGTGGTCAAGGAGCCGTTCAAGGGCTCCTGCGCGCCGGTCTCGGGCATCGCCGGGCCAGAAGACATGCAGATCGACGCGCACTCGCGGCGCGTTTTCATCGCGTCCTACGATCGCCAGTCGAGCGAGGCGAAAGAGCGGGGCGGCGTTTTCGTTTTCTCGATCGACGATCCGCTTGCGGACGGCGCCTGGCGCGACCGCACGGGCGGCGCGCCCGCCTCGTTCGAGCCGGTGGGCTTGAGCCTTTACGACGACGGCGCGGTGCGCCGTCTCTTTGTCGCCAACGCCGCCGCCAGATCGGTCGAGCTTTACGATGTCGAGCCCAATGGCGATCTTCGCTACCTTGAGACCTTTTCCGAGCGGCGCCTCACCAGCCCCAGCGACATCGTCGCCGTCGGTCCGCGCGCGTTCTATGTGACGAACGATCTCGATCCGGGCCGCGACAGCCTCCTTGGCGCGGCGCAGTATCTCTTTCGCGCGGCTTCGGGCCGCGTCATGCTTTTTGACGGCGTCGCCTGGCGCGTCGCGGCGGAAGGATTGCGCTTCGCCAGCGGGATCGCGACCAGTCTCGACGGAAAGCGCGTTTATGTGACCGAGACCGCCGGCGCGGCGCTCAAGGTTTACGACCGGGACATCGGCGTCGGCAATCTGACGCTTGCGTCATCGATCCCGCTCGCCGCCGCCGCGGACAACATCAATATCGATCCGACCGGCACGCTCTGGATCGGGGCGCAGCCGAAGACGCTTTTTTCTCCCGCCAGAAAGGGCTCCAAGGCCGGCTCGATCGTGTTCGGCTACGACGATCTCGGCGATCTGCCGTCAAGGCCGCGCGCGATATTCACCGACAGCGGCGAGAAGATTGCGGGCGCGACCGTCGCCGCGCGCCTTGGCCGCGCGCTCCTCATCGGCAGCCCTGCCGAGAAGAAGTTTCAGCTATGCGAGGTTTCCTGAAGGATGGTTGAAGTCATCGCGCTGCGCAACGGCGTCCGCCTGATCGTCGATCCGATGCCGTCCCTTGAGAGCGCCGCCATCGGCGTCTGGGCGAACGCCGGCGCCATCGATGAAGCGCCGGAGGAGAACGGCGTTGCGCATCTTCTCGAGCACATGGCGTTCAAGGGCACGCGCCGCCGCACGGCGCGGGACATCGCTGAGGCGATCGAGAGCGTCGGCGGCTACCTTAACGCCGCGACCAGCTATCAGCGCACGGGCTATTATGCGCGCATCCTCAAGAACGACGTTCCGCTGGCGGTCGATCTGCTCACGGACATTCTGACCGAGCCTCTGCTCGACGCGGCCGAGCTTGAGAAGGAAAAGGAAGTCGTCATCCAGGAGATCGGCGAGGCCGCTGACGCCCCGGACGACGCGGTCGGCGAACTTCTCCAGACAAAACTCTTCACGGGCCAGTCGCTCGGCCGTCCCATTCTCGGAACCGTCGAGACCGTGCGCAGTCACGATCCGGCGCGCCTGCGCGCGTTCATGGAGAGGCTCTATGGCCGCGCCAATCTGGTGGTGGCGGCGGCGGGGGCGATCGATCCCGACGCCATCGCCCGCGACGTCGAAGCCCGACTTGCCGGCCTGCCCGCGGGCGACGCCAATCCGCGGCCCGCGTCGGCGCGCTATGTCGGGGGCGCCGCCCATGACGATCGCGACATCGAGCAATGCCATGTGGCGGCGGCCTTTCCGGGCGTCGGAACGGAGCACAAGGACTATTTCGCCATGTCCGTTTTCGCCGAAGCGCTCGGCGGCGGCATGGCCTCGCGCCTCTTCCAGTCTATCCGCGAGGAGAGGGGGCTCGCTTACTCCGTATACGCCGCTGCGGAGAGCTATGCCGGAACCGGCGCGCTCGCCGCCTATATCGGGACCGATGGCGAGGACGCGCTCGAGGCCGTCCAATTGTTGCGTGGGGAGATCGAGAGCGCCGCCCGCGGCATGCGGGACGATGAACTCAGCCGCGCGCGGGCGATGCTGAAATCGATGCGCCTGATGAGCCTTGAAAGTCCGGCCAGCCGCATCGAACTGGCGGCCGGTCAGCTGTTCACGTTCGGCGAAATCCTGACGCCTGAATTTGTGTGCGGACGGCTCGACGCGCTGACGCTCGCCGACCTCAAGC